>JAURHM010000010.1 GCA_030833315.1 Burkholderiales bacterium
ATTGATGCGCCACTGGCCATTGCCGAGTTGGGCAAGCAGACCGGTGAAGCGGGCATAACGCTGCGCGGCTTCCTGCGGATCGGCGACACAGATGATGACCGCAGCGAGTCCGCGCGCGCCGTTGGCATGGGCGGTCCAGCGTTCCTGCCAAAGCCATTGCGGCGTGTGCTGCTGGCAATACTGGATGCGGCCTTCGGCCATTGTTCCCGGCGGCACGCGCACGACCGAGAAGCGTGCGGTTTCTTCACCTTGCTCGGTGCCGATCTGGCGTTGCAGCGCCACCGTCGGCAGCGGTGTAAAGCCGTTTTTGTCGAGACGGGCGTGATCGGCTTCAGCATCGGCGCTGCCGAAAGCAATCAGGTGCAGTCCGGTATAGCGCTGGATCGCCGTGCGCAGTTGCTGGGCAATGGGCGTGTCGGCTGTCGGCGTCAGGAATTCCAGATAACCCTCGCGCAACATCACGCAGCGGTTGCCGCTGCCCGCGGCTACCAGCGGGCCGCCGGGTTCCAGACGATGGGATTGTGCCGAGAACGGCGTCAGCGTGAAGCCCGCCTGTTCCAGCGCTGAACTGGCTGCATCGATAAGCGGCACAAAATGCGCCACATGATCGATATTGAGTTTGCCGGGGGAAGGGGGCTGTGAAGCGGGGGCCGCGGCAGTCATGGTTCTCAGTAACCCAGCTTCGGATCAATACGCCGTTTCAGGGCCTTGCCGGCGAGGAAACGTTCCAGGTTCTCGAACCAGAGGTCGAGTGAGATATCGATGTAATGCTCACCGTCGTCGCAGGAGATATGCGGCGTGATGATCAGGTTGGGCGTGGTCCACAGCGAGGCGTCGGCGGGCAGCGGCTCGGGATCGACCACGTCGAGGATGGCGCCGCCGAGTTTGCCGCGGCGAAGCCGGGTTTCCAGTGCGCGATAGTCGGCGACTGGACCACGTGCAATATTGATCACGCCGGCCGTGGGTTTCATCAGGTCCATGCGCTTGCCGTTGAGCAGGCCGCGCGTTTCCGCGGTTAGCGGCACGGCGAGCACGACAAAATCGGCCAGCGGCAGCATCCTGTCGAGCTGTTTGTAGCTCACCACCTTGTCGGCATGGCGGTTTTTCTGTGCGCTGCGCCGCACGCCGATGACCTTGAGGCCGATTTTTTTTGCGGCACGCGCAGCTGCTTCGCCGAGGTCACCAAGGCCGATGATTACGACTGTTTTGCCGGTGATGCTCGGCGAGAACAACGCTTCCCAGCGATGCTGATGCTGGTTGGCCATGATCGCCGGCATGTGCGAGTTGAGCAGGTTGTAGGCCATGACCATGTACTGCTCGGTCTTGTGGCCGTGCGCGCCGCTGTTGTTGGTGAATGCCATGCCGCGCGGCAGCCAGTCCAGCGGCAGCACGCCGTCGATGCCGGCCGAGGTGGCGTGGATCCATTTCAGTCTTGGCGCCCGTGACGCGAGTTTGTCGCGGTTGGCGGGCACGCCGATCAGCAGATCGGCATTAGTCAGCGCAGTTTCCAGTACATCGCCATCCCAGCCAAAGCTGACATCAATGCGCCGCGCAAGTGCGCGATGGCGGGTGCAGGCGGCTGCCCAATGTGCGGGCAGGGTATGAAAGATGCTCGCCTTCTTGCGCGTGTTCTCGATGTGCAGATGCAGTCTTTGGATCGACATCGCGCAGCGGATTATTTGATCTGCTTCGAGCGCTGGAACGGGGCCGTCAGGAAGGCGGCCTCAGGCGGATCATTCTTGGCGGCGCCGGCGGCCTTGACGATTTCCTGCATGCGTTTCAGTGAAGAGACATCGGAGGCTTCAAAGCTCGCCATATAAGCGCCGTCCCACTGTGCGGCATAGGCCTTGGCATCGACAGCGTTCATATTGGCCGCCTTCTGCAGAATCTCCGCAACCTTGTCCTTGTTCTTGCTGCCGTATTCCAGGGTTTTGCGCATCGCGGCGATGAACTTGGCGACTGCCTCGGCGTTTTTGACGACATAGTCGCTGTGCACTATGGTTACGGCAAGGATCGGTGCGGCATTCACTTTGGTCAGCTTCTTCCAGTCGTCGACGATGCTACCGAGATAGGTCAGTTTGATGTCGTCGCTCATCTGCGCGATGGTCACCGAGCGGATGACGGCCGCATCGACTTCCTTTTGGAGCAGGAACTGGGCGAGACGCCCCTCATTGCCCGGTACCACGCTGTAGTCGGCAGGTTTCAGGTTGTAGATACCCTGCAGGATCGAGGTGGCAATGGCGTGGGTAGCGCTGCCGGGCGGCGACATGCCGATCTTCTTGCCTTTGAGGTCGGCGATACTCTTGATCGGGGAGCCGGCGGGGACAACGATCTGCGCCTCGGCAATCTGCGAAGCCATTACGATTTTGATCGGTACGCCGTCAGCGGCGATGGTCATCGACGCGGTGGACGGTGCGCCGAAGGCGAGGTCGATGGTCTGTGGCACGATGGCGCGGGTGGGGCCGTTGACCTCGGCGAATTTTACCCATTCGACTTCAAGGCCTTCCTTCTCGGCCATTTTCATCTGCTCCATCACTGCGCCGAAGCCGAGACTGAAGCCGCTGGTCCAGTAACCGACTTTGATTTTCTGCGCCTGCGCGGGTGCGGCGGCGAACAGCAGGGCAAGGGCAAAAGCCTTCAATAGTTGTGCCGGTTTCATTGGAACCCCTTTTGAAATAAAAATTAAATCAATGATTTAAGCTGATGTGCCAGTTGTGCGGTGGCGGCTTCAGTGGCATCGCGCGGGCGCGACAGTGCAATCGGAACCTGGTCGCGTATGCGTCCGGGGCGCGGCGCCATCACCACCACCGTGTCAGCGAGAACGACGGCTTCTTCCACGTCATGGGTCACGAACACGATGGTCATGTGTTTCAACTGCTGGATGCGCAGCAACTCGTCGTGCATCTGCGCACGGGTCAGCGCGTCCAGCCGCGAGAACGGTTCATCCATCAGCAGGATGCAGGGTTCCAGCACCAGACTACGGGCAAGCGCGACGCGGCTGCGCATGCCGCCGGAGAGTTGGTAGGGAAAGGAATCAGCGAAGGCTTCAAGACCGACCAGCCGTAGCGCGTCGCGAGCACGGGCCTGACGTTCCGAATACGGCATCGTTCCGGCTTCCAGCGCGAATTCGACGTTATGCAGGGCGGTGCGCCAGGGCAGCAGGCGGTCCTCCTGGAACATGTAACTGACGCTGCGCCAGTCGGTGAACTGGCGCGAGGGCGTACCGTTGATCAACACTTCGCCCTGCTCGGGCTTGACCAGTCCGGAGATGATATTGAGCAGCGTTGATTTGCCGCAGCCGGAGGCGCCGAGGATGGCGACGATCGAATGTGCCGGGATGGTGAGGGTGATGTCGGCCAGCACTTGCAGCGGCCCACCGTCAGCGGTCTTGAACCATTTGCTGACGCTGCGGACCGCGATGGCGCCGGTTTCGGTCGGAACCGCATGGGCTGCGACTGCAGTGTTCATCTCAGGGGCCTTTTACCGGCGGCTTGGCCGCGAAAGCGGAGTTGCGCAGGCACATGCGGCCGCGAGGATCCTGCCACAGTGTGCCGTCCTCATGTAGCTTGCCCAATGTGCGGGCAACGGTCTGGAAGTCGTAGTCGGCGAATTGTTCGGCTAGTTCCGAATAATACTTCGGTGTTTTTTCGATGACGGCGATTATTTTTGCCCCGAGCTCGGTCACAGCGGCATCGCCGGATGCAGCCTGCTGCACGGTGTCGGCCTTGCCGGCGTAGTAATCATGGATTTTTGCCCGGTCGGTGTAGGCGTAGGCGATGCGTTCGAAACGTTCGCGAGGAATGCCTTCGGAGATCGTCGCGTCGATGCCGACCTTGGCGCCCGTGGGAACCACGCCGGGCGGCGTCACCGCGAGGCTGGGGTCCAGCGGCTTGGCGCGGCTGCCCGGGATGATCATGATGTCCTTGTCGCCCTGCACGCGGGTGGCGATAGCCCATTCGACATCCATCGCATTGAATATGTCGATGTCGTCATCGACAACGACCACATGTTTCAGGTCCATCACCGACAGCGCGGCGAGCAGCGCATTCTTGCCTTCCCCGGCCTGCTTCTTGATCGAGATCACGGCGTGCCACATACCACAGCCGCCCAGCGTGACATTGATATCCTTGACCTGCACGCCGGCGGTCTTCAAGGCGCGGCGGATCTGGGTGTAACGCGTCGGAGCCATCAGCCAGGTGTTTTCCCAAGGCATGTGCAGCGCGTAATAGATCGCGTCCTTGCGCATGGTGATGGCATTGATGCGCACTACGGGATTCCAGTGCAGGCCACCCATCAGCCGGGTGAATTCGCCAAAGCGGCCTTCGGGTTGTGTCCAGCCGGTCGGCAGAATTTCACCTTCGAGAACAATTTCCGAATCGGCGATGCACGGGAGATCGATGGTTTCGCACTGCGCGAGTTCGATGGCCTGACCGCGGATGCCGCCGGCGATGCCCATTTCATCGGTCCCCAGCGGCGCACGGAAGCCGGAGCCGAGGTTTTCAAAAGGATGGTTGCCGATGGAGATGGATATGGGTAACGCTTCACCCCGTTCGAAAGCGCGCTGTGCAAACAGCCGCATATTGTTCGGGGTGACGATGTCGATGCCGGTCAGGTTGCGTTCCTTGACCATGAAACGGTAGATGCCGGAGTTCAGGCCGAATTCCGGATCGCGCGCAATGGTGATACCGGCGGTGATCATCGGGCCGCCGTCGTAGATCGAGAACATCGGAATCGGCAGGCTGAACAGGTCAACGTCCTTGCCGGTCTTGATCACCTGTTTCGCGGCGCAGGATTCGACATAGCGCGGCGGGATCGGTTTTTCAATGCCGCGTTCCAGGCGGAATTCGATTTCCGGATAGTTTTCGCAGCCCATCGACATGATGGCGCGTTTCTGCGAACGGATGATTCCCGACACCACCGGCATCTTGTAGCCGATGACATTGTGGAACAGTAGCGCCTTGTCAGCCTGATCGACCAGCGTGGCGATATGCCGGCTGTCCACCGGCTGTTTGATGTCGACGAGTTCTTTTTCGCTGCGCAGGCGATCCAGGAAACCGCGGAAGGTTTCGTTGGCGTAAGGCAGTGGCTTCGTCGCTTCTTTCATTATTTTTTCTTTTCCTTGAGATCGGCGGGGCCGGTGACGCCGGCCCAGCGCGGAATGGAGTTGTGTTCAACGTCGAACAGGTCAAGCACGCGGCCGACCGAATGGTTGACCAGATCGTCAACGGTTTTGCCGCCGCTGTAGAAAGCCGGCACCGGCGGGAAAATCACGCCGCCCATCAGCGTCACCATCTCCATGTTGCGGATGTGCGCGAGGTTCAGCGGTGTCTCGCGGGTGATCAGCACCAGACGGCGACGTTCTTTGAGGATCACGTCGGCGGCGCGGGTGATCAGGTTGTCGGCGAAGGCATGGGCAACTCCGGCAAGGGTTTTCATCGAGCAGGGTGCGATGACCATACCCGCCGTGATGAAGGAGCCGCTGGCTATGGTGGCGCCGATGTCGCGTACGTTGTGGGTGACGTCGGCCAGCTTGTGCAGCGCTTTGCGGTCCATGCCGTATTCCTGGAAGGCATTGAGCACACCGGCTTCGGAAACAACCAGATGGGTTTCCCAGCCGCCGATTTCACGCAGGCGTTCGAGGATGCGGATGCCATAGACCGAGCCCGACGCGCCGGTCATGGCGACGATGAGGCGGCGGGGCGGCTTGCTGTTGCGCGGGGTACTCATTGATTCTCGGCTTCCTTTTTCCAGCGGAACAGGTGGTCTTCCAGAGGGCGCAGTACGCCCATTTCGAGCGCGGCCATCATGACCACCAGGGTCAGGGTCCAAGCGAACACCTGATCAGTCTGGATCAGGTCGGCGGCCTGGCGCAACCGGTATCCTACACCGCTCGAGGAGCCCAGCGTTTCGGCGACCAGCGATACCCGCCAGCCGAAACCGAAGGCCAGCCTGGCGCCCGAAAAGAAGTAGGGCAGTATGGTCGGCAGATAGATCTTGAGCATGACCTTCCACGACGGCATGCGCAGGACATGGGCCAGTTCGATGAAGTCGGCGCTGACCGTGCGCGTGCCCTGCCAGACATTTGTGATGATCAGCGGCATCGCGGTCATGAACACCACAAAGATCGTGGTGGCATTCGACACACCGAACCAGATGATCGCGAAAATTGCCCAGATCGCCGATGACACGGTATTCATCACCGGAATGACCGGTTCAAAGAACTCGCCGAGACGGCGGTTGGCGCCGAACAGAATGCCCAGCGGCAGGCCGATTACCGTGGCGAGGATAAAACCGGCGGCAACGCGGCCCAGGGTGATGCCAAGATTGCTCCAAAGATCGCCGTTGGCGGAAATCTGCAGCAGCGAATTCCATACGCGCACCGGGCCGGGCAGGATGTAGTGCGGTACGCCCAGTGCAAGCACCCACCACAATCCGAGAATGGTGCCGATCAGGGCGACCCGCTGCAATAGCAGGTCGAGCCGGAGCAGGCGGGCAGTGCCGCGGGCGTGGATCCGGCTTTCAAGGACTTCTGGCATTACCGGATTTTACTTCGGCGTAGCGGTGAAATAGGTGCCGCGGCCGCTTGCGACCAGTGCGCCGTCCTTGTCGTAGACATAGGCTTCCGCGGTCGAATACTGGCTGCCGCTGCGCACGACGCGGCCTTTGGCGGTCAGGTCTCCGGGCATCGCCGCCTTGTGATAGTCGACGCGGATGTCGATGGTCGGCACCGGACGGCCCAGCTGGGCGGCGATGGCGTAGTCGGCAACGACGTCAACAATCGCGGCAAGGATGCCGCCGTGGGTGTATTTGCGCTCGGGATTGACCACCCATTCCTCGCGCCAGGTCGCCTTGACCTCGATGCCGGCGTCGTCGGCCTTGAGGAAGGTGAAGTTAAGCCATTGGTTGAACGGACCGCGGGTGATTAGCTTCTGCAGTTGTTCGAGGGTGGGTTTGTTGTCGGTCATTACGGGCTCCGGTTCGATTCAGGATTGAAGACTACTGGGTGACGGGGCGCAACCTATAAATTATCAGGCTGCTGATGAATTCTTCTCAGCACTGCTGCCGGCGACGATGCTTCGCAGTTTGTCGCGATCAATCTTGTTGGTGCCGGCGAGCGGCAGCTGATCAAGAAAGAACACCCGGCGGGGGTGTTGGTAAACAGGGCCGTTTTTCAGGGCGAACTGGCGAAGGTCGTCCTCCTTTGCCGACTGGCCGCTGCGCAATACGATGAAGGCATAAGGCACCTGGCCTTTCAGCTCGTGACTGAAGGGCATCACGCAAGCCTGGTGAACGGCGGGGTGACGCTCCAGAAGGCGTTCGACTTCGATCGGAAAAATGTTTTCACCGCCGCAGACAAACATATCGTCGGTGCGGCCGACAAAAAAGTAGAACCCTTCGGCATCGCGTCGGCAGACGTCGCCGGTGTGATACCAGCCACCCTTCAGGCGTTTCGCGGATTCCTCGGGAAGATTGTGATAGCCCAGCAGGATGCCCGGGTTTTTCAAAAGCAGTTCGCCTTCGTTGGCATTGGAGCCGTTGATCAGCTTTGCATCGGTGCCGGGGTAGGGCACGCCGATCGACCCCATCGGCCGCGGTTTGTTGTCGGGGTGCGGACCCAGCGGCACCGGGCCGCCTTCGGTGACGCCGTAGACCACCAGTGGTTCGGCGTTGGGAAAATGCACGCGGATGTCAGCCAGCAACTGCGGGGAAGATGGCGCGGAGCCCATCATTACTGTTCGCACAGAGGTTGTGTCAGTGTTCGACAGCAGTTCCTTGCGGGCGAGCAGCATCGAGATCATCGTCGGTACGCCGGAAATGACCGTGCAGTGAAAACGCTCGATCGCCGCGATGTAGTGTTCCACATTGAACTGCGGCATCAGCACCAGCGTGGCACCCGCAGTCAGTCCCTGCTTGATCGCGTTGAGTGCGTTCTTGTGATAGAGCGGGGCCGCGACAAGAATGACATCGTTCTCACTGGTGCCACGGGTGTGCGCGAGGATCCGGCGGCTCCAGTTCTGGCCGAAATGGCTCAACAGCACGCCCTTGGGTTTGCCTGTGGAGCCCGAGGTATAGGGCTGTATCGCGACGGTATCGGGGCTGGGTTCGACCGGTGTAAACGGACCGGCGTCGAGAAAGTCACCGAAGGCATTGCTGTCGTCAAATGCAATGGTGGAGAGATCCGGTGGCAGCAGATGGCTGTAAGCCAATTCGCAGAATGCCAGCTTTGCGCCAGCGTCACCGGCGATGTAGCTTACGGTCTCGGCTGCTAGCTTGATGTTGACTGGCACCGGGATCACGCCTGCGCGCATCGCGCCGAGCAGTGTAGCGACGAACTCGACGCGGTTCAGCGAAAGAATGCAGATGCGGTCCCCGGCTTTGAGGCCGCGGCGGACCAGCCCGCGTGCAACGGCATCGGCCTGAGCGTCGAGAGCGGCAAAACTGTGTTCCCGCAGCGAACCCGGGTCGCGCAGGTCGACCAGCGCGGTCCGCTTGCTACCGGCATGCGCGCTGAACGGGGTTCCCAGATTGCCCGGGTAACCCCGCGGTTCAGGACGGGGTACAGCCATGGTTTTCCGATCAGGGGGTGATGATGACTTTGCCGAAGACTTCGCGGTCTTCGATCAGCTTCAGTCCCTGTGCGGCTTTTTCCAGCGGCAGCACTTCGTCGATCACCGGCTTCATTTTGCCTTCCTGGATCAGTTCCATCAGCGCTTTCAGGTTGTCGTCGTAGAAGCTGTTCGAGCCGACGACCTGGAGTTCGAAGCTCCAGATATAGCGCAGGTCTTCCTTAGGGTCGTAGCCGGCGGTGGCACCGCAGACCAGGATCTTGCCGCCGCGTTTGACGCATTTCAGCGAAGGCGCCCAGGTGTCGCCGCCGGTGAAGTTGATGACGACGTCGACGCCGCCTTCATAGTTGCGGCGCTGCGGTTTGCCGAATTTTTCGACGGCCCACTTCGAAAAGTCGGTTTCCTTGTAGTTGATCACGTGGTCAGCACCGAGATCCTTGAGGCGCTGGATTTTGTCGGCGCTGGAGGCGCAGGCAATGACTTCCGCGCCGAGCATCTTGGCCAGCAGTACGCAACCTGTGCCGACGCCGCCGCTGGCGCCGAGCACCAGAACCTTGTCGCCCTTTTTGATGGTGTTGTGAGTGATGATCATGCGGTGCGCGGTGCCGTAGGCGACCGGCAGGGATGCGGCCTGCTCGTAGCTGACGTTGTCCGGCATCTTGATCAGCTGGTCGGCAGCCACCAGGCATTTTTCGGCAAGGCCGCCGTGCATCATTTCGCCCATCAGGCCTTTTTTCTTGTTCAGCGGATTGACCAGCACGCGGTCGCCGGCTTTCCAACCCGAAACGCCGGCGCCGACTTCAAGAATTTCACCGGCGAGGTCGAGGCCGATGATCATCGGGAAGGGCACCTTGATGCCGGGCATGCCGCGAACCGTAAAGACATCGTGGTAGTTGAACGAGGTGGCTTTTACCCGTATGACGACATGGCCTTCGCAGACCGTGGGATCGGGGAAATCCGTCACGTATTCCAGTTTATCGAGACTGCCGTGTTCGCGAAGGACGACTGCTTTCATTGCATTTCTCCGTTGGATGATATTGGTGAGGCTGCGCCAGGGGCAAGCGCGGAGGGCGCTTCGGCAACAGTGTAATTATGAATCCTGATCCGTGATTCGCCTAACCCAAAACGCGGTTGACGTCGGTGGCAATACGTGTTTTGCCGACCCCGTAAACATGGATGGAAACCGCCACTTCCGGGGCGGCATTGGCGATGCGGTGTATGCCGGTCTGGTCCGCATCAAAACTGAGGGTCCCGCGTTTGCGCACGGTGCTGCGCAAGGGGCGGGGCGGCGCATTGTTGCCGGCGGTTTCGTAATAGGTTTCGACGACGGTGCCGCTGTAGACCGCGACGCCGCACCAGGTGTGGTGTCCGTGGATCGGACTTTGCTGGCCGCTGCCCCAGGCAATCGACACAATGGCGTAACGGTCTTCCGGGTCGGCGTACACCACATGCCGGGTGTAATGGTCGTGGCTGGCGCGCTGCTGCTCCGGCGACAGCCAGGGACCGGCAGCGACGGCTTCGCCCAGCGCTGCGGTTACTGCCTGCGGCAGCACATGACCGGGAGCGGCAACGGCGGCATCGAGGCGGTGAATCAGCTGTTGCAGAGGTGCTTGCACGGTCAGGCGTCCGCAGTGATCGCAAAATTCATCAAAGCGCTGCTGTTCATGATCGCTTTGAGCACCATGTCGCGCGCGGCTTCAATTTGCTCGCGGCAGATCTGTTCCGCCGTGGCGCCGTCGCCGCGTACCAGCGCGCGCAGCAGGATACGGTGCTCGTGCTGCATTTCCTGGGAGCGGTTGCGGGAACCGAGGCCCAGATGCAGCAGGCGCGTCATCTCGTCGAGCAGTTGGTCGATCGAGTTCACGAGGCGGGTATTGCCTGCGGCCTGTGCAATCGCCACATGGAATTCCTTGTTGGCTTCTAGAAAGCGCGCGATGCTTTTCGGCTCGTCGGACTGGTAGCCCGCACGGCAGATCTCGTCGAGCACCCGCAGCCGTTTGGCGTCGACGCGGCCGGCAGCCAGCCGGGCGGCGGGTGGTTCGAGCAGCAATCGCAGCTCGAAAACATCCTGGATGTCTTTCAGCGTGACCGGCGTCACCATGTAACCGCGGCGCGGAATGGCGCGCACCAGGCCGTCTTGGGCCAGTCGCGACAGTGCCATGCGCACCGGCGCCTTGCCCAGCTGGTACTGGGCGCATAACTGGGCTTCGGAGATTTCACTGCCCGGCGCAAACAGACAACAGATGATGTCGTGCTTCACGCGTTCGTAGGCGCGGTCGCTGAGCAGGGGCATGGTTTTGATGGTGGCAGCCATTTTCTGAAATTCTAGAAGTTGATATCTGACATGTCAACGAGAAAAATGGCGGTCTCTGCGCTTGTCCATTACAGTTTTTTCATTGCTTCAAAATGTGGCAGTGGCTGTGTCAAGACCGCATCGTGAAAACCCGCCTTGCGCCATGTTGCCGCACTCACCACAATGCCGGTATTCCGCTGAATTCAAGTTTTCTCTCAAAAGACCGGTCGTGATGAAAGCCTTAGCCATGCCCGGCCCCTGGATGGTCGTTGCCGTTGCGACTCTCGCCCAGATGGTCGTGGCGATGTCGAACATCCTGCTGCCCACGATCGCGCCGAAGCTGGCCGAAGCGCTGGGCGTCAGTCCCATTCTGATCGGCTATCAGGTCAGCCTGACCTTCGGTGTGGCGACGCTGGCAACCATGATCGGCGGCAATGTCGTTTTGCGTTATGGCGCAGCCCGTGCCACCCAGTTATCCATTTTCTGCTGCGGTGTCGGCATGTTGCTGTTTGCGATACCCGATGTCGCCGCGATTGCATTGGGATCGGCGGCGATCGGCATGGGTATGGGCATGATCAATCCTGCCGCAGCCCACATGCTGGTCACCTACACGCCGCCCGCGAGACGCAACATCATGTTTTCGATCAAGCAGACCGGTGTTCCGGTCGGTGGCGTTATCACGGCGCTTACGGCTCCGGGTATCGCTGTGCATTTCGGTTATCGCTGGTCACTGGTGGTGGTGGGGGTGCTCATCGCCGGTTTGCTGGTTTTCATGCAGCGTTATCGGGCGCACTGGGACAGTGACCAGCGCGGCAACGGCGGCGTTGAAAAATCCGCATTTGGCGGCGTCCCCCTGGTCTGGCAGCGGCGCAGCCTGCGCTGGGTTTCGCTGGTGGCGATGATTTTTTCCGGTATCCAGCGCATCGTCCTCAGCTTCACGGTGGTTTATCTGGTGGCCGAAGGCGGCCTGGGTCTGGTGGAAGCGGGTGTCATGTTGTCGGTGGTGCAGGTGGGCGGTTCGGCATCGCGGATCTGCTGGGGCTGGATGGCCGACCGTCTGGGCAGCAGCCTGACGGTGCTGATGATCATCTGCATCGTAAGTCTGTCCTCCACTCTGATCTTGGTGTACTTCGATCCCGGCTGGAACCGCGCGTTGATCTACCTGCTGTTTTTTGTCATCGGTGCGACTGCAGTTGGCTGGAACGGCGTGTTTCATGCGGAAGCCGCGCGTCTCAGCCCGCCGGGTATGGCCAGTGTGGTGGCGGCGGGAACCACGTTTTTCGTGTTTGCTGGTGTTCTGATCGGACCGGCGGCCTTTGCTGCCGCTTACGGCAGCGTCGGCAGCTACAGCCAGACTTTCCTGATGGTTCCGGCGATTTCGATGCTTGCGCTCGGATTGCTGGCGCTGGCGCAGCGCGCGGCAGTCCGGGAAGCCGAATGAAGACGACAGTGACCACAACGGCGGAGTCCGGACTGCCGCCGGTCGCGGTGGTGGTGCTGGCCACAACGGCTGCGCAAATCGCTTCTGCCATGGGTATTGCCATTTTTCCGGTGATGGCGCCGCATCTGGCGCGCATGCTGGATGTTGATGCTTCTTACGTCGGTTACCAGATCAGCCTGCTGTTCGGTGCGGCGATGCTGGCTTCGGGTTATGTCGGCACCGTGGTGCTGCGTTGGGGCTCCTGCCGGACCATGCAGGTGGCGTTGTGGCTGTCCGCAGCCGGGATGCTGGCTGCACTGGCAGGGCAGTTGTGGGTGATGCCGCTCGCGGCGCTATGTATCGGCGCAAGTAATGCCCTCGCGGCTGCAGGCGCAGCCCATCTGCTGTTCCGCTTCGGTCCGGCAAAGCACCGTAACCTGATTTTTTCGATCAAGCAGACCGGTGTGCCGCTGGGCTGGGCGACGATTGCCTTGGTGGCGCCGATATTGACCTTGTCGTTCGGCTGGCGGGTGCCGTTGCTGCTGATATTGGCTTACGCAATGGTTACTGCGCTGTTGCTCGAACGCTGGCGCCGTTTCTGGGACGATGATCGCGATCCGTATGCCGCAGGGCAGACGCATCTGCTGACCGGCGTGTTTGTCTTGTGGCGATACAAGACGCTGCGTTACCTCGGATTTGCCGCCTTCTTTTTTTCATTGGTCCAGCTTTGCATCGGCACCTTCACCGTCAATCTGCTGGTTCATGACGTCGGTTACAGTCTGGTTGCCGCAGGTGTCATGCTGTCGCTGGTCCAGGCCGCCGGCATGGCGGGCCGGCTGTCCTTCGGCTGGCTGGCGGATCGCAGCGGTCACGCGATTGCGGTTTTGATTCTGACCAGTGTCGCTGCTGCGGCAGGTTGCATGATCAGTGTCTTCATTTCAACAGCATGGCCGACGCCCGTGCTGGGACTTTTTTATGCACTGTTCGGCGTTGTTGCTTATGGCTGGAACGGCGTCATGCATGCACAGATAGCGAGACTGAGTCCTCCAGGCATGGTCAGCGTGGCGACGGGGGGCGTGATGGTGTGGATTTTTGCCGGCATTCTGGTCGGCCCGGCACTGTTTGCCGCGGCCTATGGACGTGTCGGCAGCTACACCCTGATGTTTGGTTATCTGGCGGCAGGTGCACTGATCAGCGCGATGCTGGCGGCGTTTGCCGTGCGCGCGGATCGCGCCTCATGAATACCGCGGATGCGGTCTATCCGTCGCGCACGGTCGCTGCCGTGGTGGCTGCGACAACCGCAGCACAAGTCGCGGGAGCCATGGGGGCGGCGGTGTTTCCGGTGATTGCTCCGGAATTAGCACGTAACCTCGGCGTCGAGTCTTCGCTGATCGGTTATCAGATGAGCGTGATTTACGGCGCCGCAATGCTCGGATCGATGCTGTTTACCTGGATGGTCGCGCGTTACGGCGGTTGCCGCACAACCCAGGTCGGCATGGCCTGCTGTGTCGCCGGCATGGCGGTCGCGCTGCACGGCAGCGTATGGTCTCTGGTGATCACATCGGTTTTTATCGGAGCGGCGATGAGTATCAATCTGCCGGCGGCGGCGCATCTGCTGTTCCGCTTCAGTCCGCCGCAGCATCGCAATTTCATTTTTTCACTGAAGCAGACCGGCGTGCCGCTGGCCTGGGCGCTGATGGCGCTGATTGCGCCGGCGGTGACGCTGGCCTGGGGCTGGCGCTGGGCGCTGGTATTAGTATTGCTGTCTGCGCTGATCACAATGCTGGCAATGCAATTGCCGCGCCGCGGCTGGGATGATGACCGGCGGCCCGATCTGCCCGTACAGGCTCGCGTGTTCGACGGGCTGCGTCTGGTCTGGCGCATGCCGGCTTTGCGCTGGCTGGGTGTTGCCGCGTTCTGTCTGGCGTTCATTCAGTTGTGCGTCAGCACCTTCACCGTGGTCATGTTGGTCGGTGAGGGCGGTTACACGCTGGTTGAGGCGGGGCTGATGCTGTCGGTGGCGCAGATCTTCGGCGTGCTGGGGCGGATCGCCTGGGGCTGGCTGGCCGACCGCAGCGGTGACTGCATGGCGGCCCTGCAGTATCTGACCCTGTGTTCAGTGGCCTGCTGTGCTGCAGTGTTTTTCCTCGCGCCGGGATGGCCGGTGTGGCTGACCGCGCTGCTCTACGCGGTGTTCGGCGCGACGGCGATCGGCTGGAACGGTCTTTATACCGCGGAGGTGGCGCGGCGCAGCCCGCCGGGTCAGGTGAGTCTGGTGACCGGCGGTGCGATGGTCTGGAATTTTGCCGGCATCCTGACCGGGCCGACGGCGTTTACGCTGGTCTACAAAGGTATCGGCAGTTACACGACCACTTTCGGTGCGGTGATCATCATCGCCGTACTGACCTTGTTTGCATTGCACGCCGGCAAGCGTGCGATCCGCGACGGACACTGAATCGATGGAATCGCTTTCCGACTGGCAGCTGCTGTTCTGCGCCCTGGTAGTGACTCTGGCATTTGCCGTCCGCGGCGGCACCGGATTCGGCGGCGGCGCGATTGCCGTGCCGCTGCTCGCGCTGGTATTTCCTTTGCAGGTGACAGTGCCGGTGGTGACGGTGCTCAACATGCTGTCGTCGATCGGGCACGGGATTGCCGACTGGCGCCACATCATCTGGCGTGCCATCGCGCACATCATGCCGGGGAGTCTGATTGGCGTGCTGATCGGGCTTTATTTTCTGGGTTCGTTTGATCCGCGGCCGCTGGGTCGCGCCCTTGGTGTTTTTGTCGTGCTGTATGCGCTGTACATGATGCTGCTGAACGGGCGTGAAGTGCCTGTGCCGAAACGGTGGCTGCCGGCTGTGACCGTGCTTACCAGCACTTCGGCCGGTTTTATCGGTGCGTTATTCGGCGGAGCGGCAGGTCCCTTGTACGTGATTTACCTCAATGCATTGCGGCTCGGCCGGGACGCATTCCGGGTGACGATTACGTCGATCATGCTGTTTCAGGGCGTCACGCGCGTGGCGGGTTACGCCATGATGGGGCTGTATGACCGGCATGTCCTGATGCTTCTGGCAGCGGCGTTGCCGACCATGCTGTTCGGTTCATGGCTGGGCGCAAAACTGATCCGGCGCGTCAATACAGAGCGCTTCAATCACGTGATCGGCGTAGTCCTGCTGGCGAGCGGCGGCGCGCTGCTGCTCAAATAAAAAAAGAATGACTGATCTGGGCTACGCGCAGTTTGCCTGGCTGGCGGCGGTGATCTTCGGCGCTTTTGTCGTGCGGGGCATGTCGGGCTTCGGTGCCGGCATGATTGCGGTGCCCTTGCTGGCCTTTGTGATCCCGCTGCAACTGGCCGTTCCACTGTGCAGTCTGCTGGTGTTTGTGCTGTTCGTGATCCTGCTCATTCGGGATCACGAACAGGTGGTGTGGCCTGAGCTGTGGCTGCTGGTGCCGCCCACCATCATCGGAGCGGTACTCGGGTTGTGGCTGTTTGCCGTGCTCGATAACCGCATTCTGGTGATGATGCTGGGCGGTTTTCTGGTGCTGTATTCGCTATACATGCTTACCGTCAGCATGCTGGGGTTGCCGCAGTTGCGCTGCTCGGCACGATGGTCATTGCCGGCGGGATTTTTCGGCAGCTTTTTTGATACGCTGTTCGGTGGCGGTGGCGGGACGCTGGTAGTGATTTATGTCAACGCCCGCGGCGTGACCCGCGCCGGATTCCGCGCGACGGTAGCTGCTTTGTGGTTTTTCGAGATGATTGCGCGGATCGGCGGTTATGCTTGGTCCGGATTCTATGACCGGACGGCGCTGCTGTTGTTTGCCATGCTGCTGCCGCTGATGTGGGCCGGTACAGTGACTGGCGAACGCCTCGGTGACAGGGTCAACAGCGAGACGTTTTCCAAGGTGCTGGCAGTGATGCTGCTGGCCAGCGGCATCAGCCTGCTGGCGAAATAGCGCTGGCGGAGATCAGCGCAGGAAAATGACGACGGGGAATACCGAGACCGCGAGGGCAAGTACCAGCCACTCCAGATTGTTGCGCTTCAGCCAACCGGTGAAGTGGAGAATCAGCACGACAATCGCGATTGCATAAAAAGCGTAAAACGCCATTTGCATTAACCCCTGTTATTTGTAGGCAGGATAACCGAATTCGCCGATAGCTGCCATTGTGCTCTGCCGGTCGCAGGGCTGTTGTTGCGATATTCTGATCATGTGTAATCCGGATTCACAAGCGGCAATTTGGGGCCGACTTCCGCGGAGTGCCTGGCCGGGAGGGTTTGCAGAGGAACGTTGCGTGGTCCGCGCTTGGGAGTTCATCAGGGTAGCGTGGCCATTTGATTTGTGCAGCATTTTGCATATTTCAGTGTTTGCCGATGCGGATCGCTTGTCGATCTTTTGGTTTTGTGAGTCGACCGTGAAATCAACCGAAGTGCCGGAATTCCATAAGCCGTTGTTTTGTATAAATAATTTATTTGGCCTTAGCGGCTGGTGTGGCGTCAGTTGCTCGCGAGCGGTTTCTCAGAACAAGCTGCAAGTCATGCTGCCAATTCCCTGATTATCAGCGCAAAATGCCGGCTTACCCCCCCCGGCTGCGCTCCATACAAGTTTTTGCATAAGGTCCTGTGGCGCGCATCGCGGTGTTCAATCAGAAAGGCGGCGTCGGCAAGACGACAAGGACGCCCAAGCTCGCAGGGTTACTGAATTACCGCGACGATGATCCATTGGTGATCGATCTTGATCCGCAGGCCCACCTGACCGCGGCGTGGTGGTGCCGCGAGCGGTGGTCAGTCTCTACGGTCTTTATGCGCATGGCTGTCGATATTGAGCGTCAGTTGCGTGAACGGTATGGCGATGAAGTCTGCGCCACGCACATCGCGGAAAAGGTCAGCCCGGCGGAAAGTCCGGCTGGCAACCAGGATGTTTTCGATCACGCACCCGCAAGCCGTGGCGCGCAGCATTACACCGAACTGCTGGAAGAGCTGGTGGTTGCGGGATTCATGCATGCAGCAAGGACTAGAACCCGTCCGGTCACGCGCAACGTACCTCCGGGTGCGCGCACGGCACTGACGTCGGAGCAGCAATCCGCTGTGCAGAGTCAGGTGGCCGCCGGTCTGAAACTGGTGCATGCCCTGCAAACCGGCAGCTGAGTTCACCGGCAAGGCGGGAGAACCTGCGATCAGCCTGAATCGTCCTGCTTGCTGATCAGGGAAATCATGCTTTCCAGATCAACGCCGTCTCCACGGTTGCCCGCGGTAATCTCGTTGCATTCCAGAATTTCGCGGTGCTGGTAAATCTGCCGGATGCGGTTTTCGGCTTCTTCCCGGGTTCGTGATTGCGCCACCAGATTGTCTACTGTCATGCCGCCGCGTGTTTCGATACGGAATCCGTATTTCGTCATCTCGGCCACGCACACCCCAGTTGGTCCGGGTTTCAGGAAGGGTCGGGCTTCAGTTCGCTGCGGAAACGTTTGAAGTTCTGCACGTAATGATCGGCGATGCGGTTGATGCGTGCGATTTCCTCGGGGGAAAGCTGGCGCACCACCTTGCCGGGCATACCCAGCACCATCGAGCCGTCGGGAATTTCCTTGCCTTCGCCGATGAAAGCGCGGGCGCCGATCAGGCAGTTCTTGCCGATTCTGGCGCCGTTGAGAATCACTGCGCCGATACCGACGAGGCTGCCTTCACCGATAGTGCAGCCGTGTAGCATCGCCATATGACCGACGCTGACGTTTTTCTCCAGCGTCAGCGGAAAGCCCGGATCGGCGTGCAGTACTGAACCGTCCTGCACCTGCGAGTTTTCACCGATGTTGATGTTCTCGTTGTCGCTGCGCAATACGCAGTTCCACCAGATGCTGGCGTTGTTCTCGAGGGTGACGCTGCCGATGACGGTGGCGGAGGGGGCAATCCAGTAATCGCCCTTGCACAACACCTTGCGTTCGCCGAGGCTGTATTTCATCGCACGCTCCCGTGAATCAGAAGCCGACAGCTTGGCCGTCGGTGCGGCGCTCGGAAGCGGCGAAGTACCCGTCTTCCATCTTGTAGATCAATTGGGCGCGGCCAAAATCGGTGGACCAGCGGTCGGCTTGCGGCATGTCATGACCACGGGCGCGCAGTTCGGCGATGGTTTCTGCCGCTACGCCGTGCTCGATGCCGACCTTGAGGCCGGTGTCGATGCGCCAGCGCGGCGCGTCAGCGGCGGCCTGCGGATTCTGTGCGTAATCAACCATGCGCGATACTACCTGCATATGGCCCTGCGCCTGCATCGAGCCGCCCATGACACCGAAGCTCATCAGCGGTTTGCCGTTTTTGGTCAGGAAGCCAGGGATGATGGTGTGGAAGGGGCGCTTGCGTGGTGCGACGACGTTGGCGTGTTCCGGCTTCAGGCTGAATCCGTAACCACGGTTCTGCAGGCTGATGCCTGTGCCGGGGACGACAACGCCGGAACCGAAGCCGGCAAAGTTCGACTGGATGTACGACACCATCATGCCGGACTCGTCGGCGGCGGTCAGGTAGACCGTGCCGCCCTTGGACGGGTTGCCGAAAGCCGGTGCCTGCGCTTTTTTCATGTCGATCAGCTGCGCGCGTTTTTTCAGGTAAGCCTTGTCGAGCATTTCGGCAGGCTTGATGCGCATTGTCGATAAATCGGAGACATATTCATTGATGTCCGCAAAGGCCAGCTTCATCGCTTCGATCTGCAGATGCATGCTGTCCGGGGAGTCGACCGGCAGTTTGGCGACGTCGAAGTTTTCAAGGATGCCCAGCGCGATCAGCGCGGCAATGCCTTGGCCGTTTGGCGGAATCTCGTGCAACGTGTAGCCGCGGTAATCAATGCCGATGGGCTCGACCCAGTCCAGCGTGTGGCTGGTGAGATCGTCCATTGTCATCGCGCCGCCGTGCTGTTTCGACCAGGCGACGATTTTTTCGGCGATATCGCCTTTGTAGAACGCTTCACCTTGGGTTTCAGCAATACGGGCGAGGGTTTTGGCCTGCGCCGGGAAGGAGAATTTCTCGCCGGGCAGCGGCGCGCGACCACGCGGCATGAAAGCTTCGGCAAAACCTGGCTGGTTTTTCAGTTCGGGCACCTGGTTGGCCCACAGGCGGGCGATGGTCGGCGTGACCATATAACCATCGCTGGCGTATTTGATCGCCGGTTCGAAAAGGTCGGCAAAAGGCAGCTTGCCGAACTTTTGCGACATTTCCGCCCAGGCCGCCACGCAGCCCGGAACGGTTACCGAATCCCAGCCGCGTTGCGGCATCGACTGCGCACCTTTGAAACGGTCCGAGGTCCAGCCGGCCGGTGAACGGCCGGAAGCATTCAGTCCGTGCAGCTTCTTGCCGTCCCAGAGGATGCAGAAGGCATCGCTGCCGATACCGTTGCTGGTCGGTTCCAGTACGGTCAGTGAAATCGCCGTGGCGAGGATCGCGTCAACGGCGTTGCCGCCCTTGAGCAACATGCGCAGGCCGGCTTGTGCGGCGAGCGGTTGTGACGTGGCTACAGCATTGCGTGCCAGTACGGGCATGCGCTGCGAGGTATAGGGGAACTGGAAGTCAAGTGTGGTCATGATGGATTCGGGAAAAAGAAACGGGGCGCTAAGCCCCGAATTCTAACCTACGTGCTGTGCTGCGGCAGTCTTACTGCATTTCGATGCGTGCATCGCGTACGACCTTGACCCATTTCTGGATTTCGGCGCGGTTGAATTTGTCATGCGCTTCGGGCGAGGTACCGGTCGGTTCGGCGCCCTGTTCCAGCAGCGTCTTATTGACCTTGGGATCCTTCAGCGCCTGCGCCATGGCGGCATTGACGCGGTCGGCGATCGGTTTCGGCAGATTTGCGGGGCCGAACATCGCAAAGCCGCTGGAGACGATGAAATCCTTATAGCCCTGTTCCAGCATGGTCGGCACCGTGGGTGCGGCCGGTGAACGTTTTTCGCCGGTCTGCGCGATCATCCGCATGCGGTTGGAGGTGACGTAGGGCACAGCAGCCGGCATGCTCGGGAACTGCATCTGAATATGGCCACCGACGAGGTCGACCATCGACGGGCCGGTGCCTTTGTAGTGGACAGCCGTGAGCTTGATGCCGGTGGTCGAGATCAGCAGTTCTGCTGCGAGGTGGCCGACGGTGCCGATGCCCGCGGTTGAGTAGAAGATGTCATTGGGCCGTGATTTGGCAAGCGCGACGAATTCCTTGACGGTTTTCGGTGGCAGCGACGGGTGAAGCACAAAGGCCGTGGGCACATCGGCGACAACGCCCAGCGGCGTGAAGTCCTTGATCGAGTCGTAGGGCAGTTTTTTGACCATCGCCGGATTGATGGTGTGTGCGGCCGATGCCAGCAGCAGGGTGTAACCGTCAGGGGCGGCGCGCATGACTGCCTCGGTGCCGATGATGCTGCCGGCGCCGCCGCGGTTGTCGATGATGATCTGTTGACCGATGATTTCAGCCATTTTCGGGATAAAGATGCGGCCGATAATGTCGGTGTTGCCGCCGGCGGCAAAGGGAATCACCATGCGGATAGTGCGTGCGGGGTAGTTCTGGGCGAATGCCGTGCAGTTTGCGGCAATCAGGGCGATGGCTGCAGCGATCCGCAATCGGTTTGATTTCATCAGTTTCTCCTCGGTTCTGCTGCTTGCCCGGCGGGCCAAAGACGGTCAGTTGATGTGTGGCCAGTTTACCAAGACCTGTGGCGGTCGTGCAGCCGTTTGCGCAAGGTCCAATTCGTGGCAATTCACCGGGTCGGAAGGGCGCCGCGGAGTAGAATCCAAGGATTGCAGCCGCAGGACCGCGGCAAATCCGGAGATCGATAAATGAGCGCCAAACGCATGACCATCATGGGCACCCGGCACGTTGTTGCCGCAGGCCATTACCTGGCCGCCCACGCGGCCTTTGAAATCCTCGAGGCGGGAGGCAATGCCATCGACGCCGGCGTCGCGGCAGGGCTGGCCATCGGCGTGTTGCAGACCGAAAAGGTCAATATTGGCGGCGTTGCACCACAGATCATTTTTACGGCAAAAGACCGCAAGGTGCATTCCATAGACGGCCTCGGCGTCTGGCCGCAATCGATTACCCCCGATTACTTCATGAAAAAACACGGCGGCAAGATTCCGCCGGGCATCGAGCGTTGCGTGGTGCCGGCGGCGCCGGATGCATGGATTACCGCGCTGTCGCGTTTCGGTACGATGAGTTTCGGCGAGGTGGCGAGTGCGGCCATCCGTTTTGCCAGTGAAGGCTTCCCGATGTATCCGCTGATGGCCGAATTCATCGGCAGCAACGTCGACAATTATTCGCGCTGGCCGTCGAGCAAAAAAGTGTATTTGCCGGGCGGCAAGGCGCCGGTGCCTGGCAAGGTGTTTGTGCAGTCCGATCTCGGGCGCACGCTGCAGTATATGGTCGATGAAGAGCGGCGCGGCAAACGCAAGGGTCGCAAGGCCGGTCTGCTGGCGGCACGTGATGCCTTCTACAAAGGTGATATTGCCCGTGACGTCACCAAATGGATCGGCCAGCAGGGCGGCCTGATGCAATACGATGACTTTGCGAAATTCAAGGTCAATTTTGAGCCGACGGTACAGTCGAAATTCGGCAACATCGAGTTACATGCCTGCGGACCGTGGTCGCAGGGGCCGGCGCTGCCGATGGCGCTGAATATCCTCAAGGGTTACGACCTGAAGGCGATGGGCCACAACACGCCGCAATACATCCACGTCGTCACCGAAGCGCTGAACCTCGCGTTCGCCGACCGTCACCATCATTTCGGCGATCCCAAGTTTGTCGATGTGCCGCTCAAAGGCCTGCTGTCTGAAAAATATTCGGCATGGCGCCGCTCGATGATCAGCCCCGACAAGGCCTGGCCGGAAATGCCGCCTGCGGGCGATCCGAAAACGCTGTCCGCGCTGAAGAATATCTGCATGCCGGTGCCTCAGAAGGATGAAGCGCCTGGTCCCGGCGACACCTCCTATCTGTGCGTGATCGATCGCCACGGCAATGCGTTCTCGGCAACGCCTTCCGACGGTTCCGACAAAACGCCGATCATCCCCGGTGTAGGCATTCTGTGCTCGGGCCGCGGCACGCAGTCCTGGGCCGATCCTTCTCATCCGTCGTCGGTGGCGCCGGGCAAGCGCCCGCGGCTGACGCCGAATCCGGCGCTGGCGCTGAAAAACGGCCATGCCTATATGCCTTTCGGTACGCCCGGTGGTGATGTGCAGATCCAGGCGATGATCCAGGTCTTCCTCAACATCAATGTCTTCGGCATGGCCGTGCAGGACGCGGTCGAAGCGCCGCGCTTCGCCAGCTACAGCTATCCCGGGTCCTTCGAGCCTCACGCTTACTTCCCGGGCCGTTTGTATCTGGAATCGCGCATCGACAAGAACACCGGTGATGCGCTGGCGGCGATGGGGCACAAGATCTACTGGTGGGACGACATGACCTGGCTGGCCGGTTCGGTGTGCACCATCGTGAACGATTTCAAGCAGGGTGTGCTGCACGGCGGTGCTGATCCGCGGCGTCCGGCTTACGTGCTCGGCTGGTAGGCAATGGCACGAATGCTGCTGCGGAAGCAGTTCCGGAGTTGACCGGCTGAACTGGAGAATGCCCGTGATCAAACGTTACGCAAAACTGTGCGCGCTTGCTGCGCTGCTGTTGCCTGCAACCGTAATTGCCGCCGCCACTTATCCCGACCGGCCGGTGCGGCTGATCGTCGGCTTTCCGCCGGGCGGTGCAGCTGACATTCTCGCGCGCGTTTCCGCACAGCAACTCTCGGAGCGCCTCGGCCAGCAGGTGGTGGTGGACAATCGCGGCGGCGCCGGCGGGCTGATCGCGACGGAAACAACCGCGCGCGCCAATTCCGACGGCTACACGCTGCTGTTTTCATCGATCCCGCATGTGATCAATCCGCATCTCTACAAAAAAGTGTCCTATGACGCGCTGAAGGATTTCGCGCCGGTGGTACAGTTTGTCGCGGTGCCGTTGATGATGGCGTCGAGCAATGTTTTGCCGGTGCAGTCGGTGAAGGATCTGATCACCTATGCCAAGGCGAATCCCGGCAAGCTCAACTACGGATCGGCAGGCAACGGTTCATCAAGCCATCTTGCGGTGGAACTATTCCGGTCGATGGCCGATATCCGCATGGGCCATATCCCGTACAAAGGCACCGGTCCGCTGATCACCGACATGCTCGCCGGGCAGATCGGGATCACCATTGCCAGTGCCGTGCCGCTGGCGCCGCATGTGCGCGCTGGCAAGTTGCGCGGCCTCGGTGTCACTGGCCCGAAACGCTCGCCGGCTTTCCCGACGATTCCGGCGATTGCGGAGACGGTGAAAGGTTATGAAGTGATCAACTGGTTCGGCATTTTTGCGCCGGCCGGAACACCGAAGGCGCTGACCAATCGGATCAATGCGGTGTTGAACGAAGCGCTGCATGCGCCGGAACTGGTCAAGATGCTGCAGGCGCAAGGTGCTGATGCGGTGGGTGGCAGCGCTGAAGAATTCGAGCGCGTGGTTCGCGCCGATTATGCGAAGTGGGGGCGTGTCGTGAAGGAGTCGGGTGCGCGTGTGGATTGATTTCCGCCGTTCATCGCCGACGGTTACAACCTGGAGGATAAAATGTATATAAAATCATTAAAAAACAAATATTTGGTAAATATCGCTGCGGCGGCGCTGCTGGTGGCGTCGGCAGCCGCAGCGCAGGCGCAGGATGCTGCGGCGAACTATCCCAACCGCACGATCCGTTACATCGTCGGTTACACGCCCGGCGGCACCTCCGACATGCTGGCGCGCGCGGTCGGCCAGAAACTCGCTGCGGCCTGGGGGCAGCAGGTCATTGTCGATAACCGCCCCGGTGCGGGCACCAATATCGGTACCGAACTCGGCGCGCGGGCGCCGGCAGACGGCTACACGCTGTTCATGCCGACTGTCGCCAACGCCATCAACCCGACGCTGTATCCGAAACTCGGCTACGACATGCTGAAAGATTTTGCCTACGTCACCAATTTCGCACGGGTACCGGGCATTGTCGTTGTGCATCCTTCTTTGCCTGCGAAAAACGCCAAGGAGTTGATCGCAATTGCCAAGGCCAATCCGAATGCCCTGCGCCATGGTTCCACAGGCATCGGTAGTCCGCATCACCTCGCCGGTGAAATCTTCAAAACCATGGCGGGCGTGAAGATGGTTCATGTGCCATACAAGGGTGCTACGCCGGCAATCTCCGACATCATTGCCGGGCATATTGAAGTCTACTTCGGTGCGATGGTGTCGACGCTGCCGCATGCGCGGTCCAACCGCTTGCGTGCGCTGGGAGTGACCAGCCTCAAGCGCGTGGATGCCGCAAAAGACATTGCGACGTTGGACGAGCAGGGTCTGAAAGGGTACGAAACCGGTTCATGGTTCGGCATGGCGGTGCCGACCGGCACGCCGCAGCCGATCATTACGAAACTGCACGCGGAATCGGTCAAGGCACTGCAGGCCCCGGACCTGCGCGACCGCATGGTTGCGGAAGGTGCCGAATTCGTTGGCGATACGCCGGCGCAGTTCACCGCCTACATCCGCAGCGAACTGGATAAATGGGGCAAGGCCGTCAAAGCCTCGGGAGCAAAAGTCGATTGAGCAATACCGAAACACTGCCGGACCCGAGAGAGGGTTTCTCAGCCGGAAATGACCCGCTGATTGAGGCAGCACAACAGGTTGATGATGCCGCGCTGCGTACGGCGCTGCAGCAGGCGCTGGAGACGGGTGATGATGCCGGTATCCGCAACGCACTGGCCGTGCAACCGCCAGCCCGTGCGCAGCGCGTCGCGCGCCTGCTCGCAGCGGCGCTGGATGCGCAGGGTGAAGGCATCGGCCTTCGCTTTTTCGCCATTCCGCTGGTGATTGTTGCCGGCGCACGCAAGCCCTGCACGGTGCAGGGCGCGCTGCCCGAAGTGCATTTGCTGCGCAGTTTGCTGGAGCAACATGGCGCGGTGGGCGTCACCCGCAACTTCGGTCTCGGCAATGCGCTGGTCGGCACCGAAGCGCTGGATGCACTGTCGCCCTCGGCGCTGTGGCGCGCCGCCGGTGATCCCGCACAGCGTGTGCCGCTCGATGGGCTGCAGCCGGAACCGATCCCGGTCGCCGGCAGCCGCGAACAGGTGCATCTGCGGTTCATTACCGGCGCCGGCATCACGCCGCAGCATCTGCCGTCCTTCCTTGAGTCGGCGTCCAATATCGGCACCTGGGGTATGGCGATGACCAAAGAGCTCGCACGTCAGCTTGCGCAGTCCGGTCTCGAAATACTGCCGATGCCGCGTCCGCCGCAGCCTTTACTCACGGCAGCACACGCCGGTCGCCGCGCCCAGCTGGAAGCCGCGCTGAGCCTGTTCCTCGGAAACACGCTGCGCAAATTTCGCATGGCCGTTGGTGATCCCGAAGCCGTGCTGTCGGCACACAAACTCGACAGCGGCGCCGGCGAACTGCGGCTGAGCCTGAGCACGCCGTTTGATGATTCACTGTTTGAAGGTTTTGCCTGGCCGCTGCAGCCGCAGGATGACGCGGCTGAAGTCTCGCAGCTGTTCCAGACGGTGCTGGCTGAATGCCGTGTGCCGTCGGTGACGGTGCTGCCGCAGGTGCTGCCGGAGCGTTTGCCGGGCGGGTCGGTGTTTGTCGCAGGGCGTATGCTCGAAAGTCTGTTGCCGATCCGGCATTGAATCGCCGGTTCAAAAGGCGATTTGTTATCAAGCTGCTACAGTGCGCGCCATGAAACCCTATGCCGCACTGAATCCCGAAGCCATCCTCGACGCCATCGAATCCTGCTGCGGCCTGCGCTGTGACGGCCGCTTGCAGGCGCTGAACAGTTATGAAAACCGCGTTTACCAGGTGTGGCTGGAGGATGGCGTGTCGGTGGTCGCCAAGTTCTACCGGCCGCAGCGCTGGACAACTGAAGCGATCCAGGAAGAGCAGGATTTCGCCACTGAACTCGCTGCGCGCGAGCTGCCGGTGGTGGCGCCGCTGGCCTTCAACGGCCGCACGCTCCATGATCACGGCGGTTTTGAGTTCGCGCTGACGCCGCGTCGCGGCGGGCGTACGCCAGAATTTGATGATCCCGAGACGCTGCAGTGGATGGGGCGCTTTATTGCGCGCATTCATGCAGTGGGGCAGACCCGACCGTTTGAACACCGTCCGACGCTGGACATTGAATCCTTTGCCTACGAGCCGGTGCAGTTTGTGCTCGACAGCGAATTTGTGCCGGATGATCTGTACGACACTTATGCCAGCGTCGCCGAGGATGTGGTCGAACGCATCGAGCGGCGCTGGGCCGATGCCGGTGCGTTGCGGCAGATCCGGTTGCACGGCGACTGCCATGCCGGCAATGTGCTGTGGACCGACGAGGGGCCGCATTTTGTCGACCTTGATGATGCGCGCATGGGTCCGGCAGTGCAGGATCTGTGGATGTGTCTGTCGGGCGACCGCAAGTCGCAGCAGACGCAACTGATGCCATTGCTTGCCGGCTATTGCGAATTCCGCGAGTTCGATGCCAACGAATTGATGCTGGTCGAAGCCTTGCGCACGTTGCGCATGGTGCATTACGCCGGCTGGTTGGCGCGGCGCTGGGATGATCCAGCCTTCCCGGCGAGTTTTCCGTTTTTCAACACCCAGCGTTACTGGCAGGATCACATCCTGTCGCTGCGCGAGCAGGCAGCGGCGCTGGATGAGCCGCCGTTGCGCTGGCTGGGGTGATCGCGGCCCCGAATGTATGACGTTGGTATCTATTTGTTTTTATTGATATATTTTTCACATGAAAAGTGATCTGAAAATTGGCATCGTGCTCGGCGCTGGCTCGGCGCGCGGCTGGGCGCATATCGGCGTGTTGCGTGCGCTGGAGCAGGCGGGTGTCCGGCCGCAGATCGTCTGCGGCGCATCGATTGGCGCGCTGGTCGGCGCGGTTTACGCCAACGGCGGGCTGGATGCGCTGGAGGAGTGGGTGTTGAGCCTGACCTGGCGCAAGGTGCTGGGGTTTTTTGACATCAGCTTCAATGGCGGATTCCTCAAGGGCGCTAAGCTGATCAGTTATCTGCACGACAATCTGCTGGAAACCACGGTGGAAGAAATGGCGCTGCCCTTTGCTGCTGTAGCAACGGATTTGCGCAATGGCCGTGAAATCTGGCTGCGTGAAGGCCGTGCGGTGGATGTGGTTCGCGCTTCGATCGCGCTGCCGGGATTATTCACGCCCTGCGAACGCGACGGCCGGCTGCTGGTCGACGGTGCGCTGGTCAATCCGGTGCCGGTGTCGCTGTGCCGGGCGATGGGCGCGGATTTTGTCATCGCGGTTGATCTGGGCTCCAGTCTCGCCGGGCGGCATGTGCGCAGTGCCGAAAAAAACCGTGAGCCGAACATGATCGAGGTGCTGACGGAAAGCATCAACATCATGCAGGTGCGGATTACCCGCAGCCGTCTCGCCGGCGAACCGGCGGATGCGCTAGTGATGCCGCGACTGGGTGATGTGGGCTCACTGGATTACCACCGGGCGGCGGAATCCATCGAAGAAGGCCGGCTGGCGACGGAGTTGATGCTGCCGCAAATCAAGCAGCTGCTCGGCAGCTGAGCGCGGTGCTTCCGGTCAGGGAATGCCCAGCGCGTCCTTGACGTGGCGGAGCAGGGCATCCGCCTTGATCGGTTTGTTCAGATAACCGGTGGCGCCATAGGCCAGCGCGGCGACGATGTCGTCGCGTTCGGCGCGTGCAGTGACGACGATGATCGGCGTTTCCTTCAGTTCGTCGTGTTCGCGGAACTTGCCGAGCAGATCAAGACCAACGGCGTCGGGCAGATCGACATCCATGATGATCAGGTCTGGCAGCGGTTGTTTGCCCAGTGCAGCGACGATTTCGACCTTGGTGCCGGCGCCACGTACGTCAAAACCACCGAGCATCATGCCGCGCGCGGTTTCCAGCGCTTCGGCTTCATGACCGTCGATGACCAGCACAACATGTTTCTGGCCGGAGCCGCCGCGCGGCACCAGCGGCCGTCCCGGGCGGTTGACGATGCTGATCTGGTAACCCGCTTTCAGACGGCGCGCGCCGGAGATCGTACCTTCGGCCATTTTCAGCTGATGGATCGTCGGTTCCTTGGGTTTTTCATTGAACAGGTTTTCCAGGGATCCGGCGACTGCGGCCGGTTTGGGTTTGGCAGCGACGGGCTCGGCCGGCAGCGGCTCGACATAACCGTCACGTGCAAGCTGGGTAAGCGCGGCTTCAATATCGCCGGCTTTGGGAAATTTGATGCGCAGGCTTTCTGCGGAGGCTTTCACGCCGACGGCAGCCAGCAGGCCTTTCATGCCGGGTTTCAGTGCGCCGGGTTTCGCAGCGACTTCTGCGGTGCCCTTGGTGGTGGTGCGATATACGGTTTTTGCGGTCATTTTTCATTAAATCTTTTCGGAACAGCCGGATGGAAATCGGTGCCTTGCGGGTTTTGCTGCCTAGAAACCCCGATTTACCCGGTGTTGAGAACATCAAATCCTGCGCGGGTTTCCTAATTGGAGACTGGCTGCAGCATTTTCCAGGCGATTACCGATTTTACTGCAATGCGTGAAGGGTCGAGCAGCATCGAGCCGCGGTACACTCATGATATGGATCAATGGAATTCCACTTTTGCTGCTGCCCATTCACCAATGCTGTTTCTGCGGGAGGCGGCAGCCGGGATCAACGGTGAAGACTGGCCCGACCTCGCCATGCTGCAGGGTTTGCTCGATGAGGCTGGCGTCAGTGTGGCTTCGGGCCGTCCGCTGCGGCTGGTGCCCGCCGGCGGCAAAGCGCCGTATGAGCTCCGTGTTTATGAAAGCGCTGAACTGGAATGCCGTGAGCGCAATTGGCATGACCTGTTCAATGTGCTGGTGTGGCTCGCCTTTCCCAAGGCCAAGGCGGCACTGAATGCCCGGCATCATGCGGCCTGGACCGCGGATGCCGGCGCCGGTCGCGGCGCGGTGCGCGATGCGCTGACGCTGTTTGATGAAAGCGGATTGGTGGTGTTGTCCGCGCAGCCGGAGTTGCTGCAGCTGATCCGCGATTTCCGCTGGAAGCTGCTGTTCTGGGAGCGCAGGGATGCGGTGATGGCGGGCATGTGCTTTTTGCCTTTCGGCCATGCGCTGTGCGAAAAGATGCTGTCGCCATATCGCGGGATGACCGGGCATGCGCTGCTGCTGGAGGTTGAAGCGGATACGCTGGCTTTGCCGATGACGGAACTGCTGAGCCGGTTGGATATGCAACTTGCCGGTCTGCTGGCTGATCCGCAAGCGCTGCAGACGACACGCCAGCTGGCGCCGGTGCCGGTGCTGGGCGTGCCGGGCTGGTACGGCGACAATGTGCGCGCCGAATATTACGACGACACCGGTTATTTCCGGCCGGGTCGCAGTTCTCGACGGGCTGTGTCCAATGCAGTGAGAAAAACAGGAAGCAAAACAGAATGATTGCCTTGCTGCAGCGGGTGAGTGCCGCCGGCGTTGTTGTTGATGGCGAGACGGTGGGTGCGATTGAACGCGGCTTGCTGGTGTTGGTGGGCGTCGAGTCCGGTGACAATGAATCCGTCGCCGACCGCTTGCTGGAGCGGCTGCTCAATTACCGCGTGTTCAGCGATGACGGCGGCAAGATGAATCTGTCGGTGCGTGATGTCGGCGGCGGCGTGTTGCTGGTGCCGCAGTTCACGCTGGCTGCGGATACCCGCAAAGGTTTACGGCCGAGTTTCTCCAGTGCGGCGCCACCGGAGCAGGGGCGGATGCTGTTTGATTACCTGTTGCAGCGGGCGCTGGCTGCGCACGCGCCGGTCGGGCATGGCCGATTCGGCGCCGACATGAAGGTCACGCTGACCAACGACGGCCCGGTAACCTTCTGGCTGCAGGTCGGCAATGGCGCTTGAGGTAATATCACGGCGGTCACTGCCGCCCGTGAACGGCAGCGTCTTTAAAAATTATTTAATAATCAATGACTTATGTTTTTACTGTGGCGGTTTGGCGGGACTTGAACTTGCGCCTTCCGCCATCATCTAACATCGGTGTCCAACCTTACGGGGATTCGATAAATCTATGAAACGCGTTTTTCTGCTGATCGTCACCAACTTCGCGATTCTCGCGGTGCTCAGCGTGACCATGCAGTTGCTGGGTATTGATCGCGCGCTGACCAATGAAACCGGTCTGAATCTGCAGGGCTTGCTTGTGTTCGCCATGATGTTCGGTTTCGGCGGAGCATTCATTTCGCTTTTCATATCAAAATGGATGGCCAAACGCTCGACCGGCGCCCATGTTATTGAGGTTCCCGCCAATATGACCGAACGCTGGCTGGTTGATACCGTGCGCCGTCAGGCCGAACGAGCCGGTATCGGTATGCCGGAAGTGGCGATTTACGATGCGCCGGACGTCAACGCGTTTGCCACGGGCTGGAACCGCAACGACGCGCTGGTCGCGGTCAGCACCGGCCTGCTCAACAACATGTCGCAGGACGAAGCGGAAGCCGTGCTCGGCCATGAAGTCAGCCATATCGCCAACGGCGACATGGTGACGCTGACGCTGATCCAGGGTGTGGTAAACACCTTCGTCATCTTCATCTCCCGCGTGATCGGCTATATCGTAGACCGTGTTCTGTTGAAGAACGAAAAGGGTGAAGGCATGGGATTTTTTGTTGCCACGATGGTCGCCGAAGTGGTGCTGGGCGTGCTGGCCAGCATGGTCGTGGCGTGGTTCAGCCGACAGCGCGAATTCCGCGCCGATGCTGGCGGCGCTTCTCTGGCGGGTCGGGAGAAGATGATTGCCGCGCTGGAACGTCTCAAGGTCAACCACGAGCAGACGGCGCTGCCGTCGTCGATCTCGGCTTTCGGCATCTCCGGCGGTGGCGCGATGATGAAGCTGTTCATGTCGCATCCGCCGCTCGATGAGCGCATTGAAGCGCTGCGCAACGCACGCTGATCTGCCGCATCAGCAATAAAAAAGCCCGCGTCGAAAGACGCGGGCTTTTGTTTGTATGGCGTGCAGTCAGGGCCGCAGCAGGGGGTCGCGGATGCTGCCGGTAATGCCGAGACTGCCGCGCGCGACGACCAGACCTTTGGAGCCCAGTTCTGCATTCAGCCGTCCGGCGATGGAGCCGTCGCCGCCTACGTTGATGGAACCATTGGCGTTAAGCGGGCCCGAAGTCATCTGCAAATGCTTGTAGGTGTATCGCCCGCTGTTGATGCTGACAGATCCGGTCAGGCTGTCGAACTTGGTTTTGCCGCCGCGGGTGCCCCCGGTTGCGGGCGACTGGATGGCGCGCACGACGTCGACGTTGATCAGTTCGCCGGTTTCGACGGTGAAGCTGGCTTCGGCAGCGCTGGTTTCAAACAGCGTTTTCAGCGATTTACCCTGCAGGGTATAGCTACCGTTGGTGGTCAGATTGCCAGTGGCAGAAAAGTCGCGCGTGTAGGCGGTCAGCAGCTGCTGCAGTTTGCCGTTTTCAAGATTGAATTCGCCTTCAACACGGATATCGTTGCCCCAGGTTGCCTTGGCTGCGCCTTTCAGGCGGCCGCCGGCGAGGCGGCCTTCAATGCTGCTTAGCGTGGCCTGCTGGCGGCTGAGCTGGGCGCTGATCGCCAGATCGGTGAATTGCAGTGCCGGGCCGAAGGGCGGCTGCCATTCGCGGGCTTCGATGCTCAACGCCAGTCCGCCGTCCTTGGGTGTGGCGTTGACGGTGATTTTGCCGTCATTGAGGCGGAATTTCTGCACGGCACCGTCTGCTGCGAATGAAATCTGGGCGTCGAACATCGGCACATCAAAGGCGGCGCCACCGACTTTGACGCCTGTAATGCGTAGTTCGCGCAGCTTTACGGTGTTGCCGCCGCCGGCTTTAGTCATCGCCGGCAACAGGTCGATGGCCGAGGGCTCCAGCACCACGGCATTGGCGGTGATCGAATCGAACTCCGTGCCGCCCGAGAGCAGCGTCCACGGCATCATCGGGATGGTTACCATGTCGGCCTTGATCTGCTGCAAGCCGCCGATGCTGACTTTTTCCAGCTGCAGAACCTGTTTCGGGTAAACCGTGTAACGCATGTTGGAAATGTGTACAGGCTGGTTTAAGCGCTGGGACATCAGTTGCTGTACAACGGGGATGTATCCCACCATCGGCATCAGCTGCAGCACACCCAGGCCGCAGGCCAGCAGCACGAACAGAATGGCCGCAGCGAGACCCCCCTTGTTTTTGTTTTTGGTGTCGGTGCGGAAGGAGGAGGCTGCATCGCGGGCCTCGGATTCCATGCGCAGCTTGCGGTCTGCCGCCGCGGCCTTGGCGCGTTCCTCAGCTTGCGCGCGGTATTTCGCATCGGCTTCGATTTCCGCCTTGGCGCGGGCGCGCAGTTCCTCTTCAACCAGCGCCTTGACATTTTTCTCGGCGCTTTCGCGCAGCTCGTTTTCGCGCATCACGCGCGCAACTGCTTCGGTTTTTGCACGTTCCTCGGCCTGGGCGCGGGCCTGACGTTCGGTTTCAGCCTGTGCCTGTGCCTTGGCGACGGCGGCTTCGGCCATTTTCGCGCGCACCTCGGCGTCCTCACGGGCCTGGCGTGCCTGTGCGCTTTCGCTGTTGCCTGCTTCGCGCGCCAGACGCTCGGCATCCTCGCGCGCGCGCTGTGCGATTTCGAGCTGACGCTCGGCTTCTTCACGGGCTTTGCGTTCTGCAACCGAGCGTGCCGCAATTTCGGCCGCGGCTTTGGTTTCGGCCTCTATCCGTTTTTTTCGTTCCCCTTCAATGGCGGCATCGACTTCCGCACGTGCCTTGGCTTCGGCTTCAACCTTGACCTTGCGGATGGCTTCTTCGCGCAGTTCGCGCTCTGCCATGACTTTGGCTTCGGCTTCTTCGCGGGCGCGGCGTTCAGCAGCAATCTTGCCTTCCATTTCCTCGCGGGCGAGGCGTTCATGTTCGGCACGGCTTTCGGCTTCCTTGCTGGCCTGGCGCGCCTGGTCCTGCAAGGCCTTCAACTCGGCTTTCGAGCGGGCGTCGGCTTCGGCGCGCGCCTTGCTGGTTGCCTCATCGGCGATCTTCCGCTGCTCTTCCTCACGCCGCCTTGCTTCGGCTTCTGATTTGGCCCGGGCCTCGGCAGCAATCCGCGCTTCGGCTTCAGCGCGCGCCCGTGCCTTCGCTTCATTGAGGGCTTTCATTGCCGCCTCTGCTTTGGCGACGGCTTCGGGATCGGCGACCTTGTTGGCCACGCGGGCTTCGGCAGCGGCCTTCGCGCGCGCCGCTTCTTCGGCCATCTGACGTGCTTCAGCGATGGCCGCTTCAGCCGCTTTGGCGCGTGCTTCGGCCTCGATGACAGCCTTGCGTTCGGATTCAAGGCGGGATTTGATCTCCGCTTCCATATTGATGCGGGCTTCGGCTTCGCGCTTGGCGGCGTCTTGAGCGCGGGCAAGGGCTTCACCCATGGCTTTCATCTGCGCTTCAAGGGCTTCCCTGGCTTTGGTTTCAGCCGCCGCGTGGGCATTGGCTTCGTTCTCTGCTTTTTCCTGCGCTTCAGCTTCGGTTTTGGCCTTGGCTTCCGCAGTCGCTTTGGCGACCGCTTCGGCTTTGGCGCGGGCTTCGGCCAGCGCACGGGCTTTGGATTCAGCTTCGGCTTTGACGCTGGCTTCCTGAGCGGCCTTTACACGCGCGTCTGCAGCTGCCTTGGCTTGTTCGCCGGCAGCGGCTTTGGCTTCCAGTTCAGCCTTGGTGCGTGCGGCGGCGGCTTCTTTGGCAGCCATATCCGCCTTGGCCTTGGCTTCCGCTTCCGCTTTTGCACGGGCTTCTGCGGCAGCGCGCGCCTGTGCTTCAACCTGCTGCCGCGCTTTGGCTTCAAGTGCCGCTTTGGCTGCGGCCTGAGCGCGGACTTTGGCTTCTTCTTCCTTCAGCTTGCGCGATTCGGCTTCGGCATTGATTTTGGCGATGGCTTCGGGGGAAGTGAAATCAAGATCCATTTCCTCATCTTCGGCCGGGTGCGCCGGCGTAGTGTTGCCGGCTGGTTTGGCTGCTGCGGGACGTTCGGCCGGCGTCGAGAAGATTTTGACGAACCCCGATTTGGTCAGTTCGTTGAGGATGCCTTCAACGGCCTTCCCGTCCAGTTTGCTCTTGGCTGCAAGTTCGGCCACTGTTGATTTGCCATCGACCGAATGAAGGACGTTGCCACTGTCACGATCCAGCTTGACCGTTTTGTTCTTGATCTCAAGAACCCCTTTGGAGGTTTTGGCGTAGACCGTTTGCGGGTGCATGACATTAACACCGTGATTGATTGGACGGTTTATTGGGGTGGCAGGGGCGGTTATGCGCCGCCGCCGGTATCTGCCGCAATGCGTGCAGGCCTTCAGCCGGCGTTGCGCGCGCCTGAAAAACTGTTCTTACTATACCTGATACGTCAAAAACACAGACATGGCCAGTGAAATTGCGCGCGATGCCGTTTCATCCCCGCGGCCACATGATGCAAGTGATCATGCCTGACTCAGTACACCTGTAGCAGGATCTTACCGGTGTGCCCGCTTGATTCCATCAGTGCGTGGGCTTGCGCCGCCTCGGCCAGCGGCAGTGCCTTGTAAGTCACCACGCGGATACTGCCCTCAGCAATCTTCGGCCATACCTGCGCTTCCAGTTCACGCGCGATACGCGCCTTGTAGGCATCGGGACGGGTGCGCAGCGTCGAGCCGGTGTAGGTCAGCCGTTTCAGCATTACCGGCATCAGGTTGATTTCCACTTTGGAGCCGGCGGCAAATGCGAGCTGGATGATGCGCGCGTCGTGGCTGGCGGCCTTGAAGTTTTTCTCGATGTTGGCGCCGCCGACGATGTCGAGGATCACATTGGCGCCGCCTTCGCTGCGTACGGCTTCGACAAAATCTTCAGCCCGGTAATCGACGACACGATCCGCACCGAGGTCGCTGCAGATCCGGCAGCGATCGGCCGGGCTGTCGGTGGCGATGACTTTGGCGCCGAAGGCCTTGCCGAGCTGGATGCAGGTGGTGCCGATGCCGCCGGCGCCGCCATGGACCAGGAAGGTTTCGCCGGCCTTGAGTCCGGCGCCGATGAAGACATTGCTCCACACCGTGAAAAAGGTTTCGGGCAGTCCCGCGGCATCCAGCAGACTGATGCCCTTGGGCACCGACATGCAGTGTTCGGCATCCACGGCGACATATTCGGCGTAACCGCCGCCGTTGGTCAGTGCGACAACCAGATCACCTGCAGACCAGCGGGTGACCGAGGCACCCTTGGCGACGATTTCTCCCGAAACCTCCAGTCCGGGCAGATCGGAGGCTCCGGCAGGTGCAGGATAAAGCCCCTTGCGTTGCATGATGTCGGGGCCGTTGATGCCGGTGGCTTTGACCTTGATCAGCACTTCATGGGCTTTGATGTTCGGCAGGGGGCGTTCGACTGGTTTCAGTACTTCAGGGCCGCCGGGTGCGGAGATTTCGACAGCTTTCATGGTGGCAGGCAGTGCGCTCATTGTTTTCCTGATTGGCTATTTACTGGTTTCACGATATCGGCGGATGCGTTCTTTCAGGCCCGGTGTGCTCACTGAGCGTGCCAGTTCCATCATGTCTTCGGCACGGCTGTCGGTCACCGTCCGCCGACGCAGTGCAGTGGCGGCAGCTGGTACGAGGGCTTCTGCGGCGGTCTGTGCGCCGGCAATGACAGACGGCCATTCGGCCTGCTGCGCAATCCCGGTGAGAAATCCGCAGCCCAGCGCTTCGTCACTGCCGAAGCTGCGCGAGGTCGACAGGATTTCACGTGCGCGATCGGCGCCGATCCGGTAAGTCAGGCGACGGGTGCCGAGCACCACGCCGAAGCGCAGCCCGGGCATGCGGAACGTGGTGTCGGGTGCGGCGATGCGCTGGCTGCAGCTGGCGACCAGATCAGCGCCGGCGCCGAAGACGCGGCCATGGGCCAGCGAGAGGGTTTCAAACGGGGCGTGGTAAACCGCCTGCAACAGGGTTTCGATGCGGATGAAGCGCAGCACCAGATCGCCTTCGCTTTGTGTTTGAACATCGGTGAAATCGAAGCCGGCGCAGAAATGCGGTCCTGCGCCTTCGATGATCAGCAGGCGGGTGCCGTCGGTGGCGGCGTATTCGACGGCATCGAGCAGCGCTTCGACCAGTGACGCGGACAGCGCATTGGCTTTTTGTGCGCGGTTCAGCGTCAGCCGGGTAACGTGGTTGTCGTGCTGGCGCAGCAGTTCGTCGCTCATGGCTTCATGCTGCCGGGGTGATACTCGCGCGGACTTCGGCAGAGCGGTCCCAGAAGTTCGGCATCTGCGGGCTCGAGTAGCCGGAGACAAAAGGTTTGTCGGCGCCGGTTGCGGGGTCGAAGACATGGCGTTTGACCGCGCCGATGTTCGCGCCGTAAACGTGGATGCTGATCGAGGGCTTGTCGCTCAGTGCATTGGAGACTTCATGAATGTCGCCGATGGTCGGGGACACGCGGTCGACCTGGCCCGGCAGCAGCTTTTCCGTGGGACCGGCATGCATCGGCTGGCCGGCGCTGGTGTGCGCGAAGCGCCGGGCGGTTTCCGCGCCGCGCATCATGCCGACCAGACCCCAGACCGTGTGGTCATGCACCGGCGTTTTCTGGCCTGGACCCCAGACGAAGCTGACGACTGAAAAACGTTCCAGCGGGTCGCAGTACAGCAGGTACTGCTGGTAATACTGGGGATGTGGCTGCGCGGCTTCATCGGGCAACCAGTCGTCGTGTGCGATCAGATCGCCGAGCAGTTTGCCGCCGGACTCGTGCATGATTTTTTCATCATGGCCGTTTTTTTCGATCAGGCGGGTGAATTCAGCGACGAAGTGGCGGAAACGCTGGGGGTTTTTCATGATCGGGCCTTCAGTTCGGAAAGTATTTCATCAGTATGCGCGCCCAGTCCCGGCGGTGCGCGGCGTACACCGAGACGCTTGCCGGAGACGCGCTGCGGCGATACCACGGTTTTGGTTGGAGTGCCGTTGGGCAGGGTGATGTCTTCCACCCATTCCATATGCTTGACCTGCGGGTCGGCCAGCACCTGCGAGTAATTGTAGAGCGGCGCGCAGGGAACGCCGCGCGCGTTCATGCGCGCCAGCAGATCGGTGGCGTCATATTTGATGAATTCGGCTTCGAGCAGTTCACGCAGCGCGTCCTGGTGCTGTGCGCGTAGTGTCGGCGTCGCAAAACGCGTATCGCGCGGCAGTGTGGTGTTGCCGATGGCCTCGCAGGCGGATTCCCATAGTTTGTTGGTGCCGGCGGCGAGCGCGAAGTAACCGTCGCGGCAGCAGAATGCGGCGTAGGGCGCGTTCATCGGATGCGCCGAGCCCAGACGCACCGGATCGCGGCCGGTACCGAACAGTTCGCTGGTCTGCAGATTGGCGATGCCGAGCATGCTGCCGAGCATCGATACGTCAAGATGATCGCCCTGTTTGGTGGCGCGTGCCTTGTGCAGGGCGGCGGTCACGCTGAAGGCGGCATACAGTCCAGCGGAGAAATCGGCGATCGGGATGCCGCATTTCGCGGGGCGACCGTCCTTGTCGCCGGTGACGCTCATCACGCCGCTCATCGCCTGCACCGTCATGTCGAAGCCGCCTTCGGTGGCGCGTGGCCCCGTCTGGCCGAAGGCCGAAACCGAGCAATACACCAGCGCCGGATGTTCTTTGGACAGCGAGGCGTAGTCGAGGCCGAATTTGGCCATCACGCCGGGGCGGAAATTTTCGAGCAGGATGTCGGCGGACAGCGCGAGCTTGCGTGCTGCTGCCTTGTCAGCATCCTGTTTCAGGTCGAGCACGACCGAGCGCTTGTTGCGGTTGACGGATGCGAAATACTGGCTGTAACCGTCGAGGATCGGCGGCCATTGCCGCATCAGGTCGCCTTCAGGCGACTCGATCTTGATGACATCGGCGCCCATGTCGGCGAGCAGGCAACCCGCAAACGGTCCGGCCAACACCTGGCAGAACTCGACAACGCGTACACCTTGTAACGGCAGCATCAGGAGGGTAATCAGCAGTAAAAAGCAGAAGTAAAAGATGCGCTAAAAACGGCTGTTATCGTATCACGCGCTGCTTAGACCTAGACCGTCGCGGCAAAGCTGCCGTCGCGGTCCAGATCATGCAATGCGGCGATTTCGCGCGGGGTCGGCGGGGGTGCCGGTTTAGCCAGTTTGTGCTCGAAGCGGAATCCGGTTTGTGCGGTGATGTGGTCGATGTTGGCGGCCGGATGGTAGTGCTCCAGCCGGAAGCGGGAGCCTTCCTGCGTTTCACGCGTGAAGACGGCCAGTGGCGTGACCAGTGCGGTCATGTGGCCGGAGGCGGTGACGAAATCGAGTTTGTCGACCAGCGCCCGCGTGCTGTGGTCGGTGCGCCAGGTCACGACGCGTTTTGCGGTCGGCAACATCACGGCCGCACCACCGCCGCCAGGCAGCCGCACCCTCGGGTTTTCCCAGGAGCCGATGGCTGACACATTGGTGCGGCCTTCGGCATCGATCTGGGCGCAGCCGAGATAGACCAGATCCAGTCCGCCGCGCGCACAAAGATCATAAAAATCCTGGTTGGCGAAAATCGCCGCGGAACCGTGAACGATGGCCGGATCGCTGCTCGACAGCGGTACGGTGACCGGTTGCGGTTCGACGCCGCCGGCAACATTGATGTAAGTGAAATCGAAATCATAGGCGCGTTTCGCCAGCAGGCAGGCGATCATCGGCAGTGTCGAGTTGACGCCGCTGAAGGTGATTTCGCCGGCGCGGATCTGGCGGGCGAGGTTGATGACGACGAAGGAAAACGGTGTCCAGTCCATGGGCTCAGTATAAGGGTCGTGAAGTTTCAGTTTGTGCGGTAAGTGGCCAGCCATGCTATGGCGGTGACGGTGATGACGGCGCCGGCGATGATGCGGCGGTTGAGTGTTTCGTGACGCAGGAAGATCGCACTGCCGAGCACGGTGACCAGCGGATAGGCGGCAATCACCGGCGCGACGGTAGACACCGGTGCCCGTGCCAGGGCCGCATACATCAGGACCATGGCGCCGCCGTTGATCAATCCGGTCAGTGCAAACCAGAGCAGGCCGTTGCTGTTCAGCGTGCGCCGTCCGCCGCGGCGCATCTGCTCGGCGCCAACTACCGCAGCGGAAGACGCCAGATAGCCGATGACGCTGGCGGCGAAAGGATTGCCCCAAAGCAGCAGTCCGGCCTTGGCGCCGGCCTGGGCAATGCCGCGTACGATGGCGCCCGCTACCGGCCAGACCAGTTTGACGGCGGCGATGTGTTGCTTTGTTGCGCCGGGCCGCCACGACAGCAGGGCGACGCCGACGGCGACGGCCACCGCGGATATGGCAGCCTGCGGCGGGATCTGTTCGCCCAGCAGCAGTGCTGCGGCGAGCATTGCGAACAGCGGCGCGGTGCCGGAGATGGCGCTGGTGACGGTGGGTCCCAGTTCTTCGTTGGAGCGGAAGGTCAGCAACGTCACCAGTGCCGGATAAAACAGTCCGACGGTGGCGAAGATCAACGCCGCGGCAAGATTGAATGCCGACAGTTCAACGGTGAAAGGTGTTGCGATCACAAACAGCAGCGTCGCCGTCGGGATGCTGACGGCGGCGCCCGATCGCGCATCGAGGTGGCGTAGGCCGATGCGTGAAGTGATCATGCCGGCGCCGAAACAGAGTGCGCTGAGCAAGGCGAGTGGTAGAGCGAGGGAATTCATAACTATATGTTTTATTTAATTATTTTTAATGACTCGCAGTATGCTGCGCCAGGCCTGCAGTTTATTCGCATATGACATCGCGGCATGCGCCGGGCTGGTTGACGGCAGGCGCTGCAATTGCAGCGTACCGGATTCCAGTGCCAAAGCCACATGGCGTTGAAACAAACGTTCGGCCGTCGCGCCGTTGAAAATCACATGGCGGATATTGGCGTGCTGCGTGAGGAAGACCGCCAGATCGTTGGCGATGATCGAGCGTTCATCGATGGCGGCATCGAGGCTGCCCGGGCGCACGCAGGCGGCGAGTACATCCCATAGCGCGATGCCCGACTGTCGCAGTTTCAGCGTGCGCGTCGCATAGGGAAAATCCGCAGACGCGCCGATGAGGTCGCCCATGATGCGCCAGAAGGCGTTGCGCGGATGCGCGTAATACTGCCCGGCTCGCAGTGATTCAACGCCGGGCATGCTGCCGAGGATCAGGATCCGCGCCTTGCTGTCAGCAACCGGCGCAAAGCTGTGGATGACCGGAGCGCGGGACAAAGGATTCAGAGGCCGGCTTTTGCCGCAAGGCCAGCAACGTCGGGGGCTTCGGCGAGATGCTGTTCCAGAACGCCGGGTTCATCCGCCATATAACGTTCGACGGCGGGGTAGTCGATTTCATAATCGGGATGCATCGAGCCGGGCCAGCTGCCGCCGGGCACTACCGCAAATGCTTCCACCATGAAGCCCGGTACCAGTGTCAGTTCAGGCTGCTCGCGCAGTCGGTCCGTCGGCACCAGTTTCTCTGCAGTGACCAGCACGCGTTTTGCTGCGCGGGTCAGCGGGTGATCCCAGAACGGCGAGCCGTAGATGCGCGCATTGCCCAGTTCGTCGACTTCAGCGGCATGAATCACGGCGATATCCGGCCGGATTGCGGGGATCACGTAGACATCGGTTCCCGAACCATAGGGGTCGCGCACGGTCTGCCACTGATTGACGCGCGCCAGTTCGCTGCCGTGTACGCCGGCCACCGGCTGGAAGGGAATTCCGAAGGAGGCTGCACGCAGCCCCGCGACCAGGGTCATTCAGGCGTGTTCTTCGAGATGCGCTTCTTTGCGCTCGATGGCTTTGCGGTACCAGCGCGCCAACCCGAAATTGCCTTCCATGGCGACGATGCCCGCGCGGACTTTGGCCACAGCGCCGGCGCGGCATAGCAGATCCAGATCGTAACCGGGCGACGGTTTGATGATTTCGAGTTTTTGCCGCTTCTGGCGAACCAGTTCGCGCACCAGCGCAAAGGGGCCTCGATGCAGAAACACGCCGCCCAGTCCGAGCGACGCGCCATCGGGAATGCGGGCAGCCAGTTCACCGAGACTGATCATTTTCGGGGAGGTTGCGGTCATCTTCGGCTCCGGAGGCGGTAATGTGCTGATTTTACATGGCGACCAGTATTCGGACTGCACTGCGCCGGTGCTGCCGGCGGTGCGATAATCGCCGATCGCTGAATATCACGGAGCAGAACATGGCACAGATCGAACGCGCGGAATACTGGGCGCAAAAACAGGATGCAAAGCAAGGCAACGTCAAACTGTATGTCTACCGCAAACATGCGGCCGGTTTGCAGAAGGATGCGCCGGTGCTGTTCCTGGTTCATGGGTCTTCCGCTTCAGGACGATCGAGTTTTGATCTGGATGTGCCGGGACGTAATGACTATTCGCTGATGAACCATTTTGCCGGTCTCGGTTACGACGTGTGGACCGTGGATCATGAGGGTTACGGCCGTTCCGACCGCACTGACAGTCATTCCGGCATCGCCTCGGGCGCGCTGGATCTGGCGGCGGCGATGGAGATCGTAAAACGTGAAACCGGCCAAAGCAGTGTATTCATGTACGGCGGTTCTTCCGGTGCGCTGCGCGCCGCGCTGTATGCGCAGCAGAATCCCGGGTGCGTCAAACGCCTGATGGTTTCGGCGCTGGTGTATACCGGCGAGGGTTCGCCAACGCTGGCTAAACGTCGTGAAAAGGTTGAGGAATACCGTGCTCATCCGCGGCGCAAGGTGGATCGCGCTTTTGTTCACAGCATGTTTACCCGCGACAAGCCCGGCACCTCGGAAATGATCGCAGCCGATGCGCTTGCGGATGCGGAACTGGCACTGGGAGATACCGTGCCCAACGGCACCTATCTCGACATGTGTGCCAACCTGCCGGTGATTGATCCGCTGAAAATTGCCTGCCCGGTGTGCATCATCCGCGGTGAGTATGACGGCATTGCCGCCGAAACAGATCTGCTGGATTTTTTCGCCAAGCTGCCGAGCAAGGACAAGCAGTTCGTCTTTGTCTCGGATCTGGCGCATGCGGCGACGCTGAGCATCAACCGTCACAAATTCTGGCATGCGATGACGTCGTTCATGGCAATGCCGCAGAACCGGGCGCTGGCAACCTGAGGATGCACGGGCAATACTGATAAAAACAACGAGGAGGAGGGTTCTGTGATGCGGATTTCATGGATGGCAGCGGTGCTGTGTGGATGGATGACCTGTGCGGGTGCCGTGCAGGCGCAGGATTATCCCAACCGTCCCGTGCGCATGCTGGTTGCCGTTCCGCCCGGCGGTCCGGCAGATACATTGGCTCGGCTTGTCGGGCCGCATCTGACGACTGCGCTGGGGCAGACGGTGGTCATCGACAACCGTCCCGGCGCCAATGGTGGCATTGCTTATGAAACCACCGCACGCGCGACCCCCGACGGTTACACCTTCGTACTGGTTGCCGCCGGTGTGGTGATCAATCCCAGCCTTTACCAGAATGTGCCCTACCACCCGATCAGGGATTTTGCGCCGATTACCCTCGGCGTTACCGTGCCCAACATTCTGGTGGTTCATCCTTCCGTCGCGGCGAAATCGGTACAGGAACTGGTGACGGCGATCAAGGCAAAGCAGGGCGGCTTTTCCTTTGCTTCCGCCGGCAACGGCACTTCCGGTCATCTCGCGCTGGAGCAGTTCAGGTTGTCGACGGGCACCTCGTTTGTGCATGTGCCTTACAAAGGCGGAGGTCCGGCGCTGCAGGAAACGGTTGCTGGTCAGGTACAGGCCCTGTTCAGCATCGCATTGGCGGCAACGCCACAGGTCAAGGCCGGCAAGGTGCGTGCGCTGGCGATCACCAGCGCCAAACGTTCGCCGGTGGCGCCCGAGCTGCCGACCGTGGCGGAATCCGGTTATCCGGGATTCGAAGTCATCGGCTGGTTTGGCTGGCTGGCGCCGGCAAAAACCGGCAAGCCGATTGTTGATCGCCTGAACCGCGAACTGGTCAAGTCTTTGTCCAATACCGAAGTCAAGGAGCGCCTGCTGAGCCTGGCCACGGTGCCGGTGGGCGACAAGCCGGAGGAATTCGGCAGCTTCATCCGCAGCGAGTATGACAAGTGGGGCAAGGTCATCAAGGCCGCCAACATCCAGATTCAGTAAATTCAGCAAAACAGGGAAAACGCCAATCATGAGCACATCCAAAGGAATTCGCGAAGTCGCTTACGTTGATGTCCGCGCCGGAGGTGGCGACGGTCATCAGCACAACTGCAGCGCGGGCATGCAGCCGCTGTCATTTACCGACTGCGCCGGCGGCGGCCAGGTGGTGGTGGAGCGCAACATTGCCTATGTCGGCAATATGCGCAATCCGCACGGCACCCTGATATTCGACGTCAAGGACCCCAAACATCCGAAGTTCCTGTCCGAGATCAACATGCCCACCGGCACCCACTCGCACAAGGTACGCGTGTCCGGAGACATCATGCTGACCAACCGGGAGGTGATTTCGGCGAAAAATGCAAAGGGCGAGGTGCCGCCGGACGATTTCCAGGGCGGTCTGGGCATATACGACGTGTCCAACCCGGCCAAGCCGAAGCTGATCACGCTGTGGCAGACCGATGACAAGTCCGGTGTGGAATATGCCCGTGGCGTACACCGCTTCGATTTCGACGGCCGCTACGCCTACATCTCGCCGACGATGGACGGTTACCTCGGCAATATCGTGATGATCCTCGACCTCAAGGATCCCGCGAAGCCGCAGGAGGTCGGTCGCTGGTGGATGCCGGGGCAGCATATTGCCGGCGGTGAAAAGCCGACCTGGCGCGGTTCCGCCCACAAATGCCATCACCCGCTGCGCTACGGCAACCGGCTGTACACCAGCTATTGGCATGGCGGTTTTGTCATTCTCGACATCGATGACATGAGCAAGCCGAAATACGTGTCGGGTCTCGACTGGAGTCCGCCTTTCCCCTGGCCGACGCATACCGCGCTGCGCATTCCGTTCAAGATCAGGAACCGCGATTTTCTGGTGGTGTCGGACGAGGACGTTGTGCGTCTGCCCGACTGCCCGCCTTATCCCTCGGCTTTCCTGTGGATGGTCGACATTACCGATGAGAAACATCCCGCCGTGGTGTCGAGTTTCCAGCTGGAAGACATTCCGCCGGAGCAGCAGCCCTATGCGACGGGTTGCCATCAGCCTTGCGAAAAGGTGACCGGCACCGAGATTCCGGTGGCGTGGTTTGCACATGGCCTGCGCATCGTTGATATCGCCAATCCGCATTCGATGAAGGAGGTCGCCTACTTTGTGCCCGATGTGCCGCAAGGCTCGGAGCGCGTGCAGAGTAACGACGTCACGGTGGATGACCGCGGTCTGCTTTATCTGCTCGATCGCGTGCGCGGCCTGCACATTCTCGAGCGCACCTGATCTGTTTCAATCAAGCAACATACTCAAGGAATAATCATGGCATCCGGTGTATTTGACGACATCCTGATCCAGCATCTCTGGAGCACGGAGGAGTTCCGCAACATATTCAACGACCGAAACCGCTTGCAGAAGTGGTACGACTTCGAAGCGGCATTCGCGCTGGAGCAGGGTGAGCTTGGCATCATCCCGAAGGAGGCTGCAGCCGACATCGCTGCCAACTGCAAGATCTCGAAAATCGATGTTGAGGCTGTGGCGGCTGAAATCCGCCGCATCAAGCATCCGCTGGTGCCGGCAGTGAAGGCCGTGCAGAAGCTGTGCAAGGGCGATCACGGTGAATACATCCACTACGGACCGACCACGCAGGATGTGCTCGATACCGCGGTGATGCTGCAGATCAAGGAGGCGCATGCGCTGTATCTGCGCGACATGAAAGCCATCGGCAATGCACTGGTCAAACTGTGCGAACAGCACCGCGACACGCCGATGGCCGGGCGTTCACACGGCGTGCAGGCGCTGCCAATCACCTTCGGCCACAAAGCGGCGATCTGGCTATCGGAGATGGGGCGACACTACGAGCGACTGCGTCAGCTGGAGCCGCGGATGTTTGTCGGCGGCATGGTCGGCGCGGTCGGCACCCAGGCGTCCTTCGGTCCCAAGGCCAAGGTGCTGGAGCAGGGTGTCATGAAGCGGCTGGGACTCGGCGTTGCCGATATCAACTGGCAACCGGCGCGTGACCGTTTTGCCGAGTATGTGAACGTTCTCGGGCTGATCACTGCGACGCTGGGCAAGATCGCCAATGAAATCATCACGCTGGAGCACACGGAGATCGGCGAGCTCTATGAGCCTTTCAGCACCGGCAAGGTCGGCTCCTCGACGATGCCGCATAAACGCAATCCGTCGAGCTGCGAAGCCGTCGTCGGCGCGAGCCGTGCGGTGCGCTACAACGTGGCCTATATGATGGAGTGCATGCTGATCGAGCATGAGCGCGACGGCTCGGCCTGGCGCGGCGAGTGGAAGGCGTTGCCGGAGTCCTGTCTGATCACCGGCGGCATTCTCGCGATCATGAAAGGCGTGTTGTCGGATCTGCATGTCGATGTCGACAATATGCGCAAAAACCTCGACAGCCTCGGTGGCTTCCTGCTGTCGGAGCGCGTGATGTTCGAGTTGTCGGAGAAGGTCGGCAAGCAGACCGCGCATGACCTCGTTTATGAGGCCTCCATGCACGGCATTGAAAACGGCATATCTTTCGAAGATGCGCTGCTGCAGAACCCGCAGGTCAAAAAAGCGATGACCCTGGAAGAAGTCAGGGCCGTGCTCGACCCAACGACCTATGTCGGTCGCGGGCCGGAGATCGTCGATGAGGTGCTGAAGCAGCAGCGCGCTTCAGGGTGGCTTGGTTAATCATTAAAAAACAAATACTTATTGATATCCCGGTGATATCCCGGGTTTTCGCTAATATCTTCGGCAACATTGCGGAACACCACATAACGGCAGGAGGAGTTGGCATGAAGATCAATCGCAGATGGTGGATTGCGGCGGGTGCTGTGGCTTTGGTGGTTCAACCCGCAATGGCGGCGCAGGACGCGGCGACAGCGTACCCGTCAAAACCGGTGCGCTGGATCGTGCCGTTCACGCCCGGCGCATCGAACGACATCACGGCGCGCATTTTTGCCCAGAAAATGTCGGAGGCGACGGGGCAGCAGTTCGTCATCGACAATCGCGCCGGCGCCGGCGGTTCGATCGGCGCCCAGGTGGCGGCCGAAGCGGCACCTGACGGTTATACCTTGCTGCATGCCAATCCCGGCCCCAGCGTCAACAATGTCATCATGCGGCGCAAGTCGCCGTATCAGATCAGCGATTTCGCGCCGGTGTTTTTCATGGGCTATACGCCGCTGCTGATCCTTGCCAATCCCAAGTTCCCGGCCAATAACGGGCGCGAACTGCTGAACTATGCCAAGGCAAATCCCGGCAAGCTGACATGGGCCTCTTCCGGCAACGGCAGCAGCCTGCATATTGGTCTTGCGCTATTCGGCGCCGCGACGGGCCTGGATATCGTGCATGTACCTTACAAGGGTACGGCTCCGGCGATTACCGACGTGCTGAGCGGGCGTGTGGATGTCATGCATACCACCGTGGTCAGCGCCGAGGCGCAGATCAAGTCAGGCAGGGTCAAGGTTCTTGCCGTGGCGGCGCCGCAGCGTCAGGCCGTGCTGCCCAATGTGCCGACGCTGCTCGAGGAGGGTATCAAGAATGCCGAAGCCACTGTCTGGTTCGGAGTCCAGGTGCAGGTGAAGACGCCGCGGCCGATCATCAACAAGCTCAATGCGCGCATGAACCAGATCATGGCAATGCCCGACGTGCAGGCCAGGCTCGATCAGCTGGGGCTGGTCAAGGTGGGTGGGACACCGGAAGAGTTTGGTGCATTCATCAAAACCGAAGCCGATAAATTGTCCATGTTGATCAAGACGAAGCGCGTGGAGATGATGGAGTAGTTCGTCTGAAGAACACTCGATTTCGCTCCATCAAGGGGTGCTTGCACCATGGGGTGCATGCGTTTATCGCGGTGGAGCCGGATGAATGACGTATTTCAGTGTATTTTCATTCGTGGCTCTGCTGCAGAATCGAGTCTCGTCAGGCGTAAGCCAGCCGTAAGCTCAGGTTTCTAGACTGCGCCCGGATTTTGCGGTTTGTGCAATAAAGTTCTATGGAGTGCAATTCACGGGATGTGCTCTTGAAAATCCATTGTGCAATGCACAATTTCAGAGCTAAAAAAGCTTTGTGCCCTTCAAGCCTTCGTGTAGAGTTCGGATCCGGCGTACAGCATAAAAATTAGTGCCGAAAAAAAGGAACTAGTTTGCAGTTGCCTGCAGTTGCCGCTGGAATTACGACTCAAGTGCGGTGAGCGGCGGACCGCACCGGAAGCACGGTTGTTCCGGTATCGTTTTTTGAAATCAGGAGGGTGTTCATTTTGAAAATCAAGAATCAGGAAGACTTCTGGGCCGGTTTGATGTTCGTCGGCTTCGGAGCCCTTGCCATCTGGTTGTCGACCGACTATCCGATGGGCACTGCCAGCCGTATGGGACCGGGATATTTCCCGACCTATCTCGGCGCGATCATGCTGATCCTCGGCGCGATCGTGGCGATGACTTCGCTTAAATTGGGTAACGGTGAAAAGATCACTCCGTTTGCCTGGAAGCCGATGATCATGCTGAGCCTGGGCTTTATGATCTTTGGCTGGGGTGTTGATCACATCGGCTTCATTCCGGCGCTGTTTGCTCTTTGCGTGATCACTGCTGCAGCCGGCCAGACCTTCAAGATTGTCGAGGTACTTGTGATGAGCGTCGTGCTGATCGCTGGCGCTGTCGGCATTTTCATTTACGGCATCGACCTGCCGTTCCCGCTGTTCTGGTGGAGATAACATGGACGCTGACATCATCTCGAATCTGGCGCTGGGCTTCTCGACAGCCGTGTCGCCAATCAATCTGTTTTACTGCTTCATCGGCGTACTCGTTGGCACGCTGATCGGCGTTCTTCCCGGTATCGGTCCGGTTGCCGCGGTGGCGATGCTGTTGCCGCTGACGTTCAACCTGGATGCGGTCGGCGCGATCATCATGCTGTCCGGTATTTACTACGGCACGCAGTATGGTGGTTCGACAACGGCCATTCTGGTGAACCTGCCAGGCGAATCGGCCTCGGTGGTCACCTGTATGGACGGTTATGCGATGGCGCGTCAGGGCCGTGCAGGCCCCGCGCTGGCGATTGCGGCGATCGGTTCGTTCTTTGCCGGCACTGTCGGCACGATCCTGGTTGCACTGCTCGGACCGCCCCTGGCTGAAATCGCGCTGAAGTTCGGTGCCCCAGAATACTTCTCGTTGATGGTCATGGCGCTGATTGCTGCGGCTGTGCTGGCCCACGGTTCGATGCTCAAAACGATCTGCATGATCGTGCTCGGCCTGCTGGTCGGCATTGTCGGCACGGACGTCAACTCGGGCATGTCGCGCTTCACCTTCGGCGCCTCCGGTCTGGCTGACGGCCTGAGCTTCGTGGTGGTTGCGATGGGCCTGTTCGGTTTTGCCGAGATTCTGTGCAACCTGCAGGACAAGGCTGATACCGCGAGCCGTGACATTCTGAACCAGAAGATCACCGGCCTGATGCCCACTGCTGCAGACATGAAAGCCGCTTTCGGCGCGATTGTCCGCGGCACGGCAGTCGGCGCGTTCTTCGGCACACTGCCCGGCGGTGGACCGACGATCAGTGCGTTCTCGGCCTATGCGGTCGAGAAGAAGCTGGCGAAGGATCCCTCACGTTTCGGCAAGGGCGCTATTGAAGGTGTTGCTGCTCCGGAATCGGCGAACAACGCCGCGGTGCAGTGTGCGTTCATCACCACGCTGACCCTGGGCATCCCCCACGGTGCAACGATGGCGCTGCTTCTTGGTGCGCTGACGATTCAGGGTATTGCTCCCGGCCCGCAGGTGATGACCCAGCGTCCCGATCTGTTCTGGGGCCTGATCGCGAGTATGTGGATCGGTAACGCCATGCTGGTGATCCTTAACCTGCCGCTGGTTGGTCTGTGGATCAAATTGCTCAAGGTGCCTTACCGTTTCCTGTTCCCGGCGATCATGGTGTTCATGGCCATCGGTGTTTACAGCGTGAACAACCTGGACCTCGACATCTACATGACGATCCTGTTCGGCGTTCTGGGTTATATCTTCATCAAGCTGAAATGCGAACCGGCACCGCTGATTCTGGCGTTCGTGCTCGGACCGCTGATGGAGGAAAACCTGCGTCGCGCGCTGCTGATTTCGCGTGGTGATCCGACGGTGTTCATCACCCGACCGATCAGCGCCGCTTTCCTGGTGGCCACCGCGCTGTTGCTGGCGTTCATGATTGTTCCTTCGTTCCGCAAGAAACGTGAGGAAGCTGTGGCTGACTCGGAAGCGCTGTAACCGGGTAGTTCCAGAAGGTTTCAGTTGTTAGAAAGTCAAAGCACGCGGCATCTTGCCGCGTGCTTTTTTTTGAGGAGAAGAAAAATGCAAACTAAATATAAAATGAAAACACTGGTTGCCGGTCTGGTTGCCGCTGCCGTTCTTGCGGCACCGATGACCACAATGGCGCAGAACTATCCGACCAAGCCGATCAGGCTGATCGTGGCGTTTCCCGCTGGCGGTTCGACCGATATCATTGCGCGTCTGGTTGCGCAACGTCTGGGCGAAAAGCTGGGTCAGCAGGTCATCGTCGACAATCGCGGCGGCGCCGGCGGCACCATCGGCACCGAAATCGCTGCGCGTGCGGCCCCGGATGGACATACCCTGACCATGGGCACGACCAGCACTCACGTCATTGCGCCTGCTGCTTATGCCAAGGTCAACTATGACCCGGTCAAGGATTTTGATCCGATCACTCTGGTGGCTTCGACCCCGTACCTGCTGGTGCTGCACCCGGGCGTCAAGGCAAACAATCTGAAGGAATTCATCGCCTTGGCGAAATCGCAGCCGGGCAAACTGAACTACGCTTCGGCCGGTACCGGGTCGACAACGCAGCTGGCGATGGAGATGCTCAATCGCGCTGCAGGCATTGATGTGGTGCATGTGCCCTACAACGGCAACGGTCCCGCAGGCGCGGCAACCCTGGGCGGTCAGGTGCAGGCGTTGTTCGGTAGCATGCCGGCGGTTCTGCCGCATGCTCAGGCCGGTCGCCTGCGTGCAATCGCAGTCGGAACGGCGCAGCGTTCTCCGGCGCTGCCCAATGTGCCGACAGTTGCCGAGTCCGGTTTCCCGGGATTTGAGGTTTCGCTGTGGCTGGGCTTTTTTGCACCCAAGGGCACGCCGAAGCCGATCCTGACGCGCCTGCAGAAGGAACTGACCGATATCGCCAGCAATCCGGAGATGAAGGCACAATTCGAGAAGAACGGCGCCAGCGCGGTGACCAATACCCCGGCGGAAATGAATACCCTGATGAAGACCGAGTTGGAGAAATACGGCAAGGTCGTCAAGGCTGCGGGCATCTCCCTCAAATAAGCATTAGCCCGCTGAAGTGCGCCGCTTGCGGGCAACCGCAGGCGGCGTTTTTTATTGGTCGTACCGGTCGATATGCGACAGATAGCCGCTGACCAGCAGGATGCCGGCGCTGGCCCAGAATACCGGGGCAATGCCGAGCAGGGCGCCGATCGAGCCGGCGGCAAGCGGGACGGCGATATGGGTGATGTTGTTGATGGTCAGCCGCAGGCCGGTGACCTCTCCGGAGCGGCCCGCCGGTGAGCGGTTATAGGTCAGATTCAGGGTCAGCGGTTGGCTGACGCCGAGAGTCAGGCCAATGCCGAAAGACAGCGCCAGCAATGCCGGCACAAAAGTGATGAAGGTGAAGGGCAGGAACAGCAGCGCTGCCAGGCACATCGCCGCGGCGAGCACGGTTTCGACGCTGAAACGTTTTGTCAGCACGGGCAGCGCGACACGGACAATAAAACTGGCGGCCGCAAAGGCGCCAAGGATGGTGCCGATGGTGGAAGCGGAGAGGCCGATTGAATGGCCGTAAATCGGCACATAGAAGGTGTAGAGATCCCAGCCGGTGGTGACCAGGCCGCTGACGATGATCATCCGGCGCAGCGACGGTAGTCGCATCAGGTCAAAGGCGCTGCTCGACGCCGGTTCGCTGCGTGCGCCATGGGCACCCAGCTGACGGGTTAGAGCGAGCGCGAGTATCGCTGCCAGAGTCATTAGTGCAAAGGCAATATAGGCGGCGCCGAAACCATGGCGGTCAATCATGATGCCGGCGAGCACCGGGCCGATCATGTGGCCGCTGGAATAGCCCAGGCTCATTGTCGAGAAATTCCGCGTGCGCTCTTGGGCATTGCCCAGTGTGCCGGCCAGATTTTGTGCGGCGACGTTGAAAAACACGAAACCGATGCCGATCAGCGGTGCGGAGATGAACAGCGCCGGAAGGGTGGGCGAAATCGCCGGAATGATCAAGCCGCAGCCGAAGGCAATGGCGCCGCCGAGCATGGGTCGTCGTGATCCGTAGCGGTCGGAGATGCGCCCGACCACCAGCGCAAAGGCCAACTGGAATATCGAGTAGGCGGCAATCAGCACGCCGATCAGCATCGGGCCGGCGCCGAGGTTCAGTGCGAGCAGGGAGGCGACCACCCGGCTGCCCATGTGGCCGCCCTGCATGGCCAGCGTGAGCAGGGTGATTAGGGTGATCGGTTTCAAATCGGTATTCGCCAAAAAGACGGGGGTACGGCTGCTGGTTGCTGCAGCCGTACCCCCGGGTGATGAAGCGTGGTCAGGATGCGTAACCCGGTGATTCCCGATCCAGTTTGCGCATCAGGGCCGCCCACATCAGCTTGCCGCCGGCGCCGCGTCCTCCGGGACCGTAGATGAACTGTCCCTGATCGATCGTATGTTTCACCACCTCGTCCGGCAGCAGGTTCAAAGCGGCGCCGCCGGTCATTGCGGTGATCTGCATTTTACAGGCCCGTTCCAGACGGAACATGCGGGCGAACATTTCGCCGATGCTGGTGCCGACGCTCAGCGTGCCGTGATTGCGCAGGATAAGCATGCCGCCGTCACCGAGATCCTTGACCAGGCGCTCACGTTCATTGAGATCTTCGGCGACGCCTTCGAAATCGTGATAGCGCACTTGCGACAGCGCGGTCAGTGCCATTTGCGTCAGAGGCAGCAGGCCGTCTTTCTGCGAGGCCACAGCAACACCGTACTGCGTATGGCAATGCATGACAGCGTCGGCGCCGGAGCAATTCATGTGGATGGCGCTGTGAATGGTGAAGCCCGCGGAATTCACCTCATAGGGTGATTCCGACAGCTTGTTGCCATCAACGTCGCACTTGATCAGATCCGAGGCGGTCATTTCCTCAAACAGCAGGCCATAGGGATTGATCAGAAACTGATCGTGGGTGCCCGGTACGCGACAGGAAATATGGGTGCCCAGCATGTCGGTCCAGCCCATCAGTGCCGTCAGACGGTAGGCGGCTGCCAGTTCAACGCGTGCGCGCCATTCTTCAGGGCTGATACCGCGGGCGGCGCGTGCTGCCGTGCGGGAGCCGGCGTTGCGATGTTTGGCGGGGTTAGATGCGGCACGTCTTGTCATATTGTGGATTCCTGTGCGGGTGGTATTAATCAGTGACTCCCGGACCGCTCCGGCAGGCTGCATTTTGTGAATGACAGTAGAATACCGCAGTCCGTGATAAAAATTTCACCGGCGACTGTTCTTGATTCGACAGCTTCAGTCAATTAATCCGTATCGTGAACTTCAAATGGGTCTGAGCGACGCCTACAATATTGATGACCTGCGCCGGATGGCGCAGCGCCGCCTGCCCAGGGTGGCCTGGGATTATCTGGAGCGCGGCGCCGAGGATGACCTCACGATGGCGGCGAACCGCAAAGCGCTCGAGCGCATCGCCTTTCGTCCGCGCACGCTGGTGGATGTCTCAGAACGTTCGCTACAGCACAGCCTTTTCGGCAATACCTATACGGCACCCTTTGGCATCGCTCCCACGGGGGCGGCCGGACTGTATTGTCATGACGCCGATGTCGCGCTTGCGCGCGCAGCTGCCGCGGCCGGCGTGCCGTTTGTATTGTCGACCGCATCGTTTGTGGCGATGGAACGAGTGGCACGGGAGGCAGCCGGCCATAAATGGTTTCAGCTGTATATGTCCAAGGACCGGGATGCCGCGGAACGGTTGGTTAAACGCGCACTGGCGGCGGGTTTCGAAGCGCTGGTGGTAACCACCGATGTGCCGGTCGGGGCAAATCGTGAATACAACCTGCGCAACGGTTTTGCCATTCCCTTTCGCATCAATGCCCGTAACGTGGCGGATGGTTTGCTGCATCCACGCTGGCTGACTCAGGTATTTCTGAAAACCTTGTTGAGTGACGGCATTCCCCGCTTCCGCAATGTCGACAGCGAGGAGGGTGGGCGTATCGTAGCCAAGGATCTATCGGCCTTCCGCGCGCGCCGCGATGCGCTGGACTGGAGCGACATCGCCTGGCTGCGGACGATCTGGCCGCATAAGCTGCTGGTCAAGGGCATTCTCGTCGCCGAGGATGCGCTCCTGGCGCTGGCGAACGGTGCGGACGGCGTGGTGGTGTCCAATCACGGCGGCAGACAGCTGGATGGCGCACGTGCGGCCATCGACGCACTCCCTGAAATCGTCGAAGCAGTCGGTGGCAAAATGGCCGTATTGTTTGACAGCGGCGTGCGTCGCGGCGCTGATATCGTGAAGGCGCTGGCGCTGGGTGCCGATTTTGTGTTTTTCGGCCGGGCAACGTTGTATGGCGCTTCAGCCGGCGGTGAGGAAGGTGTGGCGCGAGCGCTGGAAATCATGCGCAGCGAAACCGACCGCGTGATGGCATTGATCGGCTGTGGTCGTATCGCCGGTTTGGGACGGAATTATCTGGAGATGCCTGGCTCCGTTTGAATCAGGCGAACAGTGCAGACAAGCAGTGCAGGCGAGCAATATCAGGAGACCACTATGAAGCAACTCAAGTTACCGGCCGTATTCATGCGCGGCGGCACCAGCAATGCCGTCGTGTTCAACCAAAAGGACCTGCCGCAGGACCGTGCGCTGTGGGACGAGATTTTCCTTGCGGCGATCGGCAGCCCCGATCCCAACGGCCGCCAGCTCGACGGCATGGGCGGCGGCGTGTCTTCCCTGTCCAAGGTCTGCATCGTGGGACCATCCACACGGCCGGATGCCGACATCGATTACACCTTCGCACAGGTGCAGGTGAAGGAGGCCAAGGTCGATTACGGTGCCAACTGCGGCAATATGTCATCAGCGATGGGGCCGTTTGCTGTCGATGAAGGCATGGTCAAGGTGTCCGGGCGTGAAGCACTGGTGCGCATCCACAATACCAACACCAAAAAAATCATTCATGCGCTGTTCAGCGTCGATGAGGGGCTTGCCGCGGTTGACGGCGATCTCGCGATCCCCGGCGTATCGGGCACCGGATCCCCGGTGAAACTGGAGTTCCGCGATCCGGGTGGCGCCACCACCGGCAAGCTGCTACCAACCGGCAATGTGGTGGATACCCTGGACGTACCGGGCCTCGGCAAGATCCGCGCCTCGTTGGTCGATGCGGCTAATGCGACGGTATGGATCAATGCCAGGGATATCGGCCTGACCGGCACCGAGCTGCCCGAGCAGCTGGATGCCGATGCTGCCGTGATGCAGAAGCTGTCGGCGATCCGCATCGCGGGTTCAGTGGCGATGGGGATTGCAGCAAATGCCGAAGAAGCAGCAAAAAAGAAATCGATTCCTTTCATCGGCTTCGTGTCGCCGGTGCAGGATGCAAAGCTGCTGTCCGGCGAGGCCATTTCAGCAAACGACGTTGATCTCACCGGTCGGGTCATTTCCAACGGGCAGACGCACCGCGCATTGCCGCTGACCGTGTCGCTGTGCATGGCCGTGGCCTCGCGCCTGGAGGGTTCGGTGGTCAACGAAGTGCTGCGCAAAGGACTTCAGGCGGAAGCACCGGTTCGTATCGGCATGCCTTCAGGCATTTTGACGGTTGCCGCGACGGTCAGGCAGAGCGGCGGTGTCTGGCATGCCGAGCAGGGCGCGTTTTACCGCACACAGCGCCGCATGTTCGAAGGCCAGGTGCTGGTACGTGCCTCGCGTGTACCGGGCGTCGTTGCCAGCGGCAAGCAAAAGGCGGCCTGAGTTTGATGTTGTAAAAGCGGACTGTTCAATAAAAACGGGCGCCGCGGCGCCCGTTTTTATTGGCTGCAATCCATCATCCCGGTCGGGCGGCCGTCAATCCGCCGTCAACCACAAGGTGGGTTGCGGTGATGTAGCGCGCTTCGTCCGATGCCAGGAACAGCACGGCATGCGCGGTATCCCAGGCATCGCCCATGCGACCGATTGGCACCGCGGCATGGCGCTTGGCGACGAGGTTGGCGCCGGCTTCCGGGCCGAGTTGCTTTACCAACCGTTCCTCGACCAGCGGCGTGTGCATGGTGCCGACGATCACCAGATTGCAGCGGATGCCCTTTTTGACATAGGCAATGGCCGTGGAACGGGTAAACCCAACGAGGCCGGATTTCGTCGTGCTGTAGGCGACATGGACACGGCCATCGACCTGATGGGCAAAACCCGCGACTGAAGAAATATTGACGATGGCGCCGCTGCCCTGTTTTTCCATAATCGGCAGCACGTGTTTGCAGCCGAGGAAGGCGGTTTTCAGATTGTGATCCAGTTGGCGATCCCAGACTTCCTCGCTCATGCTGACCGGATCACCGGGCGCCGAGCCGCCGACATTGTTGATCAGGATATCAATGCGGCCGAAACGCTCAATGCAGGCGTCGACGGACTTTTTGACCGAATCGGAGTCGGTCATGTCGCAGGTGGTGGTGAAGCAGACGCCGCCTTCCTTGGCGATGATGGCGCGGGTTTCTTCGACGGCGGCCGGATTGATATCGGTGCCGAAAACCTTGGCACCCTGACGGGCCAGCAATACGGCGGTGGCCTTGCCGTTACCCCAGCCCGCGCCGATGGAGCCTGCACCGGTGACGAATGCAACCTTGCCTTTGAGATCCAGCATGCCTTTTCCTTGGTGGGTATCTTGCTTCACGGGGTGGATTAAATATTTATTAATTAAAACAATTACTTAATTATTTTTACTCGGCGCAGGCCCGGATGGTCAGGCCCGGGATTGGGTGGCCGATTTCCGTGCCCAGTATTCGGGGGCTGCCTTGGTTTTGGCCAAAGCCTCTGCCGTTTCGAAGCCCGGAGCCATCGAGGCTGTGGTGCCGGCCATCACCTGGTGATGATCAATGTTGAGCAGGCGCAGCCAACTCTGCTGGCCGAAGGTGAGGCCGATGGCGCAACCGAGTTCGACCAGTTCCGGTTCGTTGAAATGGCGGTGCATGCGTTGCCAGAACGCGTCATCGGTTTCAGTGCGCCAGACGATGGCTTCGGCGTAGGCGAGCGCGGCTTTCTGGCGTTCATTGTAGTTGGGCGATTTTTCGAAATTCATCAGGTCATCGACCTGTGCTTCCTGCAGTCCGGCCTGCTGGCCTTTGATCGAGCGCTGATTGCCGCAGAATTCGCAAACTACCGAGCGCGACACATAAAGCCTGCAGACTTCCTTGATTGCATGATCGAGGATGCCGTTGCGGAATACGTTGTTCCAGGAATCGGCAAAGAACCAGAAACAGGCGGGCACATGCGCGCGCACTGCCGTGCTTTCCGGACGCGGCGTTCCCTCTATCGCGCAGCGTTCCATCTCCGCGCGCATTTCCGGCGTCATTTTGTCCAGTGGAACGTAGCTGATGCGTTGTTTGGTCATGTTGAAGCTCCTCTTTTGAAGTTCAGATTTTAATCGGTTCGGCGCTGATGCTGGGACGAAGAATGGCGCATAGCGGCAGCGTCAGGAAAATGGCGATGCCCATCATCGCGATGGCATTGCTGACCCCGAGATGATCGCCGATGAGGCCATAACCCAGCGGCGCAGCGATGCCGCACAGTGATCCGAGTGTGTAGAACAGGCCGAATGTCCGCGGCAGACGCTCGCGCTCGACAAGGTCACCGATGGTGGCATACAACACGGATGATGTGCCCTGCAGTGCCACGCCGAGCAGCGGCAACAGTAAGGCCGCTGCCACGCCGGGCAGCGCGACTGCGGCGAAGATGCCGATACCGGTGACCACTTCGGTGATGATGATGGTGCGGATGATGCCGACGCGTTCGGCCAGCATGCCGCAGGCGAGTTTGCCGGCCATGCCGCCAACGAGAATCAGTGGTACGGCCAGCGTGGCCCAGCCGGTGGACAGGCCCTTGTCGATCAGCAGGAAGGCAATCAGCGTCAGGAAGCCGACGCGCGTGCTGCTGTCGATGATTTCAATCAGGCACAGTGCGATGAAGCCGCGGCGGTTGCGGATGCCCCATCCTTTGACGGCGGTTGCCTGTTCATTCGGGGATGCGGTGCGTGAATCGGACAGCCAGAAGCAGGCGAGACCGGCGATGATCAACCCGATGAAGCCGTAGGCCACTACCGGACCCTGCCAGGGCAGGCCGGCCATCAGCAACAGGCTCAGCAGTCCGCCGAAGGCGAATTTGCCGACGTCACCGAACAGGTTGTAAGTGCCCAGCGCCGTGCGGCGACCGGCTTCCGGATAGGCATTTGAAATGATGGTCGAGCACAGCGGGTGTTGCACGGCTGAGCCCATGCCGGCAAAAAACAGTGCGACCAGAATCATCCAGAATCCGTTCGCAAATCCCAGGCCGACGAAGGCGGCTCCGGCCAATGCCGTGCCGATGGCCAGCAGATTGCGTTCACCGAAACGCTCCGCAACAAGCCCTGCCGGGATCTGGAAGGCGGCCATTGCCGTTCGGTGTGCAGCGCGGATCATGCCGACCTGGGCCAGCGTCAGGCCGAAAGTCTGCGCCAGCAGCGGCAGCAGCACATAGGTCAGATCCGACAATCCGTCGTGCAGGGTGTGTGCGGCGCAGCAGGTTGTCAGAACCTGTTTCGGGCTTCCGGATTTCATGGTGATCCGTGTCAAATGGGTCATGCATTATAGAGCGCTGACGGCATCGAAAAATTGATGCTACCCTCGAAGCCTTTCAACAGTCCTGGTCCGGTTATTGACGGTTATTGGCAATGGAAATCGTGATTTATGTGATTGCCGCAGTGTTCGCGCTGTTGGCTGCGGCGCTGGTCTTCACCTGGTGGCGTAACCGTCATTCAGGTGCTCTGCTGCTGGCAATGACCTATCTGGTAGCCGCCGGACTGGCTGTGATGATGAATGAATGGTGGCCCCTGGTGCTCGGTTTTCTGTCGGCGTGGGCGCTGCGCCTGATGGGGATGGATCCGGGTCTGACTCAAGGGCCCCGTCCAGATGATAAACATGCCGGTGATGCAATCAGTCGTGGAAAGGCCGAGTGATGTTGCGTATTGCGGTGGTGGGTGCCGGCATTGCAGGGCTGGCCTGCGCCCGGTCGCTGCGTAATGCAGGACATGCGGTGCGGGTGTTTGAAAAAAGCCGCGGTGCCGGCGGGCGCATGTCGACCCGGCGTACCGATCACGGCAGCTACGACCATGGTGCTCAGTATTTCACGGCGCGTGATCCCCTGTTCCGTGCGGCTGTGGACCAGTGGCTGGCGCAGGGCCTTGTTGCGCCTTATGCCGGCCGCATTGTTCGGCTGGAGCAGGGCGAGGTAATCCCGCTGTCACATCCAGAGCAGCGTTATGTCGCAACACCGGGCATGACTGCCGTTTGTCGCGCATTGTCCGCAGATCTGGAAATCGATTTTGAGTGTCAGATCACTGCGGTCACTCCGGGTGAATCCGGATGGCGGCTGTCCTGGGAAGAGGGCGGCGATTCGGGATTTGATGCAGTGGTGCTGGCGATTCCGGCGGCGCAGGCATCACCATTGTGTGTGGCTGTTCCCGATCTGGCAGTGCAGCTTCGACAAGGCGGGCATGAACCCTGTTGGGCTGCGATGGTTCGTTATGAGGCGCCGCTTCCGCTGGAATTTGACGCGGCATTTGTCGAGAGTGATGTGATCGGCTGGGTGATGCGCGATGCCTCACGGCCGGGGCGCGTGCCGGGTGAGCGTTGGGTGCTGCACGCGAATGCCGAGTGGTCGAAGGCGCATCTGGAAAACAGTGCGGAGACGGTGGCGCCGCTGCTGATGGATGCCTTTTGTGCGGCGGCAGGTTTTGATGCCGAAGCTGTTGAGTTCCGTGCGCATCGCTGGCGCTTTGCGCTGTCCCGCGGTTTGAACGCGGGCAGCTTCTGGCATGCCGGCCGGCGGATCGGCGCCTGCGGTGACTGGTGTGCTGATGGGCGCATCGAAGGCGCCTACCTCAGCGGCACAGGGCTCGCGGCGAAACTGCGGTCTGCACTTTAAAAGGCGCAATACGGCGTCGCTCGGCCCGTTTCTCCGGTCCCGTTTCTCCAGTCCCGTTTACTCCGGTTTCAGATTGGCCTTACGCGCCACATCGCGCCATTTGGTGATCTCGGCAGACAGATAGCGGGAAAATGCCGCGGGTGTGGTCGTTTCCGGCTGCAGTCCCTGGGTGATCAGCGCATCTCTGATCTGCGGCACGGCGATGGCCGCGACGAACTCGCGGTTCAGGCGATCGACGATGGGCCGGGGTGTTTTGGCTGGCGCAAAAACCGCAACCCATAAAGTTACTTCGAAATTCCTGATACCCGCTTCCTGCACGGTGGGCACATCCGGCAATGCGGGTGCGCGAGTGCTGCTGCTGACCGCCAGCGCACGCAGCTTGCCGGCACGTACATGCGGCAATACCGGCGCCATGGTGCCGAACTGCAATTCGATGCGTCCGGCCAGGGTGTCAAGCACGGATTGTGCAGAACTCTTGTAGGAAATCGGCGTGAGTTGCGTGCCGGTGAGATTGGACAGCAGTTCACCGCCCAAACGCGCCATGCTGGCATTGCCGACGGTGGTGTAACGGATCAGTCCCGGCTTGGCTTTGGCAAGCGCAATCAGCTCCTGCAGGTTATTCGCTGGAACGCCGGGGTGTACAGCGAGGATATACGGCAGGTGTCCGAACATGGTGATTGGCGCGAAATCCTTTTCCGGGTCATAGCCGAGGTGTGGGTTCAAGGCTTTCGACAGCGCGTGCGTGCTGGTGGTGCCGCCGGAAATGGTGTAACCGTCAGGCGCGGCGCGCGCCCCCAGTTCGGCACCGATGGCGCCAGCAGCGCCGGCACGGTTATCGATGACGATGGATTGTCCAAGGGTTTCGCCGACGCGCGGTGTGATCACCCGTGCGGCGGCATCGACTGAACTGCCTGCGGGAAAGGGCGCGATCATGCGGATCGGCCGTGACGGCCAGTTATCGGCGGCCTGTGCGGCAAAGCCGGCGGTGATCAATGCGGCGCAAAGTGTGAGTTGGGCGGCGATCATTTCAGTTGTTCCTCGAGTCCGGTAATCAGGTCTGCAATGTCATTGAGTGCATTGAACCGCGGCTGGGCGGCGATATGCGGGGTCAGCAGTACGTTTTCAAACTGCAGCAGTTCATCGCCATCGCGGCCGGGCGCTTCGTGCAGCGGGTCCAGCGCAAAACCGCCAAGACGGCCGGAGCGCAGCGCGCCGAGGACGGCTTCACGGTCGACGATTTCCGCGCGCGAGATATTGATCAGACGCGCGCCGGGTTTCATCTGCGCCAGACGCCGCGCATTGAACAGATGGCGGGTGTTGTCGTTGCCGGGCAGGCAGATCACCACCCAGTCACAGGTTTCCAGAAGCGTGTCGAGTTCGGCGTAATGGGCGTGGTATTCGGTCTCCAGTGCCTGCGGCATGCGTGTCCGCTGGTGGTAGAGGATATTCATGCCGAAGCCCGTCGCGCGCAGTGCGACTTCTCGGCCGATTTCGCCCATGCCGACGATGCCCAGCGTCGTGCCGTGGAGCAGGGTGATGCCCGGGACACGAGCCCAGTTCGAATTGGCAGTGTGCCGGCGGTCATAGGTGCGCGGCGAGAATCCTGCTGCCTGCAATGACTGGGTGCTGATGCGGTTGATGACGCGATGCAACTGGCGCGACAGGCCGAGGATCATCGCGATGGCATGTTCGGCGCAGGCGATATTGGCGCGGCGCCGCAGTTTCAGCACGGCAATCTGTCGTGCGGCGCAGGCGGGTTCATCGATGCTGCTGGCGATGGCGCCGTATTTCTGAACGGCGCGCAGACGCGGTGCCAGAACGAGTTCGGCGGGGCCGACACGCAGGGATTCAATGACCGCGATGTCGGCGTCCGGCAGGTGTTTGTGCAACGCGGCCTCGTCATCGACCAGATGTACGGTTGCCGGGTAAAGTTTTTTCAGCCGGCCGCGCAGCTGGGTCAGCCAGCCGTTGAAGTCCGGCAGATCGTGAGCAAAAAAATCGCTGAAGGCGGCGATGCGTTGCGGATCGGTATGTTCGGGATCGAGGATGACACCGAGCAGGCGCAGAAAGGGGTCGTTTTCAACGACCAGAACGGGCTGCGCTTTTTTCATGATTTCTGTTCGGGTTCGATACGCAGCGCGCGTGCGACGCGGGTATGCATGTTGTAGGCGCCGGCGAGCACGCTGATTTCGACAACGGCCTGGTCGTTGAAATGTTTTTTGAGTTCTACATGCAGTACATCGGGAACCTCAATCTGACGGGTTATCGCGTCGGTCCAGTCCAGTGCAGCACGCTGCGCCGGCGTGAACAGCCCGCCTTCCGGTTGCGCATCACCCAGCGCGGCAACCTGTTCCGGCGTCACGCCGGCCTTCAGTGCATGGCCGCTACCGTGGATGCGCGCCTGGTATTCGGCGCCGTTGAGCAGGGACACGCGCAGGATGATCATTTCACGCAGCGCGGCATCGAGCGAAGTCTTGTAACGGATGATGCTGTTGAAATCGAGCCAGCCCGCAGCCACGGTCGGACTGTTCATCAGCACGCGATAGAGGTTGATCAGCTTGCCGCGTTCGGCTTTGACGCGTGCGATGAAGGGGGCGAGATCGCTGCGCTCCTCGCCAAGCAGTGGTACTCGGGCCATGATGATTCCTAAATATATGTTTTTATTGAATAAATTTTATGAGTTTTGAGCGAATGGTGTAGTCAGTTCGGACGCTATTTTACCGGGCCGTATCCGCCGCCGCCCGGGGTTTCGATAATGAAAATGTCATCTGGCTTCATTTCCACGCTGGCGCAGGCGTCGAGTTCGATCACGCGGCCGTCGGCGCGTTCGACGGCATTGCGCCCGGTGCGTCCGGGGCTGCCGCCGTTCATGCCGTAGGGCGGCACGCGACGGTGGCCTGAGAGAATGGCGGCAGTCATGGGTTCAAGAAAACGCATGCGGCGGATCGCGCCGTCGCCACCGCACCAGCGACCGGCACCGCCACTGTTGTGGCGTATCGCAAAACTGTCGAGCCGCACCGGGTAACGCCATTCCAGCACCTCAGGATCGGTGAGACGCGAATTAGTCATATGGGTTTGCACGCAGGACGTGCCGTCAAAGCCATCCCCGGCACCGGAACCACCGGCAATGGTTTCGTAGTACTGATGCCGGGCATTGCCGAAGGTGAAATTGTTCATCGTTCCCTGTGAAGCGCCCATCACGCCGAGGGCGCCATAAAGCGCGTCGGTGACGCACTGCGAAGTTTCGACATTGCCGGCTACGACTGCGGCGGGATGTTGCGGATTGAGCAGGGTGCCTGGCGGCAC
>JAURHM010000033.1 GCA_030833315.1 Burkholderiales bacterium
CAGCCGTTTCACGGACATGCATGACATCGGCGACATGTTGGTTGAGGCCGGTTTTGCCGACCCGGTGATCGACATGGAAACGTTCACGCTGACCTATGACGACACGCGGGCGGTGATGCGTGATCTGAAAGCCATCGGTGCGCACAACGCCGCCGAAAACCGGCCTGCGGCGCTGTCCGGCAAGCAGTGGCTGGCGGCTGTTGAGCGCCAGTACGAAAGTTTTCGCCGCGACGGCAAGCTGCCGGCGAGCTTCGAGGTGATTTACGGCCATGCCTGGCGGCCGATGCCGCGGCTCGGCCCCGGCGGCCGGCCGGTGATCGATATCAAACCGGTCGGTGGCGGCTGAGATGCCGGGTCGGGGAATTTTCATCGCCGGTACTGACACCGGGGTCGGTAAAACCCTGGTGGCCTGCGCGCTGCTGCACGGACTGGCCGCCCTTGGTCTGCAGGCGGCAGGGATGAAACCGGTCGCCGCCGGTGCGCGGCTGCGCCGTGGCGTACGATACAACGAGGATGTCGAGCAGTTGCGTGCCGCCGCCGGCGTTGATGTGTCCCGCAAGATCATGAATCCCTATTGTTTTACGCCGCCGATCGCCCCCCATCTGGCCGCGCGCGAGGCCGGACAAACCATCCGGATGAGCGTGATTAAGCGCTGTTACGTGCAGATCGCGGCGCGAAGCGATCTGGTGGTGGTTGAAGGCGTCGGCGGGCTGTTGGTGCCGCTGGCCCCGCGTTTCAATGCGGCGGAAATCCCGCAACAGCTGGATTTACCGCTGCTGCTGGTGGTCGGCTTGCGTCTTGGTTGCCTCAACCATGCCCTGTTGACCGTCGAGGCCGCACAGGCGCGGGGCTTGCGCATTGCAGGCTGGATTGCCAATGCGATTGATCCGTCGATGGCGCGCCGTGAGCAGAATTTGCAAACCCTGCGTGAACGGATTCCGGCGCCGTTGCTGGGAATCGTCAAACATGCAGCAAAACCCGGAATCAATCGCGTGACAAAAGCACTGGACATCAAGCGCATTAATGAGGCTATTTAAGAGCGAAAACCGACTGTTTTTAGAGGGCATTTCGGTTGCGACCGTCCCTTCCGGTGTGCTAAAGTCCGCGCGGTTAAAAGGATACTCGGCGCCAGTGACCACAGAGCCCCATTACGATGCGGATTTTGCGGAAGCCGGTGCCGAATTTACATATTTCAGGCGCCATTGCAGTTCGCTGGACTGGCGCCTGCTGAAACTGATTTTCGGTTCCTTGGCCCTGTTTTTGTCACTGGTGGCGGTCGGGTTTGCAGTTGCCGGAGCCTGGCTGGTCATACCGTTTGCCGGTGTCGAAATCGCAGGTCTGGGCATTGCGGCGTGGTGGACGGCCAGGCATTCGGGTGATTTCGAGCGCCTGGAGTTTGACGGTGACCGCGTACTCGTCGAAATCAGGGAGCAGGGGCAGTCGAGACAGTTTGAGTTCAATCGCTGCTGGGTGCGGCTGGTGAACGGAAATGCGGGTATGGTTGCCCTGCGCTCACACGGTCGGGAAGTCGCCATCGGGCGGTTTTGCAGCGAGGAAAGCCGGCAGACGCTGGCGCGCGAATTGCGCAACCGTCTGGCCGTTCATCGGTTTTAGCGGATCAATCGGGTTACAAAAGCGGGGGAAGCATGAGCATCAAGGGGATCAAGCGTTGGGCGGCAGCAGGCGCGCTGTTTTTCTGGTCGTTCGCAGCGTGGGCTGAATACAAGCTCAACCTGCAGACGCCGCATACGTTGCTGGGCGAAAAAATCTACGATCTGCATACGATCATCACGGCAATCTGTTTCGTGATTTTCATCGGTGTGTTCGGATTCATGTTCTATGCCGTGTTCAAGCACCGCAAATCGGTCGGACACAAGGCAGCCCAGTTCCACGAGAACACTGCGGTTGAAGTGGCCTGGACCCTGATCCCGTTTGTGATTCTGATCGCAATGGCGGTTCCGGCGACCGGAACCCTGGTCACCATGCGCGACACCTCCGAAGCTGACCTGACGATCAAGGCCACGGGTTACCAGTGGAAATGGGGCTACGATTACCTCAAGGGCGAAGGCGCAGGCATCAGCTTCTACAGTACGCTGTCCACGCCGCGCGCCCAGATCGAAGGCACCGACGTCGCAGGCCGCAACGCCAATCCGAACTACCTGCTCGAGACGGACAACCACGTGGTGGTGCCGGTCGGCAAGAAAATCCGCATTCTGACCACGGCAGCTGACGTGATCCACGCCTGGTATGTGCCGGCGCTTGCGGTCAAGCAGGATGCCGTTCCCGGCTTCATTCGCGATACCTGGTTCAAGGCCGAGAAGCCCGGCATCTACCGCGGCCAATGCGCGGAGCTTTGCGGCAAAGACCACGGCTTCATGCCGATCGTCGTCGAAGTGATGGAGTCGGCGGCTTACACCGCCTGGGTGGGCGCTCAGCAGAAAAAGATCGCCGCGGCAAAAGTCGATCCCAACAAGAGCTGGACGCTGGACGAGCTGAAAGCGCACGGCGAAAAGGTTTATGCGCAGAACTGCGTTGCCTGCCACCAGGCTACCGGTATGGGCGTTCCGGGGTCGTTCCCGGCGCTGTCCGGATCGAAAGTCGTCAATGGCCCGAAGGCTGACCAGATCAAGCTGCTACTTGCCGGCAAGCAGGGCACGGCAATGGCTTCCTTCAAACACCTGTCCGACGCCGATCTGGCCGGTGTGATCACGTTTACGCGCAACAACTGGTCGAACAAGACCGGCGAAGCCGTGGCCCCGGCCGAAATCAAAGCCGCACGGAACTAATTCAGGCTCCAGGAGAACGCAATGGACGCAGCACACACACATTCACACGACCACGGCCACGACGATCACGGACACAAACCCAGCGGGATCATGCGCTGGGTCAAGTCGACCAACCACAAGGACATCGGTACGATGTACCTGTGGTTCAGCTTCTGCATGTTCCTGGTCGGCGGTGTCATGGCACTGATCATCCGTTCCGAGCTGTTTCAGCCGGGCCTGCAGATTGTCCGTCCGGACTTTTTCAACTCGATGACCACCTACCATGGCCTGATCATGGTGTTCGGCGCGATCATGCCGGCTTTCGTCGGCTTCGCGAACTGGCTGATCCCGATGCAGATCGGTGCTCCGGACATGGCGTTCCCGCGGATGAACAACCTTTCTTTCTGGCTGTTGCCGCCTGCGGCGCTGCTACTGATCGCCGCCCAGTTCATGCCCGGTGGTGGCGCCGGTGTGGGCTGGACCATGTATGCCCCGCTGTCGACCCAGGCCGGCCCGGCCATGGACCTGACGATTTTTGCGGTCCATACGCTGGGTATTTCCTCGATCATGGGTTCGATCAACATCATAACCACCATCCTCAACATGCGCGCCCCCGGGCTGACGCTGATGAAGATGCCGCTGTTCTGCTGGACCTGGCTGATTACCGCCTACCTGCTGGTTGCGGTGATGCCGGTGCTGGCCGGTGCAGTCACGATGACCCTGACCGACCGTCACTTCGGCACGCATTTCTTCAATGCGGCCGGCGGCGGCGACCCCGTTCTTTACCAGCACATTTTCTGGTTCTTCGGGCACCCCGAGGTATACATCATCGCCATCCCCGCTTTCGGTGTGGTGTCGCAGGTGATCCCGGCGTTCTCCCGCAAGCCGCTGTTCGGATATGCCTCGATGGTCTACGCAACAGCCTCGATCGCCATCCTGTCGTTCATGGTCTGGGCGCACCACATGTACACCGCCGGCATGCCGGTTGAAGCGCAGCTCTACTTCATGTACGCCACGGCGCTGATTGCCGTGCCCACGGGTGTCAAGGTATTCAACTGGGTGGCGACGATGTGGAAGGGTTCATTGAGCTTCGAAACCCCGATGCTGTTCTCGCTCGGCTTCCTGTTTCTGTTCACGCTGGGCGGTTTCACCGGACTGGTGCTGTCGATCACACCGGTTGACGTTCAGTTGCACGACACCTATTACGTGGTGGCGCATTTCCATTACGTGATGGTGGCCGGTGCGCTGTTCTCTGCTTTCGCCGGCATCTATTTCTGGCTGCCCAAGTGGACCGGCAAGATGTATAACGAGACGCTGGGTAAATGGCACTTCTGGCTGTCACTGGTGTTCTTCAACGTCACCTTCTTCGTGCAGCATTTCCTGGGCCTGGCCGGCATGCCGCGCCGCATTCCCGACTACTCCTTGCAGTTCGCCGAGTTCAACATGATCTCGTCAATCGGCGCTTTCGGTTTCGGCCTGTCGCAACTGCTATTCCTCTACATCGTGATCAAGTGCATCACCAGTGGAGAGAAGGCACCGGACAAGCCCTGGGACGGTGCGGACAGCCTGGAGTGGACGCATCTGCCTACGCCCGCTCCGTGGCACAGTTTTGAAACCCCGCCGGTCATCAAGTAATCCGAGATGAACCAGCTTGAAGTCAAACGCAACAACCGTCGCACAGCCACCGTGCTGTGGCTGATTGTTGCTGCGTTTTTCTTCGGCGTGATGATCAAGTATTACCTGCTGGCCCACTGACATGATTAGCGTGAAAAGCGAACGCGCCAACCGCCGTATGATGACGCGGCTGTCGATATTCGCGGTGGCGATGTTTGGCTTCGGTTTTCTGCTGGTGCCATTCTACGAAAAGATCTGCGAAGTCACCGGGGTCAATAACCTGATCAAGCCGGCGGCCGCGGTCGAGAATACGCAGATCGACAAGTCGCGCTGGGTGACGCTGGAGTTTGATTCCAATGCCCACGGACTCGAATGGGATTTCAAGCCGGTGCAGCGCAGCGTGAGGGTGCATCCGGGCGAAATGATCCAGATTGAATATGACGTCCGCAACAACAGTGCCAACGCCATTGTCGGGCAGGCGATCCCAAGTTATGGCCCCAAGCATGCGGCATCGTACGTGAAAAAGCTGGAATGTTTCTGTTTCAAGCAGCAGCCGCTACAGGCGGGTGAAGGCAAGCGCATGCCCGTGCAGTTCGTGATTGATTCGACGCTGCCGGCCGATGTGAACACGATTACGCTGTCCTACACCTTCTTCGAGGTCAAGGGCGCTGCGGTGCCGAAAGCCGGCGGGCAGGGGTGATGACTGCGATGGCAGAAGCTCCGCAAAAAGCCACGCTGCTGCAGGTGGTGCGCATGGTGCTATCGGCGTTTCTCGGCATCCGCAAGCGTGCCGACCACGAAAGTATCGTGGTGACGCCGGTGCAGGTGATCATTGTCGCCGTGATTGCGGGGGCGACGTTCGTGGGAACTGTGGTTTCTGTAGTGCGGCTGGTGCTGAGATGATCCGTCGCACGATTGTGATTGAACACAAGGATTCAGGGGAGAAGTGAATATGTCGAATCAAGCATCTGGCAACTATTATCTGCCGCAGCCTTCGAACTGGCCGATCGTGGCCTCGATCGCCATCGGTTTTCTGGGTTTTGGCGCATCGTTCACGGTCAATCACATGCCGCTGGGTTATGCCCTGCTGGGCATCGGTTTCCTGATCCTGTTTTTCATGTTTGCCGGCTGGTTTACTGCGGTTGCTCATGAATCCGAGGGCGGCAACTACAACAAGCAGGTCGACATTTCATTCCGCTGGGGCATGAGCTGGTTCATTTTTTCCGAAGTGATGTTCTTCGCCGCCTTTTTTGGTGCGCTGTTCTACATGCGCAGCATTTCGGTACCGGACCTCGGTTCGCTGACGCATCAGGAGTTCCTGTGGCCCGGATTCAAGGCCGACTGGCCCGCCACCGGCCCCGGCATCAAGGAAACCTTCTCGCCGATGAGCGCCTGGGGTATTCCCGCGCTGAATACCGCGCTGCTGCTGACTTCAGGTGTGACGCTGACTTGGGCGCACTGGGGGCTGCTGAAAAACAACCGCACCCACCTGATCTGGGGCCTGGTGCTGACCATCGCGCTCGGCATGATCTTCCTGGGCTTCCAAGTTTATGAATATGCCCACGCCTACAGCGACCTGAACCTGAAAATGACGATGGGCGCCTACGGTGCAACCTTCTTCATGCTGACGGGTTTCCACGGTTTCCACGTCACGGTAGGTACCATCATGCTGTGGGTGATCCTGTTCCGCAGCGTCGCCGGTCACTTCAAGCCGGACAACCACTTCGGTTTCGAGGGTGTGGCCTGGTACTGGCACTTCGTCGACGTGGTCTGGCTGTTCCTGTTCGTGGTCGTTTACTGGCTGTAACGGATCACAAGACGGCGGACAGCGCAGTCCAGCTCAGAGGCCGGCTAAGCACGGTTCGCACGGGGAGGAGGTGCCCCCGACACGGGAATTTGGACGCCGCGGGATACGCGGCGTTTTTTTTGATGCGGACCGGCGCAAGGGCGCTGGAACGAGTGTGCGCCGCTTGTGTCTAAAGTCGCGTGGTGATCAGGCCGAAATGAAAGCCCAGCATCAGCAGCAGGAACAACAGTACCGACAGTGCCACCCTGACCGTCAGTGCCTTTGCCGTGCGTTCGGTCGTACCCTTGTCGCGGATCATGTAAAACAGCGCCGACCCGAGGCTGGCGAAAATGATCACGATGAACAGTATGACGATGATGCGCATGATGTTATGCACCGCAGTGTAACCCAACCGGAAATCCGATGGCTGTAATCACTTTTGGCGCCTTTGCATTCCACCCCCGGTTACTGACGACGGTAGCGGCGGTTGCCGGCATTGCGCTGACATTTTTTCTGGGCGAATGGCAGAGCAGCCGCGCGGATTACAAGCAGGGCCTGCAGGACCGCCAGGATGCGCTGTCGCTGGAGTCAGTGGTCAGCGTCGGCGCCGCGCCGCTGGCATCCGATGACATCCTGCTGCGCAGCGTCGAGGTGCGCGGCGAGTTTGAACCGAAATACACCGTCTTTGTCGATAATCGCCTGTACCAGCATCAGCCCGGATATCACGTGGCCACGCCGCTGCGCATTGCCGGCTCGAAGCGTTATGTGCTGGTCAACCGCGGTTGGGTTGCGGCCGGCCGCGACCGCAGCCTGCCGGTGGTTGAAACGCCTGCCGGCGAACAGCTGGTCAAGGGTACGGCTGTGACATACAGCGAAAAATTCATGGAACTGTCGACCAAGGTTGCGGAGGGAAATGTCTGGCAGAACCTGGTGTTCGAGCGCTATCGCCAGGCGACCGGGCTGGATCTGCAGCCCTTCGTGATCCAGCAGGACAGTGCTGTTGATGACGGTCTCAAGCGGGAATGGAAGCGACCCGATCTCGGCCGCAATACGCATCTTGCCTATGCCTTTCAATGGTACGCATTGAGTTTTGCCATTTTTATTTATTATCTGGTGACCCATGTCAAACGAAGCCCCGCGGACCAGCCGTAAGACGTTGTGGCTGGTTGCAGCGGTCTGTATCGCCCCGTTCATCGCCTCATTTACCACCTATTATTTTTACCGGCCCGAGGGGCGGGTGAATTACGGTGAGCTGATGGATGCAAGGCAACTGTCACGTGCACCGATGACGCTTGCTGACGGCGCCGCCTTTTCACTTAGTCAGCTCGAAGGCAAGTGGCTTTTTGTCTTGGCTGATGACGCCGCCTGCGATGCCTACTGCGAGAAAAAACTGTGGCAGATCCGCCAGGTGCGCAAAACCCAGGGCAAATACCCCGAGCGCATTGAACGCGTGTGGCTGATTACCGGCGCGGGTGAGCCGGCGCAGCGGCTGAGCAGCGAATTTGAAGGCACCTGGCTGGTGAAGGCGGCCGGCAGCAAGGTGCTCGATCAGCTGCCTTTCGAGGGCGCGCTTGCTGATCATATCTATCTGGTCGATCCGCTGGGCAATCTGGTGCTGCGTTATCCGCGCGACGCCGATCCCAGCCGCATGCGCAAGGACCTTGAGCGGCTGCTCAAGGTATCGCGCATCGGATGACACACTATCAACTGTTTGGGGCGGGTATTTAAATGTTCCGGAAGCTTGTCTGGTTTGCGGTGATTTACACCTTTGTCGTCGTTGTGGTCGGCGCCTATGTCCGGTTGTCCGATGCCGGACTGGGTTGTCCCGACTGGCCCGGCTGTTACGGCGAACTGACGCCGCACCACGCCCAGGATGACATTGCCAAGGCCGTCGAGGAGCAGGGCGGTACCCACGGGCCGGTGTCACTGGGCAAAGCATGGAAGGAAATGTTCCATCGGTATATTGCCGGCGGTCTTGGGCTTGTGATTCTCGCCATTGCTTTCACGGCATGGTTGCGCCGACGCGAACTGCAGCAATCACCGTTTTTGGCTACCAGTCTGGTGGGCCTGGTCGCGTTTCAGGCGGCCCTGGGCATGTGGACGGTGACGATGCTGCTGAAACCGGTCATTGTTACGCTGCATCTGCTCGGCGGACTGGCGACGCTGGCGCTGCTGGTCTGGCTGGGCCTGCGCCAGGAAAAATTCCAGCCGGCATCACTTGCCGCCGTGCGACTTCGTCCCTGGGCGCTGCTGGCCTTGCTGATCGTGATCGCGCAGATCATGCTCGGTGGCTGGGTATCGACCAACTATGCCGCGCTGGCCTGCATCGATTTTCCGACCTGCCACGGCGTCTGGTTCCCTGAAATGGATTTCCGTCACGGCTTCCAGCTGATACGCGAACTGGGCATGACCGCTGCGGGTACCCATCTGAGTTATGACGCGATTACCGCCATTCACTGGACGCACCGGGTCGGCGCGGCCCTGACCTTTGTTTATGTTGGCGGTTTTGCGCTGGCGCTGCTGCGCGACCGCGGGCTGGCGCGTTACGGCGCCGCACTGTTGGCCGTGCTGCTTGTCCAGCTGGCGCTGGGCATTGCCAATGTTGTGGCCGGCCTGCCTCTGGCTGTGGCCGCCGCTCACAATGCCGGCGCCGCAATTTTATTGCTGACCGCGGTGGTGATAAACTTCGCCCTCCGTCGGAAGCCTGCTCCCTGATGTCCACCACCCTCGCACCAAGCCCGCCTTCATCCCGCATCCGGCAGTTCTACGCGCTGACCAAGCCGCGCGTGGTATCGCTGATTGTCTTTACCGCGGTGATCGGTATGTTCCTGGCGACGCCGGGTATGGTGCCGCCCGTAATCCTGATTGCCGCCACCGTCGGTATCGCGCTGGTGGCCGGTGCCGCCGCTGCGGTGAACTGCCTGGTCGAGCAGAAGATTGACGCGTTGATGACGCGTACCAAATACCGTCCCCTGCCGCGGGGTCAGATCACGACGCTGGAGACGCTGATTTTTTCCGGCATCGTCGGCGGCATCGGGCTCGCGCTGCTGTATCACTGGGTCAATGCGCTGACGATGTGGCTGACCCTGGCCACCTTCGTCGGTTACGCCGTCATCTATACCGTCATCCTCAAACCGATGACCCCGCAGAACATCGTCATCGGCGGCGCCTCCGGTGCGATGCCGCCGGTACTCGGCTGGGCTGCGGTGACCGGTGACGTCACGTCGCAGGCACTGACGCTGTTCCTGATCATTTTTGCGTGGACACCGCCGCATTTCTGGGCGCTGGCGCTGTACCGCAAGCATGAATATGCCAAGGCCGGCGTACCGATGCTGCCGGTGACCCATGGTGACAAGTTCACCCGTCTGCATGTGCTGCTGTACACCATTGTGCTGCTGGCTTGTTCTGCGCTGCCTTTCGTGACCCGTCTCAGCGGAATGCCCTATCTGGTGGCGGCAATGGCGCTCGGCGCGGTGTTCCTGTTTTATGCCGTTAAGATCTATATCGAATACAGCGACGAGCTGGCGCGAAGCACTTTTCGTTATTCGATTCTCTATCTGACGCTGATATTTGCCGCGCTTCTGATGGATCACTATCTGCAGTTGCTGTTCTGACCGGATGAAAACTTTTCTCGCGGCGTTGCTGGCCGGAATGGTGATTGCGCTGGCAGGCTGCGGCGGTCAGGACGTAAAGCCGGTGTTTAAGCTGACTGATGTCACCGGTGCTTCCTTCGGTAAAACGCTGGAACTGACCGACCACAACGGGAAACCACGCACGCTGGCCGATTTCAAGGGCAAGGTCGTCACCCTGTTTTTCGGTTTCACCCATTGTCCCGACGTGTGCCCGACCACGCTCAACGAAATGGCCGTGGTCATGAAGGAACTGGGCGCTGACGCGGCGCGCGTGCAGGTGCTGTTTGTTTCCGTCGATCCCGAGCGGGATACCGCTGACGTACTGAAGAATTACGTCCCGGTTTTCAACCCGGCCTTTCTCGGGCTGACCGGCAGCGCCGACGAGGTGGCCCGCGCTGCGAAGGAATTCAAGATTTTTTATCAGAAGCAGAAACTGCAAGGCGGCGCCTACACCATGGATCATTCCGCCGGCACTTACATTCTGGATACGGAGGGTCGTCTAAGACTGTTTGCCCAGTATGGCGCCGGCGCCCCGTCCCTGCTCCATGACATCCGGCAGTTGCTGAAACCATAAAAAAGCCTCGGTTCCCCGGGGCTTTTTGTTTGACCTGCATGCTTGCTCAGGCCGTGATCAGCGTTTTCATTTTATCCAGCGCCTTGTTTTCGATCTGGCGGATGCGTTCAGCCGACACGCCGAACTCGGTAGCCAGATCATGCAGCGTAACAACAGCATTTTCAGTCAACCAGCGCGCTTCGATGATGCGGCGGCTGCGCGGATCGAGACTGGCCAGGGCTTTTTCCAGACCTTCGCCGCGCAGACGCGCCGTCTGTTCAGTTTCGAGTACTACATCCGGTGCAGCATCGTCGGAGGCGAGATAGGCAATCGGCGCAAACTGCTCGCGTTCGTCATCGCCGGTGGGTTCCAGCGCCAGATCCTGGCCACCGAGCCGTGTTTCCATTTCAACGACTTCTGCCGGTTTGACGCCGAGTTCGCGTGCAATTTTCTTCACTTCTGCTGAATCCAGCGTACCCAGATCCTGTTTCATGCTGCGCAGGTTGAAAAACAGTTTGCGCTGGGCCTTGGTGGTGGCGATTTTCACCAGCCGCCAGTTGCGCAGGACGAATTCGTGGATTTCGGCGCGAATCCAGTGCATCGCGAAGGACACCAGGCGCACACCGCGCTCCGGATCGAAGCGCTTCACCGCCTTCATCAGGCCGATATTGCCTTCCTGGATCAGATCGGCTTGGGGCAGGCCGTAACCGACATAATTGCGTGCGATTGAAACCACCAGCCGCAGGTGGGAGAGCACCAGATTGCGCGCGGCTTCCAGGTCGCCAGTGTCGCGCAGACGGCGCGCGTACTCTGTCTCCTGCTCCTGGGTGAGCAGCGGGAAACGGTTCACTGCCTGGATGTAGGTCTCCAGACTGCCGGTTGCCGAAAATACGGGCAAAGACATGGTGTTCATCGTCAGCTCCTTCATGATAAGAAGTTTAGCACTCTCTGCTTATGAGTGCCAACGGACGCCGGAGTTCCCTGAGGATTTTTAATAAAAAATATTTAAAAACAGTTATTTAAGAAGGATTGTGGGCGCTGAGGTGGCGCCGCACGGAGAGCCAGGCGCCAAACCAGCCGAGGCCGGCGGCGAATAGCAGGGCGAACAGGCTGTCTGCCCAGAAGAGGTGGGTCAGCTTCAACGGAACCCCGTAAAGTCCGGCCAGCGTGCCCAACTGGTTGTTGAAAACCAGCAGGGCAAGGGCAGTCAGCAGCCAGGCAGTGATACCGCCGGCGATGCCGATGAGTCCACCGAAATACAGGAAGGGGCGCTGGATCCAGCCGTCTGTGGCGCCGATCAGTTTCGCGACCTCGATTTCATCGCGCTGGGTGAGGATCTGCAGACGGATGGTGTTGAAGGTGATCGCCACCAACGCCAGCGCCAGTGCTGCCGCCAGCATCAGCACGGCATAACGGCCGACCGCCAGCAATCTGTCGAGCCGCCGTGCCCAGTCCGAATCGACATGTGCTTCCGCGACTTTAGGCCAGGCGGCGAATTCCGCACGCAGGGTTTCCAGTGCGGCGGCATCGCCGGCGCCGGCAGTGACGACAAAGGCATCCGGGAGCGGATTACCGGAAAGTCCGGCGGCGACGTCGGCAAGTCCCGAGCGTGACTTCAGCTGTTCCAGCGCCTGTGCCCGAGGCACGAAGCGGAAGCCTGCCAGCCCTGCACGCGACTTGAGACGGAGTTCAAGAACTCGTACGTCGGCGGCGGTCGCCTCGGCAACAAGGAAGATGCTGATTTCCGGCTGCGGCGAGAAATCGCGTGCGAGTCCCTGCAGATTGGCGAGTACCACATAAAATCCCAGCGGCAGGGCGAGGGCGATGCCAATGACCGTGATATTGAGCAGATTGGCCAGCGGTGTCGCTGTGAGGCGCGCAAAGGCGCTGACACAGGCGCGGCGGTGCGCGGAAGCCCAGGCTCTCATGCGACCAGCCTTCCGCCGCGGATGTTGACGATGCGCGGATCGAGCCGCGCTGCCAGCTGGGCATCATGCGTGGCCAGTACGACGGTGACGCCGACCTGGTTGAAGTCGCTGAACAACGTGCCGATTTCAGTGGCGTATTCCGCGTCCAGATTGCCCGTCGGTTCGTCGGCGAGCAGGACGGCAGGGCGGTGCACGATGGCCCGTGCAATGCACAAGCGCTGCTGTTCACCGCCGGACAACGCGATCGGCCGCGCTTTTTCCTTGTGCAGCAGGCCCACCTTATCGAGGGCGGCGCGCGCGCGGCGCGCACTTTCGCGGCGGTCGTATCCGGTGATGTCGAGCGGCAGCATCACGTTCTCGAAGGCGTTGCGGTCGAACAGCAGCTTGTGGTCCTGGAACACCAGGCCGAAATTGCGGCGCAGAAAGGGAATGCCGCGGGCGCGCAGCGTGCCGATGTTCTGGCCGTTGACAATGACCGATCCCGAGGTCGGCCGTTCGATCGCCGCCATCAGTTTCAGCAGAGTGCTTTTGCCGGCGCCGGAGTGGCCGGTAATGAATACCAGCTCGCCGGTTTCCACGGTTAGCGTGATGTTGGCCAGTGCGTCATGCCCCCCGGGATAACGTTTGCTGACGCTGCTGAGGACGATCTGGGTCATGCGCCGAGCAATGCCGTGACAAAATCATCGGCGACAAAGGGACGCAGATCGTCCATGCCTTCGCCGACACCGATGAAACGTACCGGGACCGGCGGTCTGCCGGAACGGCTGTGCGCGATGCCGGCAATGACGCCGCCCTTGGCGGTGCCGTCGAGTTTGGTCAGCACCAGGCCGGTGACGCCGATCGCGGCATCAAAGGCCGAGAGCTGCGCCAGCGCGTTCTGGCCGGTGTTGGCGTCCAGCACCAGCAGCACTTCATGTGGCGCGCCGGGCATCGCTTTGTCGATGACCCGCTTCACCTTGCGGATTTCTTCCATCAGGTTTAGCTGTGTGGGCAGGCGGCCTGCGGTATCGGCGAGCACGATATCGATACCGCGTGCCCGCGCTGCGTTGATGGCGTCGAATATCACCGCGGCGGCATCGCCTGAAGCCTGTGAAATCACCGTTACGTTGTTGCGTTCGCCCCATGCCGCGAGCTGCTCGCGCGCCGCTGCGCGGAAGGTGTCGCCTGCGGCGAGCAGTACGGATTTGCCTTGTGCCTGAAAATAATGGGCAAGTTTGCCGATCGATGTGGTTTTGCCGGCACCGTTGACGCCGGCGAGCATGATGACAAAAGGTTTCGCCGAACCGGTTTCCAGCGGTTGCGCCACGGCCTGCAGCATGACGCACATTTCTTCGCGCAGGCCGTCACGCAGCTGTGCGGCTTCGGTATAACGCCCGCGCCGTGCCCTTGCACGCAGCGCTTCGAGCAGATGCGCGGTTGCGGCGACGCCGACATCGGCGGTCAGCAGTACGGTTTCCAGGTCCTCGTAGAAGGCTTCATCCAGCTTGCGTCCGGCGCCGAACAGGGCGCCCAGGCTGTCACCCAGCTGGGCGCGTGTTTTGCCGAGACCCTGCCGCAGGCGGGCCAGCCAGCCGGTTTCCGGTAAGTCCCCGGTTTCTTTTTTTTTGCCGAAACCAAACATGAATGTCGTGGTCAGATGTGGGCGGTGCGGATACGCGCCGGGCCGGAGTGTTAATTGGCTACAATTCTAACAGGGCCTTGCCGCCGGCAAGGCTTAACCAGACGGAACACCATGACTGCTTTGCCCAAAATCCTTTTTGTTCTGATGCTGACCTGTGCCGGACTGCCTGTCGCATCTGCGGCCAATGCGCCGGCCGACGATGTTGCGGTGAAAGATCTGGCCAACGGCCTGCGCGTCATCGTCAAGCCGGATCGCCGTGCGCCGGTGGTGGCGAGCATGGTTTGGTACCGCATCGGCAGTGTTGATGAGCAGGGCGGCATCACCGGCGTGGCTCATGTGCTGGAGCACATGATGTTCAAGGGTACGAAAGCAGTACCAGCCGGAGAATTTTCGCGGCTGATCGCTGCTGCGGGCGGACGTGAAAATGCGTTTACCAGCCGCGATTACACCGGTTATTTCCAGACGTTGCACAAATCCGCCTTGCCGCTGTCGTTCCGGCTGGAGGCGGACCGCATGGTCAATCTGGTGCTGTCGCCAGAGGAATTCGCCAAGGAAATCAAGGTGGTGATGGAGGAACGGCGTTGGCGTACCGATGACCGGCCGCAATCCGTCATGTATGAACGCCTGATGGCGACAGCGCTGACCGCGCATCCCTACCGCAATCCGGTGATCGGCTGGATGAACGACCTGGAAAATCTGACCATCGAGGACACGCGCCGTTTTTACGAACAGTGGTACTCGCCGAACAATGCCATCGTGGTGGTGGTGGGTGATGTGGTGCCTGCGGAAGTTTTTGCGCTGGCCGAGCAGCATTTCGGGCTAATCCCGAGTAAGACCTTGCCCTTGCGCAAGCCGCAGGATGAGCCGCCGCAGCTGGGTTTGAAGCGGCTGACCGTGAAAGTGCCCGCCGAACAGGCGCAGGTGCTGATGGCTTACCGCACGCCGCGACTGACCAAGCCGAAAGAAGAATGGGAACCCTATGCGCTGGACATGCTGGAGAGTGTATTGAGCGGCAATGCTGCTGCCCGGCTGCCACAGCGCCTGGTGAAGACCGATCGTCTTGCAGCGGCAGCGGGTGCCAGTTACGAAGGCGTCGGCCGCGGCCCTGGATTTTTCTATCTGAGCGGCACGCCGGCGCAGGGTAAAACGGCAGCCGAGATGGAGCAGGGCCTGCGCCGTGAGGTGCAACGGGTGATTGAAGAAGGTGTGACCCAGCAGGAGCTGGAACGCGTCAAGGCACAGGCCATTGCAGGTCAGGTCTACCAGCGTGATTCAATGTTTTTCCAGGCGCGGCAGATGGGCTGGCTGGAAGCGGTCGGTCTTTCGTATCGTGACGAGAATCTGTTTATCGAGAAACTGCAGCAGGTGACCCCGGAGCAGGTGCGTGAAGTGGCGCGCAAATATCTGGTCGACGACGGACTGACGGTGGCCTATCTGGATCCGCAGCCCCTGAGCACTGCGCCTGCACGGACCGCGCCGCCCGCAGGCATTCGCCATGGCAACTGAGATGACTATGAAACCGATGATCCGCACACTCTGCGCCTTTGCCCTGCTGTCTGTCGCCCAGCTGGCTCACGCGATCCTGCCGATTGAACACTGGCGCACTTCAACCGGCGCGAAAGTTTACTTTGTCGAAAACCGCGGCCTGCCGATTCTCGACGTATCGGTCGATGTGCCGGCGGGTTCTGCATTCGACACGCCGGCCCAATCCGGCCTGGCGGCGATGACCAACGGGCTGATGCGCCTTGGTGCTGCGGGGATGAACGAGGATGATATCGCCCGCGCGCTGGCCGACGTCGGCGCCCAGATGAGCAATCGTTTCGACAGCGACCGCGGCGGCTTGATACTGCGCACCCTGTCCGATCCGAAGCGGCGCAACCAGGCGTTGGAAGTGATGGCCGGTGTGCTGAGCGCACCCGCCTTTACAGAGTCCATTGTCGAGCGCGAGAAATCCCGTTACGTGAGCGCACTGAAAGAGGCTGATTTGACACCGGACAGCCGGGTTAACCGGGAGTTTTACCGGCTGGCTTTCGGCAAACATCCTTATTCGCTGCGTTCATCCGGCGAAGCGGATACCGTCGGCAAGCTGCAAAGCGACGACCTGAAAGCGTTCTACCGGAAGCACTATGCCCCCGCACAGGCTGTGGTGGCGATCATGGGCGATGTCACCCGCAAGGAGGCGGAGGCGATTGCCGAGCAGTTGACCCGCGCGCTCCCGAAGTCCGACGGTCAGCGGCTGGTGATTCCCGAGGCGCCGTCTTTGCCGGCGGCGGTGACGCGGATGGTGGAGCACCCCGCCAGCCAGAGCCATATCATGATCGGCGCGCCGGGTATCCGTCGTGATGATCCGGACTATTTCACGCTGTTTGTCGGCAATTACATCCTCGGCGGTGGCGGTTTTGTGTCGCGCATCACCGAAGAAGTGCGGCAAAAGCGCGGCCTTGCTTATTCCGCCTACAGTTATTTTTCGCCCTTGCTGGCGCGCGGTCCGTTTGTCATCGGCATGCAGACGCGTCGCGATCAGGCCGGTCAGGCTCTGGCGGTGGTCAGAAGCACGCTGCGGGAGTTCATCGACAAAGGGCCGACGCCGGAAGAAGTTGTGGCGGCAAAGCAGAATATCGTCGGCGGTTTTCCGATGCGCATCGACAGCAACCGCAAGATTCACGATTATCTTGCCATGATCGGTTTTTACGGTCTGCCCGTTGATTATCTGGAAACCTTTGTCGCCAACATCGAAAGGGTGACCGCGGGCGATATCAAGGCGGCATTCGCACGTAGGGTCGATCCGGATCGCCTGGTGACGGTGGTGGTCGGTGCCGGACACGACCAGACAGCCGCCGCGCCTGCGGCTGCCTCGCGCTGATGCCCGCTGTGGTTTCAAAAAACTGCGAAGTGCGGATCATCGGCGGCACCTGGCGGAGCCGGCGCATACGCTTTGCCGATCGCCCCGGCCTGCGGCCGACGCCCGATCGTGTGCGTGAAACCCTGTTTAACTGGCTGGGCCAGGATCTTCAAGGCCAGGACTGCCTGGATCTGTTTGCCGGCAGTGGTGCACTGGGCTTTGAGGCGGGCTCGCGTGGCGCCCGCCGGGTAGTTCTCGTCGAGCGCGATGCGGCGGCGGTTAGCGCATTGCTGGCGAATCGCGAACTGCTGGGGGGCGATGCGGTGGAAGTGGTGCGTGCCGATGCGCTAGAATTCATAAAGCATCATCGCGGCCGTTATGACGTGGTTTTTCTTGACCCGCCGTTTGCCGATGATTGCTGGCCGCAGCTGTTGGCGCTGCTGCCGCAATGTCTGAAACCCGGCGCACTGGTGTACTGTGAACGCGGCGAAGCGCTGGAAGCCGGATCGGGTTGGGAAATCTTCAAGGCCGGACGTGCCGGCCAGGTCAGCCATCAACTCCTGAAAAGGGCGGAACATGAAAAATAAAGCCGTCTATCCCGGCACCTTCGACCCGATGACTCTGGGGCATGAGGATCTGGTGCGCCGCGCGGCATGCCTGTTTGATCATGTCGTGCTCGCGGTTGCCGACAGCCGGACCAAGCGGCCGTTGTTCACGCTGGCCGAGCGCATCGACATTGCGCGTGGTGCGCTTGCCGACGTCAGCAACGTTTCAGTGGAAGGATTTTCCGGGTTGCTGATGAATTTTGTGAAGGAACACGACGCGCGCGTGGTGATGCGCGGTGTGCGTGCGGTTTCCGACTTCGATTATGAATTCCAGCTGGCCGGCATGAACCGCAAGCTGTATCCGGAAGTCGAGACCGTGTTCATGACGCCGGGCGAGGAGTATATGTTCCTGTCGGCGACGCTGGTGCGCGAAATTTCAGTAATGGGTGGCGATGTGTCAAAGTTCGTATCGCCGACGGTGGCCGCATGCCTGAAAAACAAGATCAAGGATCTCGGGGGCAAATGATGCGGGGTTCATCATGGCGCTGATGATTACCGACGAGTGCATCAATTGCGACGTCTGCGAGCCGGAATGTCCGAACGAGGCGATTTCCGCCGGCGAGGAAATCTACGTCATCAATCCCGAGAAGTGCACTGAATGCGTCGGTCATTTTGACGAGCCGCAATGCCAGAAGGTGTGTCCGGTGGATTGCATCCCGCTGGATCCCGACCGCAGCGAATCGAAGGAAGATCTGCAGCAGAAGTACCTCAAGCTCACCGCGCAGAAGGCGGCCTGACCGGCTTTTGCCGCTGCTTCAGCGTTTCTGGCAGGACGGGCAGTAACAGGTTGCGCGCTGGGCCTGCTTCAATTCACGGATTGTTGCGCCGCAACGCGTGCAGGGTTCGCCGGCACGTCCGTACACCAGAAACTGGTTCTGGAAATTTCCCGCCATGCCGTCGCTGCCGACATAGTCGCGCAGCGAACTGCCGCCGGCATCAATCGCGGCTGCCAGCGTATTCTTGATGTGCTGAGCCAGCAGGTCGCAGCGCTCTCGGCTGACCCGTTGCGCGGGAGTGCGCGGATCGATACCCGAGTGAAACAGTGCCTCGTTGGCGTAAATGTTACCGACGCCGGCGACCACATGGCTGTCCATGATCACCAGCTTGATCGCCGCACTGCGGCTGCGTGTTTCCCGGTACAGCACGGCGCCGTCGAAATCCGCGGTCAGCGGTTCGGGGCCGATGGCGGCGAGGAGCTGGTGGACGAGCGGGTCAGGACCGGCCTGCCACAGCACCAGTCCGAAACGCCGCGGGTCGCGCAGCCGCACCACACGACCGTTGTCGATGACGAGATCAAAGTGATCATGTTTCTCCGGTGGGGTAGCGGTGTTCACCAGCCACAGCCGTCCCGACATGCCGAGATGTATGATCAGGGTGCCCGCCTTGTCCTTCACCGGCTCGCAGTTGAAGAGCAGGTATTTGCCGCGGCGTGACAATCCATGGATGTGCGCACCCGCGAGCCGTTGTTCAAGGCCGCGCGGTACCGGTTGCCGCATGCCGCGGTGGCGCACAACGGCGCGTTCGATGCGTCGATGTTCGACCGCTGATGCCAGGCCGCGGCGGGTGGTTTCAACCTCAGGTAATTCTGGCATCGTAAGTTATTGTTTTATTTGTATTTTTCAACGGGCCCCGGAGCCGAGCCCGGTTTATCCAGCAAACTGCGCGCCGCACCGACGAGAAAGCTGTACTGCAGACCGTTGTCGCGGCGCCATAACACCAGCTGCGGTTGCCGCTGCAGTACGCCCATCGTCAGCGTGCTGCCGTCCGTCAATGTAATGCGGATATCGCTTTGCGGCGGACGCTGGTCGTAGGGCTCTGCAGTTGCCGCTGAAGCCATGCGCCACTGATCTACATACCGTTGCAGCTCATCCGCGCCGGCCCCCTCGGAGGGCGGTGACAGTACCCACCGCCCGTCGTTTTTACTGACCGTGAATTCCGGCAGCGCCACCGCGACCGGTTGTTCGTTTTCGGCGAGCAGCGCGCGACGCACCAGCGCCGTCGCATTCAGCGGCAGTCCCGCGCCGTGGCGCAGTTCAACGGCATGTATCGTATCGCCGCGCAGCACGTATTGTTCGCGGGTGACGGTATTGATGCCGCCAAACGCGTATTGCACGCCGTCGATATCGAGCACTGCCGAGGGTGGTTCAAGTTCAAAGCGCGCACGGTCGGTAGCCGGCAACTGCGCGGTCGGCTGCGCTTCGAGAATGGTCAGCATGCGCAGGATCTGGAATTCATCGGCTCGCGCCTTGAACGGCGCGGTCATCCACCATTGTTCGCTGCGCCGCTCAATGGTGATCGCGGGCCGGGCCGGACGCGTCAGGGTGATGCGCGACACCGCTGCCGGTTTGACCGCCGACAGCGGCGTCCGTGCGGCTTCTTCGCGCGACGGCGCGCGCAATGCCAGCCAGGTGAGCAGGGCGACAGCAACGAGCAGGGCGATATTGATCAGCCAGCCGTGCTTGATGGTTGCCACCGTATGACGTGGCGCTTCAGCGCGCGTTGCGCCGGCGCCACCACACCGCGATGCCGGTAACGGCGAACAGCAGCGGCAGCGCGAACAGCACGACAAAGGCGATCAGATAAAGCTGGGTGCTGTCGATTTCAATGCGCGTGTCCGCTGCCGGCCGTGCGTCGATGGTGACCATGGCATCTTCACCGGCAAGCCAGTTGAGCATGCCCAAACCCAGTGCCAGATTGCCGCCGTTGCCGAGAAAACTGTTGGACAGGAAATGTCCGGTGCCAACGACGATGACACGCTGTTCGCGGTCACCGAACGTACGCTCAAAGGCGCTGGCGACGTTGACCGGGCCCGGGAAGTCGCGCGCCTTGTCGAACACCGGTTTGCCGTCCAGCTTGCCCACTTCCACCCAGCCGCGCTGGGCGACGTCGATCAGCGGGGTGACTGTCCAGCCGGCGCCGTCATCGGCGCCGATCTGGCGGGCATGCGGGAAAAGCGTGTTGTACTGCAGCGTGCCGACGACCGGGTGCCGCGCGTAATTGGTGGCGACGGCAAATACCGGCGGGCCGCTGCGCGGCGCCAGCGCAGGATCGACCACGGTTCCCGGCGTCAGCACGAGTCCGAGTTTTTCCGCGAGCGGCTGCAGCCCGCGCAGGGGCTCGGTGTCGATAAGCCACAGCAGATTGCCGCCGCGTTCGACATAACGCAGCAGCTTGTCAATTTCCGCCGCCTGCAGTTCAACCTGCGGCTGTGTCAGTACCAGCAGCGCGGCATTTTCCGGAACTTCCTGGGCGACCGCGAGATTAAGGCTGGAAATGCTGAAGCCTTTTTCGCGCAGGCGGTGGCCGAAGGCGCCGAGGTCGTGGTTGGCGAGCCCGTCGAGCTTGCGTTCGCCGTGACCGTCGATCCACAGCACCAGATTGTTGGCGCCACGCGCCAGACGCAGCAGTGCATTGGTGAACGATTGCTCGCTGAATTCGGCCAGCGGAATCTGCTCGATACGGCGCTGGTATTCAATGGCCAGCGCGTTCGGCGTGCGCAGGCCGGCCTCGGCGGCGAGTTTGGGTTGTTCGCGGGGATCAATCAGTTGCAGCTGCAGATCGGATTTGACGCGCTGATAGGGGCGCACCCGTTCTTCGATGATCTTGTGCACATTGCTGCCGCTGCTGTCCTGGCGCACTGCGTAGGCTTTGATGCTGACCGGACCCTGCAGCTGTTTCAGCGCGCCGATGGTGGTCGCCGACAGCGTATTGCGCGCGCCACGCGTGAGGTCGTGTTCGATGCGGTATTCGCGGGCGAAATAGGCGAGCAGCGCAACCAGCAGCGCGAGCAGCAGTACAAAGACGCCGCTTTGGGCGAGGAACTGCCAGCGCAGGCGACGGGTAATCAGCATGGTTCAGCCGCGCAGCCGCCGTCCGTCGAGGCGGCGGATGGCAAGGATCAGGAAGACCGCGGCAAGCAGCAGCGGACAGGCGATGGCATAGGAGTCGAGCATGCCTTTGCCCAGCGGTTCGAAATTGCGCAGCGGTGAAAACACCTGGGCGAAGGCGGCGGGAATCGGCCAGCCGCGCGCGCGCAGGCTGTCGCCCGCGGTTTCGCCCATGAACAGCATCGCCAGCAGCAGGCCGAAGGAGAGCAGCGCGGCGGCCATCGGCTGCGCCGTGAGACTGGAGGCATACAGGCTGACCGCGGCGAAGCTCGCCGTGAGCAGCAGCAGCGCCAGCGTCAGCGTTGCCAGCAAACCGATGTCGAGGCTGGTGGCGCCGGTCAGTGTCAGCGGCATGGCGAGCACCAGCAGGATGATCAGTATCAGGAACGCCATCAGTCCGGTGAATTTGCCGATGATGATTTCAGTCATCGAGATCGGGGCCGACAGCAGCAGGGACATGGTCTGGTTGCGCCGTTCCTCTGCGATCATGCGCATCGCCAGCAGCGGTACCGCGAATAGCAGCACGGCCGCTGCAGTGGCATAGGTCGGTGCTGCGACCAATTCGGTGACCCCCGGCGGGCTGGCGAGCTGCGCCAGTTGCGACTGAATCTGCAGAAAATCATCAAGACGTTTGAGGAAGCCATACCCGAGGATGACCTGCACCACCGTCAGCACCAGCCAGGCCAGCGGTGAGGTGAACAGTGCGCGCAGTTCCTTGCCGGCAATGGTGAAAATCATGACGGGGAACCTCCCGTGCTGTCGCCCCGGGTCAGGTGCACGAAGACATCTTCAAGGCTGGTCTGCGCCGGTGTCAGTTGGTGCAGGCCCCAGTCTTCGGCGCCGGCGCGTGCCACCAGGGTGGCAGTGGGATCGACATCAGGTGCGAAGCGGATGCGGAAACGGCCATCGCCGTCCGCATCGACGGTGGATACGCCTTCGATGCCGCGAAGCGTTTCGATCGGCGGCGCGCGGTACAGGCTGATAGTGACGGTCCGGCCGCGCTGGAATTCACGCAGGCCGGCGATGGTGTTGCTGAACACAAGCTCACCGTGGTGCAGGATCTGCACGCGGTCGCAGACCGCTTCGACTTCGGTGAGGATGTGCGTCGACAGGATCACGCTGTGTGCGCGGCCGAGTTCGCGGATCAGCGTGCGGATGTCGAGAATCTGGTTGGGATCGAGGCCCACCGTGGGTTCGTCGAGAATGATCAGGTCGGGTTCGTGGACGATGGCCTGGGCAATACCGACGCGCTGCTGATAACCCTTGGACAAGGTGCCGATCAGTTTGCGCGACACCTCGGTGAGACCGCAGCGCTGCATGGCGCGGCTTGCCGCGGTGTCGCAGCCGGCGCGCGGCAGGCGATGCAGACGCGCGGCCAGCCGCAGGTATTCGACAACAGTCAATTCGCGGTACAGCGGCGGCGTTTCCGGCAGATAACCGATGCGCGTCTTGGCGGCGACCGGCTGTTCCAGCAGATCAATGCCGCAGACGCGGATTTCACCGGCGCTGGGCGCAAGATTGCCGGTGAGCATCTGCATGGTGGTTGTCTTGCCGGCGCCGTTTGGACCGAGCAGGCCCAGCACTTCGCCCTGGCGTACTTCCAGGTCAAGTCCGCGAACCGCGGCGTGCTTGCCGTAGTGGCGTGCAAGGCCCTTTGCGCTTACGGTCAATTCAGGTGCGGGGGAAGTCATCAACGGCGGGTTTGCTGCGTGGCGGTGTGTTGCCTTGTGGTCAGGCTGAAATATACCTAATATGTGTTGCATTATGAACGGCGCAGACGCACTGCGCCACAGCCGTTTACCCACACGCTCTTTCCGGCGCCCATCTACCCGAGCCCACGCGCGTAACCCGGTTATCCGATGACACTGTTTCGAATCGCAGCGCTGTCCGCCAGCCTCGCTTTGGCCGCTTGCGCCCAGGCGCCGGTGCAGACTGAATCAACTCCTCCCGTAACGGCTGCCAAGCCGCTGCCCAAAGTCGTTGCGCAGAAACCGGCGCCGACACCGGCGCCGACACCGGCACCTGCGCCGCGCGTTGCGCCGCTGCCCAATATCGAGCTGAGCGAAGCCATACTGTTCAAGCTGACCTTGGCCGAGATCGCTCTGCAGCGCAGCCAGCCGCATGTCGCCGTCCCGGCATTCCTCGAGGCGGCGCGAGAAACCCGCGATCCCCGTCTTGCGCGCCGTGCCACCGAAGTGGCTTGGAGCGCGCGTTTCATGCCTGCGGCGCTGGATGCGGCGACCCTGTGGCTGCAACTGGATCCGGATTCGGCGCGTGCGCGCCAGACGGTGATTGCGCTGCTGGTCAATCAGTCGCGGCTGGATGATGCCTTGCCGCACCTGCAGAAGTGGCTGGCTGCGGAGCCGGATCGCGTCGGTGAAAATTTTCTGCAATTGTCATCGCTGGTCGCCAGTCATCAGGACAAACTGGCGATTCTCCGGCTGATGCATACGCTGGCCGCGCCTTACCCGGCGGTGCCGGAGGCGAGTCTTGCTGTCGCGCAGGCGGCAGGGAATGCCGATGACCAGAATACCGCAGTCGCGGCGACGCGCAGGGCTCTTGAGTTGCGCCCGGGTTGGGAACTTGCCGCCTTGTTCCAGGCGCGCGCTCTGCAGCGTGGTTCGGCAGATCAGGCCATCGTGTTTCTGGAAGGATTCCTCAAGGGCAACCCCGGCGCCCGTGATGCCCGCCTGAGTCTGGCACGGCTGCTGGTATCTGCGCGTCGCTACCCGGAAGCGCGCAAACAGTTCGAGATTCTGGTCGGCGAAGCGCCGAACAACCCTGAGATCGCGATGGCGGTGGCGACGCTGTCGCTGCAGGCCAAGGACTATGCTGCAGCAGAACTGCAACTGCGGCGCGCGCTGGAGATCAATCCCAAGGAACCCGATGTCGTGCGCTTGTATCTCGGACAGGTCAACGAGGAACTGAAGCGCGACGATCAGGCGCTGAAGTGGTATTCCAGCGTGGCCCCCGGGAGTGAGCATTTCATCGCGGCCCAGGCGCGATACGCCGGTGTACTGGCGCGTCAGGGCAGGATGGCGGAGGCGCGAAAATATCTGCAGGACATTGCCGCCGGCGATACGCGCCAGCGCCTGCAGCTGACGCTGGCCGAGGCCAGTTTGCTGCGCGAGGCGCATGCCTATCAGGAGGCTTTCGAGTTTCTCGGTGCGGCCGTGGCAAAAACGCCGGACGAGCCCGATCTGCTCTATGACTATGCGATGGCGGCCGAGAAGGTCGGCCGAATCGATGTGCTCGAAGCCAATCTGCGCCGCGTCATTGCGATGCGGCCGACGAATGCGCATGCCTACAATGCCCTCGGCTATTCGCTGGCGGATCGTAATGAAAGGCTGGCGGAGGCATACGTGCTGATCGAAACCGCACACAAGCTGGCGCCTGAAGATTCGTACATTCTCGACAGCCTGGGCTGGGTACTGTTCCGCCAGGGCCGGCATCAGGAAGCGCTCGGCCATCTGCAGCGTGCGCATGAAGCCCGGCCCGATGCCGAAATCTCCGCCCATCTGGGCGAAGTTCTGTGGGCGCTGGGCCGCCAGGCTGAAGCGCAAAACATATGGGCAGAAGCGCTGCGCGGTCAGCCGAAGAATGAAGTGCTACAGAGCACCATCAAGCGACTCGCGCCGGCGATCCTGCAATCGGCGCAATGAGCGTTGTCCGCGTATTTGCGGTCTTGCTGTTGTCCGGACTGCTGACCGCCTGCGTCGCCGTTGCTCCCGGTTCAAAGCCCGCCGCCGCGGATTTCGACATCCTCGGGCGGGTGCTGATCAACGGTGAGGGGCGCGCGTTTTCATCCGGTCTGCGCTGGCGCCATGATGCGACCGGTGATGAGCTTTGGCTGATGTCTCCGGTGGGCCAGACGTTGGCGCATATCGTTGCCGATACCGCCGGCGCGGTTCTTACGACACCGGATCTGCTGGAGTACCGGGAGCGTTCGGTTGAAAACCTGACCCGGCGTGCGCTGGGCTGGCCACTGCCCCTCGGCGGTCTGCGCCACTGGATTCAGGCAGTGCCCATCCCCGGTGAAAATCCGGTGGTATCCAACCGTGATGGCTCGGGCCGCTTGCAGCTGCTGGAGCAGGACGGTTGGAGCATCCGCTACAGCTATCCCGATGCGCCGGGCGCTGTGCTTCCTCGGCGCATCGACTTGAATCGCAGCGGACAGCAGATCCGGCTGGTGATTGATTCCTGGCGCAACGCAGAGGCGCCATGAGCGGCCTGATCGCTTTTCCTGCGCCGGCAAAACTGAATCTGATGTTGCGTGTCGTCGGACGGCGCGACGATGGTTATCACCTGCTGCAGACGGTGTTCCGTTTTATCGAATATGGCGATGTGCTGCGACTGCGCGTACGCCGTGACGGTGTAATTGCGCGGCTGAATCCGGTGCCAGGTGTTGACGAGGCCGACGATCTGACAGTGCGTGCGGCGCGGGCACTGCAGACGGCGACCGGTAACCGATTGGGGGCGGATATTGACCTCGAAAAGCGGTTGCCGATGGGCGGCGGACTGGGTGGTGGCAGTTCCGATGCGGCCACGGTATTGCTGGCGCTGAATCATTTGTGGCAGACCGGACTGTCCCGCAAGCGTTTGCAGGCGCTGGCCCTGCCGTTGGGGGCGGATGTCCCTGTTTTTATCTATGGTCAGAGTGCCTTGGCCGAGGGTGTTGGCGAGGAATTGACCCCCCTGACCCTGCCGCCGGCCTGGTATCTGGTGCTGACGCCCCCGGTGGCGGTGCCTACGGTCAGGGTTTTCCAACACCCTGAATTGAAAAGGGACTCGGAAAAGGTTAAAATCCAAGGCTTTTCAGTGCCTCGGGGCAATGATCTGGAACCGGTTGTTTGCCGGGAGTATCCCGAGGTGGCGCGGCATCTGGAGTGGCTCAACCGATATGGCGAAGCGCAGATGACCGGCTCGGGCGCCTGCGTATTCGCGGCGTTTGCAGATGAAGAGGCTGCCCGGCTCGCGCTGGCAGCCTGTCCGGAAGGGATGCGGGGATTTGTTGCCCGCGGCCTTGATGTGCACCCGCTGCACGGACTGGCGGAAGGTTTTGACGGCTGACGCGACAGCGGCGCCGGCGGTTTTGCAGCATCGGTTGGGGAGTCGCCAAGCTGGTTAAGGCACCGGATTTTGATTCCGGCATGCGAAGGTTCGAATCCTTCCTCCCCAGCCACTCGTATTCGGCAGTTCAACGGCTGTTGTTCAACAGCCGCAGGCGGTTACATATTCGACGCGATTCATCAGGGGGTGTGGGGTGGCACTGGACAGGATGATGGTATTTACCGGCAACGCCAATCCGCGGCTCGCGGAGGCGGTGGTCGGCCATCTCGACATCCATATCGGTCGCGCCAAGGTTGGTCGTTTCAGCGACGGCGAAGTGGCGATCGAAATCCTCGAAAACGTCCGCGGCAAGGATGTGTTCATCCTGCAGTCGATTTGCGCGCCGACCAACGACAATCTGATGGAACTGCTGGTGATGGTTGATGCGCTCAAACGCGCTTCCGCCGGCCGGGTAACCGCGGCAATCCCCTATATGGGTTATGCGCGGCAGGACCGGCGTCCGAATTCGGCGCGGGTGCCGATCACGGCCAAGGTTGTGGCGAACATGATGAGCAGCGTCGGTGTTGACCGCGTGCTGACCATGGACCTGCACTCCGAGCAGATCCAAGGTTTCTTCGACATCCCGGTAGACAACATCTACTCCGGCCCGATCATGCTCGGCGACGTGTGGAAACAGAATTTCAGCGAACTGGTCGTGGTATCGCCAGACGTCGGCGGCGTGGTTCGCGCACGGGCGCTTGCAAAGCGGCTCGAAGCCGATCTCGCCATCATCGACAAACGCCGTCCGCGACCCAATGTCGCGACGGTGATGAACATCATCGGCGAAGTTGCCGGCCGCACCTGCGTCATCGTTGACGACATGGTTGATACCGCGAATACGCTGTGCGAAGCCGCCGGTGCGCTGAAAAAGCAGGGCGCGCATAAGGTCATTGCCTATTGCACGCACGCCGTGCTGTCCGGTCCGGCCATTGATCGCATCACTAATTCCGCGCTGGACTCGATCGTGGTGACCGACACGATTCCGCTGACCGAAGCCGGGCGCAATTGTCCCAAGATACGCGTGCTGACTGTCGCCGGTTTGCTGGCGGAAACAATGCGCCGCATCAGTGCTGAAGATTCAGTGAGTTCGCTGTTCGTCGAATAGGTTTTTAGTGGATGCCGGTTTACCGCCGGTTTCCTTTTTAACGCGGGGCAGTCTGGTCGCGGACCCCCGCAACACAGGAGAGCAACATGAAAATTGAAGTTACCGCGTTTCCGCGTACGAGCCAGGGCAAGGGTGCGAGCCGCCGCCTGCGTACGACGGGTCGCGTTCCGGGCGTCATTTATGGTGCCGGCGTGGACGCGCAAAGTGTCGAGTTCGACCACAAGGCGCTGCTGCGCCACCTGAAACTCGAGGCGTTTCATGCCTCGATTCTGGATCTGACGGTTGAAGGCAAGAAGGATCGCGTGCTGCTGCGCGACTTCCAGATGCATCCCTTCAAGGAACAGGTCCAGCACGTCGACTTCCAGCGCGTTGATCCGAAGAAGAAGATTCACATGGCGGTGCCGCTGCACTTCATGAACGCCGAGATCGCGCCGGGCGTGAAGCTGGGCAAAGGCGTTGTTCAGCACATCATCAATGAACTGCAAATCCAGTGTCTGCCGGATCATCTGCCCGAGTTTATTGAGGTGGATCTGAAAGATCTCGAACTGGGTCATTCGCTGCATGTGTCGGATCTGAAACTGCCTCAGGGCGTCGAGCCGATGTCCAAACTGAAGGCGGACAATCCCTCCGTCGTCACGGTCCAGGTGCCGAAAGAAGTGGCAGTTGAGGAAGAAGCTGCCGCACCCGTCACCGAAATCACCGGCCAGACCCCGGAGGCTGCTGCGGCCGCCGCTGCCGGCGACAAGAAGGACGGCGACAAAAAACCGGCCGAGAAGAAGTAAGGTGGTGTGCCAGCCTTGCGGCTGGCGGCATCCCGGAGCGCCCGCCAGAACGTTTTCGACTGGCGGGCGTTTTCTTTTCAGAAATTCAATTAAAAACAATCACTTATAATACGCGGCATTCTCCGACCTGCAGCCAAAGCCATGAAACTTGTCGCCGGCCTGGGCAACCCGGGCAAGAAATACGAGGCCACGCGTCACAACGCCGGCTTCTGGTGGATCGACGGCCTTGCCCGCGCGGCGGGCGCGCAGTGCCGCCATGAGGCGCGTTTCCACGGCGAAGTGGCGCGGATTGCCACACCCTCCGGCGATGTCTGGCTGCTGAAGCCGGCGACGTATATGAACGAATCGGGACGTGCCGTCGGCGCGCTTGCGGATTTTTACAAGATCGCGCCCAGGGACATCCTGATCGTGCACGATGAACTGGATCTTCCGCCCGGCAGCATCAAGCTGAAGTTCGGCGGCAGCGGTTCCGGCAACGGCGTGCGCAACGTGATTTCCCGGCTGGGCACTCAGGAGTTCTGGCGCCTGCGCATCGGTATCGGCCATCCGCGTGAACTGGCGGCGAGCGAGCAGGAGGTGGTTGATTACGTATTGCATGCCCCCCGCGCTGAAGAACAGCGGGCGATTGAAGAAGCGCTGGACCGCGGCTATGACGCATGGCCGCTGATGGCCGCCAACGACATGCAGTCGGCGATGCTGCGTCTGCATACCAAACCCGGTGAAAAGCCGCGCCCGAACGTGCCGGCCAAACCCTAACCGTTTTATTTCAAGGTTCAATAATCATGTCTCTGAAGTGCGGCATCGTCGGTTTACCCAACGTTGGCAAATCCACCCTGTTCAATGCCCTTACCAAGGCCGGCATAGCAGCGGAAAACTATCCCTTCTGCACCATTGAGCCCAATGTGGGGATCGTCGAGGTGCCTGATCCGCGCCTCACGGCGCTGTCCGACATCGTCAAGCCGGAAAAGGTGGTGCCGGCGGTTGTTGAATTTGTCGACATCGCGGGGTTGGTTGCCGGTGCGTCAAAGGGTGAAGGCCTGGGTAATCAGTTTCTCGCCAATATCCGCGAGACTGATGCGATTGCGCATGTCGTACGTTGCTTCGAAGATGAAAACGTCGTGCATGTGGCGGGTAAAGTGGATCCGTTGTCGGATATTGAAACCATCAATACCGAACTGGCACTGGCGGATCTCTCGGCTGTCGAACGCCATCTTGCCAAATTCGTCAAAGCGGCTAAATCCGGCACGGACAAAGAGGCCGCGCGCCTCGTTCCTGTACTGGAGAAGTGCCAGGCCGTGCTGAACGAGGCCAAACCGGTACGCTCGCTGGATCTTGATGAAGAGGAGCTCGCCTTGCTGCGGCCGCTGTGCCTGATTACGGCAAAACAGACGATGTATGTGGCAAATGTGCGGGAGGGTGGTTTTGAAAACAATCCTCATCTGGCTGCGGTGCAGGCGCTGGGCGCGCGCGAGAAAGCACCGGTGGTGGCTGTGTGCGCCGCCATCGAGGCCGAGATCGCCGACATGGATGATGCCGACAAGGATGTGTTCCTGCAGGACATGGGTATGACCGAGCCGGGGCTGAACCGGGTAATCAGTGCCGGTTATACGCTGATGGGTCTGCAGACCTATTTCACTGCCGGCGTGAAGGAAGTCCGGGCCTGGACCATCCATCGCGGCGATTCTGCACCGCGGGCGGCGGCGGCGATCCATACCGATTTCGAAAAAGGCTTCATCCGTGCCGAAGTCATCGCCTACGAAGACTTCATCGCAAACAAGGGTGAGCAGGGTGCAAAAGAAGCCGGGAAGATGCGTCTTGAGGGCAAGGATTACATCGTCAAGGACGGTGATGTGATGCATTTCCGCTTCAACGTCTAAACAAAACTTCGGATTCCGGTGGATTTCACCGGATAGGAAAAACCGAGTTTATCTTGGTTCTTGCGTGGTTTCTGTTCCTTTCTGATACGCATTGATCCGTTGCAAGCCGGGTATAAACCGGGTACGCTACCGGGTATGTAGTCAAGACCGGGTATCAGAAAACCGGGTATGGCTCGAACCCCGGAGAACAGATTATGCTGACCGATACCCAATGTCGCACTGCCAAGCCCAAGGACAAGCCCTACAAGCTGTCGGACGGCAAGGGGCTGTATCTGGAGATCAAACCCAACGGGGTGAAGGCTTGGCGTTACCGCTTCGAGTTGCGCGAAGGCGATGTCGCCAAAGAAAGCATCTTTGCCATCGGTGACTACGCTGTAGCTCCGAGCGGCGAAACGCCGGAAGAGGGGCAGGCAAGGCGGGGCGGTCGGCGATTTACCCTGGCCGAGGCACGGGATGAACGCATCAAAGCACGGGCGCTGGTCAAGCAGGGGATCAACCCGGCGCACAACAGGCAGCTTGAGCGCATCAAGCGCGAACAGGAAAGCGCCACGACATTCGAGGCCGTGGCGAATGAATGGCTGGCCTTGAAGGATTGGGAGGAAATCACCAAGAAGCGGCGGCTGGACATGCTTACCCGCGTGGTGTTCCCGAAGATCGGATCGTTGCCGGTCAAGAGCATTACCCCGGCGCACATTCTGGATGTGCTGAACACGTCCGCAAAGAAGAATGGATTGACCGTCGCAGCGGAAGCCAAGCGCACGATGTCTGGGGTCTTTGAATTGGCGGTGTCCACCCTGCGGGCAGAGTCCGACCCGGTCTATCCGGTTCGCAAGGCATTGCCCGCCAACAAGACCCAGCACAAGCGCCCCCTCGATTCTGCCGAGATTGGTCAGTTGCTGCGCGACGTTGAAGGGCATGGCGGTCGCCATGAAACCATTACCGCATTCCGCCTCATGTGGCTGACGCTCTGCCGCCCAAGCGAAGCGGTTGAGGCGCGGTGGGATGAGTTCGACCTCGACGCGGCGGTCTGGCGGATTCCGGCGGAGCGGATGAAAAAGCGCAAGGAACATGCGATGCCGCTGCCCTCGCAAGCCGTCGAAATGCTGCGGGCGCTGCATGGACTCACTGGCCGCCATGTTCATTTATTCCCGCATCGTGATGACAGGACAAAGCCAATGGTCTCGGCATCATTCCGGCAAATGCTGAATGTGCTGGGCTGGGGCAAAAAGTACAGCCCACATGCCACCCGCACCACTGGCAGCACCCGGCTGAATGAGTGGGGGTTTTCCTCCGACTGGATCGAGCGTCAGCTAGCTCATGCCGAACCGAATGCCGTGCGGCGAACCTACAATCACGCCGAATACTTGGGCGACCGCGCCAAGATGATGCAGCAATGGGCAGACATGCTGGATACCTGGAAGAAGGGCGACGATAACGTGACGCCGATCAAGCGGGCGGCAGCATAAAGATTTGCCGCGCCTAGCCCGACGGGGCGAAAACCGGGAACCCTTGCCCGGCTGGCGCGGCACCCCCATCAAGGGCGGCGCGAAAGGGCGCGAGGATGGATTTTCCGGCATATGTCCCGGCGGCAGTCCGGGCGCACATTACGACACTGATCGAGGGCGATTCTTCGGAGCCCCAAGGGTGGGCCGCATCCCTCGCAAATGCCGAGGAAACGCTTTCGAGAATCGATCGGACAATCGAAACGTACGTCCGCCGGGGTGAAGATGACTATCTGCCGAGTCTGAGAAAGCAAAAAGCCGAAGCCCAAAGCCATCGAGACAGACTAGCGGGCGATGTCGGCTGCCTGCGCCGCTTGGGAAGCGACGCTAGGATGCGCGATGTTTTTGCCTTGCTGACTCGAGAATTCATCGATGACCAGCAGTGGCGCAGTTTCACCTATGCCGCATGGGCGGCGCGGGTGGATTTTGCGAAATACCGCGACCGACTGAAGCGCGCGACGGAACTGAAAAGCGAGATAGCCGACGCGGCGGAAACGCTGGCGAAGCTGATCCGCCAGTTTGCGGATACGGGTATCAGCGGGCCAAGCGAACTTTATTCAATCCCCGAGCTACTGCGGCAAACTGACAACCACGAAATGCAAGACCACAACCTGTTTATGTGGCAATCCATGCGGCGGCATGTTCTAGGCGACCTACCAAGGGAGGATGTTCCAGAAGCCAAGCTAGCGGACGGAGGCGGCGAACCGCCGACCGTGGAAATAGTGAGAGTGTTTCTCGCACCGGAAGAGAAAGTGGAAATCGACCCGGTACAAGAGGCGCGGAATATGTTGCGCTACGCATGGGGAACCGCCCCCGACTTTTCCGCATTGCTTGGAACGATGGCGAAAGCGGCGCGGGCTTTCACGCCGAGCGAGCCCGGGATGATTGGCGCGGCGATTGGATCCCGGCAAAGAAGCCCGAAAACCGAATACCTGCGGGCCTTCGGAAACCTGCTGACCGATGTTCATAAATTCGCACTGACAACGCCAATCATGCAGGCAATGGCAATCGTGGCGAATGTCGTTATCAACCTGCCCGACGTTGACGTGACCTATGACGATGTGCGGAAAGCCCTTGCCAAACTAGGCGGCGTGCGGCTGGAAAACTCGGGCGGAAAATAGCGGGCGACTTTTCCAGAACGACGGAAAACTCAACCCCTGAAATCCTGCGGAGTATCTTCGATTTGCATTAACGGAAAAGGTCGAATGGCACCGTCTTAACTTGGATAAGGACGGATGCAAATGAACTACCAACTTCCCGAAACCGGCTTTCTTCGCTTGCCGCAAATCATTGGCGACCCCAAAGCGGAGCCGCCAATCCCTCCGATCATCCCGGTAAAGAAATCCTGCTGGTGGCAAGGAATTCGCGACGGACGATTTCCAAAGCCCGTGAAACTTGGCCGCTGCACCATGTGGCGAGTTGAGGACATCAAAGCCCTCATTGCGTCAGCGTAGGGGGAAAGCCATGACTCCCAATGACCTGACAGATTTCTCAACCGAACCGGTGAAAGCCGGTGAAGGCTGCGAAGGCGGTGATTACCGGATCACCAATGCCGAATTCGTCGCGGCAGTGTTCCCTATCCTGCCCAAAGGCGCGTTCGCAGCGGCGTGCTCGAAGCATGGTGCCCCCGGCCTGGGTGGCTGGTCGGCCAGCCGCGCCGATCAGGTGGCGGCAAATCTTTCTGTCACAACCAACAACTACATCGGCTGTTCGAGCTTCTACCCCGGAGACGATGGCTCGTTCAAGGCGCGCAAAGCGCAGTTTGCCGCCTGCCATTTCCTGATGCTTGACGATCTGGGCACCAAGGTGCCTTTGGAGCGTCTGGCCGGGTTTGAGTTGTCCTGGCTGATCGAGACCAGCCCCGGCAATCATCAGGGCGGGATCATCCTTGCTGAACCACTGACCGATGGAGCGGTGGCGGTGCGCCTGCTCAACGCGGTGATCGACTCGGGCCTGTGCGATGCGGGCGCGACCGGGCCTTTGAGTCGCTGGGCGCGGCTGCCGGTGGCGATCAACGGCAAGCCCAAGTATGCGAATGAAGATGGCGCGCCGTTTCAGTGTCGGCTGATCGAATGGCGGCCCGACGCCCGCTACACGCCGCAAGAGATTGTGGATGGTCTGCAACTGGAGCTAGCGCCGGCCGGGCGACCGAAGAAGACTGCCAAGCCCGCTGCTGCGACCGATGCGCCGCGCAGTCTCGGCAATGATGCTGACGATGTGCTGACACCCAAGGCGGCAGAGAACCCGGTGGTCGCGGCGCTCAAGGCGCGTGGTCTGTACAAGACGCCGCTGGGTTCCGGCAAGCACGACATCACCTGCCCGTGGTTGCAGGAACATACCGACCAACTCGACTCAGGCTCAGCCTATTTCGAGCCGGATGAACTGTATCCTGTAGGCGGCTTCTGCTGCCAGCATTCGCACCGGGACAAGTACCACATCCGCCAGTTGCTCGAATTTCTGAGCGTACCAGCAGCACAAGCTCGGCACAGACCAGTCATTCGAGTGATCGCCGGTGACCTGCATCGCGTGGTCGATGCGGCCGAGAAGGAACTGGCGAATCGTGGGCGGCACTATCAGGCGGGGGGGCTGATCGTTTCCGTCTCGACCGACCCGACCACGGGTGATCCATCCATCGTGCCGACCAGCGCGCCCGCGCTGACACGGGAATTGTCAGTGACGGCGACCTGGGAAAAATACGACGGCAGAGCAGAGGACTGGGTGCGTTGTGACCCGCCAACCCGGCACGCGGCGATTCTTTACGACGCGCAGAGTTTTCGTTATCTGCCGCCGCTGGCAGGCGTGGTAAGGCAGCCCTACTTCCGTGAGTCGGATGGCGAACTCATCACGCAGGCAGGTTACGACAAGACGGCACAGCGTTTCGGCGTGTTCGATGCGCGGCAGTTTGTGATCCCTGACCCAACACCGGTTGCAGCGCGGGCGGCTCTGACCTTGCTGGAAGACTTGCTCACGGAGTTTCACTTCGTGGCGGCTACCGACAAAGCGGCTGCATTGTCGGCGATCTTCACCGCTGTGGTTCGGTCGTCGCTGTCTCATGCGCCGGGGTTTCATGCTCGCGCGCCGGTATTCGGTAGTGGCAAAACTTATCTGTGCGAACTGATCGGTGCCTTCGCCGGGCCGGCTGGAAACGCCAAGGTGAGCTACCCGACAACCTCGGAGGAGGCCACCAAGGTGATTCTGTCCCTGCTGCTCACCAGCCCGGCAGTGATCGAGTTCGATGACATGGATACCGACTGGATACCGCACGGAACGATCAAACGGATGCTGACGGCGGAACAGATCACCGACCGGATTCTGGGTGTGAGCAAGACGGCGAAAGTGAGCACGCGCACCTTGGTTCTGGGGTCGGGGAATAACGTCGGGCCGATCCGCGATCTGCTGCGGCGCGTGCTGACTATCCACATCGACCCACGCTGCGCAACTCCAGCAACGATGACCTACAAGGGGTTCCCGGTTGATGAGGTGCGCCGACATCGGGGCAAGTATGTGACGGCGGTACTGACCATTATCCAGGCGTGGCGCAAGGCCGGTATGCCGCGTGCGACGGCGGACAGCATTGTCACCTTCGGTGGCGCGTGGTCGGACTATTGCCGGTATCCGTTAATGTGGTTGGGACAGCCCGACCCAGCGACGTCGCTGCTGGAGCAGGTGCGCCATGATCCCGACGGCGATGCACTGAGTGGCTTGATGACCGAATGGCACGCTGCATTTGGTGCGAGCGCCACAACAGTGCGTAAGGCCGTCGAATCGGCACGTTACAACCAGCCTAATCTACTTGATGCGATGCGCGAATTCCCGGTGGAAGAGCGCGGCGAGATCAATCGCTCGAAACTCGGCTGGATTCTGAAAAAGAATGCGAACCGGATTGTCGGTGGCTTTGAATTCCAGCAAGCAGTGGCCGACGGTCGTACCGCCTGGCGCGTGGTGGCTGTGAAATCACCTCCTTTAACGCCTTCACCGCCTTTCGCCCCACCGCTTGAGAAAACTGTCACGCCAGCAGATACAGACGTTGAGGTGGAAATATGAGTCCCGCTGAGATTATTGAACGGGCTATCGAGGAGGGCGTGCTGCTCGCACTCTCGTCCTCGGGCAGCATTTCAGCGAAGGGCGATCAGTCTCCCATTGACCGCTGGCTGCCGGCGATCAAGCAGAGCAAGGCCGCGATTATTGCCGAGTTACAGCTTGAACGTCGTCGCGCCAAGGTGCTGTCCATGCTGCGCGAGAACCCCGGCATCCGCTACGCCATCGAGGTGCTTGATGCTAATACCGACCCGGTGATCGTCTCCATCGGCATCCGCAACGTCGCCGCTTTCGAGATGAGCATTCCGCAGGCGTACTACGACGCCTTTGCGCTGTTGGAACTGATTGAGAAACATACTTCGACCTGTTATTGAGGGATGACAACGATGGCAAAGAAAAAGGAGTGGCCCACGCTGAAGGAGGGGACATTTCCGCGCAAAGCGGTTCCACTGAAGCTCGAAAGGGGTGACAGCGAAGAGACCGCCGCGGGAAAGTTCGCAAAGTTGACAACCTCTTCAGAACTGGCGGCATATCGCGTCATCAATGCCAGTGAAACAAAATCCGGTATTGGCGAGCAAATCGACGTTCCGACTTTGATCGATCAGTTGCGGGAACAGGCGGTTGCCGTTAATCGCGGGGAATTGGCTCATGCGGAGGCCATGTTGATGAATCAGGCAACGGCGCTGCAAAGCCTGTTTGCGCGGCTGGCTGAGCGGGGCATGGGGTGTGATGGCATCCAGGCTTTCGAGGCGAACATGCGGATGGCGTTACGGGCACAGTCGCAATGCCGGGCAACGCTGGAAACGCTGGCTGCGATCAAAAATCCACCGATTGTGTATGCCCAGCAAGCCAATGTGACAACCGGGCCGCAACAAATCAATAATGGTGGTATGGAGATTGGCCTGACTGGTTTTTTGTGCCAGGTTCATTGACGCACTTTACTGCATAGCTTCTGCCTGTTCCAAGACGGGTGGTTGCGGGTTGATCGCCGCAGGTGCCGGTGGCCGATAGCCCAGC
>JAURHM010000067.1 GCA_030833315.1 Burkholderiales bacterium
ACCATGCCGTACCAGGCCACGGATTCATAACCGGGGATGCCGGCTTCGGCCATCGTCGGCACTTCGGGGGCGACATCGAGGCGTTTTGCGGTGCTGACGGCCAGCGCGCGCACGCGTTTGGCCTGCACATGCGGCACGACGGTCAGCGCGGTGGTGATGGTGAAATCCACGTGGCCGGCGACCACATCGAGCAGGCCCTGATTGCCGCCTTTGTACGGGATGTGGTTGAGCTTCACTTTTGCCATATAAGCCATCAGCTCGGTGGCGAGGTGCTGCGACGAGCCGACGCCGCCGGTCGCGTAGTTGACCGGTTTCGGTCCCTTGGCCAGCGCCAATAATTCTTTCAGATTGGTGGCGCTGTTTTTCGGATTCAGCGCGAGCATCTGCGGCAGGATTGCGGTGAGACTGACCGCGGCAAAATCGCGGTCGGGATCGTAGGGCAGGCTTTTCTGCAACAGCGGATTGATGGCGTGACCGATGGCGACGAACATCAGCGTGTGTCCGTCCGGGTTGGCCTTGGCGGCGATGTCCGCGGCAACCACGCCGTTGGCGCCGGGGCGGTTGTCGGCGATGACCTGCTGGCCCCAGGCTTCCTGCAGTTTTTGGCCGATCATCCGCGCGAGGATGTCGGTGGAGCCGCCGGGGGTGAACGGCACGATGATGCGGATGGGTTTTTCCGGGTAATCAGCGGCGTGGGCCGCGGGTAGCGCGCAGGCGAGTGCAAGCGCGATCAGGCGCAGGGTTTTCATTGTTTTCCTCCCGATGGGTTGTTGTTATCCGTTGGCGACGACGTAACCGGACGGCGTGCCTTTGACCGTGGTGCGTTCCAGGTGACGGATCTGGGTTTCATCGAAGTCACCCAGCGCCTGGTGCAGCGTGCAACGGTTGTCCCACACCAGCAGGTCGTTCTCGCGCCACATCTGGCGGTAGATGAATTCGGGCTGCGTAGCGTGTTTGTTCAGGTAATCGATCAGCGGTTTGCTTTCTTCTTCGGTCATGCCGTCGAAGCGTTTGACCTTTTCGCCGAGGTAAATTGCCTTGCGACCCGTTTCCGGATGCACGCGCACCACGGGCTGGGCGATCGGCGGGTTGAGCTTCATGACTTCGGTGCGGCGTTCATTGCCCTTGTCGGCGACATTGATCTTGCGCGTGCCGGAGAGGTGGATGCCGTGCAGGTCGGCGATCAGTTTTTTCATGCCGTCGGACAGTGTGTCATAGGCCATGTACATATTGGCGAATAGCGTATCGCCGCCGACCTCCGGCAGCTGGTGGCAGCGCAGCAGTGAACCCAGGGCGGGATTGGTCGTGTATGAAAAATCGGTGTGCCAGGAGCGGCCGGTGTAACGCGACTCCGACGGCGTACCGTCCGGATTGGGTTTGTTGGTGACCATCAGCAGTTCCGGATAATCCGGGTGGCGGTCACGCGGTAGCGACTCATGCTTGTCGAGCTCACCGAAGCGGGAGCTGAATTCGATGTGCTGTTCACGGCTGATGTTCTGGTTGCGGAAAAGCAGGATGCCGTGTTGCAGGAAGGCGCTGTAGATTTCGCCGAAGGTGCTTTCGCTCATTGGCTTGGTCAGGTCAATGTCGCAGACTTCGGCGCCGAGCGCGTTGGACAGGCGGCGCAATTTCAGGGTCATTATTGTTCTCCTCCGGGTTTGCAAACGGGGCGGTGCCGGATGCGCAGATTACACCGGCGCGACCCGCGGTTGGCGGCAGCGCTCACGGTGCGGACTGCGTTCCGCAAGCGCGTGTTTGCGCACCCCGGTCCTGCGGAAGTAAGGGTTACTCGGTTACACCGGTCAATTGGTCTGGCAAACGATACTTGCAAGCGAACTTGTTATTATCGGAGCCCTTGTTGAATGATCCGGTCGCGACGGCAAACCGTTGCGCCCAATTTCGCCATGACCGACATCCCGCTGACCGGAAAGATTGCGCGTGAACGCATTGTAATGCTCGACATCCCCCGGCCGGACCGTACCGTGGTGGACGCGTTTCTGGCCCTGACCGATCTGGCCGGTACCGTCTCGGACGCGATGGATGAGCTCGGCATCCACGGTGCAATTCCGGCGGCGAAGCTGCAGCCGATGCTGCCGGGTGCGCGCATGGTCGGACCGGTGATGACGGTGCGCAACATCATGCAGTCGGTGCCGCCGACGCTGGGGGCGATGGCGCGCAAATCGGGGCAGGCCGATATCGAGGCGCACAATCTGGCGAAGCCCGGGGATGTGCTGGTGATCGAGGGTGTGGAACATATATCCAGCCTCGGCGGCAATTCGGCGAATGTCGGCAAGCGACAGGGCGAGGCCGGTGCGATTGTCGATGGTGCGACGCGCGATGTGGCGACGGCGCGCAGTATCGGATATCCGATCTGGGCGCGCGGCGTGAGCCTGATGACCGGCAAGTGGCGCGTGGAAACCGTGGCGATCAACGGGCCGGTGCAGATTTGCGGCGTGCCGGTGAATGCCGGTGATCTGGTGGTGGCCGATGACAATGGCGTGTGTTTCATTCCGCAGGCGCGGATCGCCGAGGTGCTGACGCGCGCACAGGCGCTGTCGGCCGGCGAGGAAGAACGCAACCGCGATGTCGCTGCCGGCATGAGCGTGGTTGATATTGCCAACAAGGCGTATTTCAAGAAAATCGGACATTAGTTTTTCTGAACGCATTCATGCAGACCCCACAGATCTTTCCTTCCGGCCATGCCTGTGGCTCAGAGATTGTTGGCGTTGACCTGAGCGCCCCGGGGATGCTGACCGTGGAAGCGCTGCGCGAGGCGCTACGTGAACATCTGGCGTTGGTGGTGCGCGGGACGCGGCTGACGGATGAATCGCTGCTGGCGCTGGGCACCATCTTCGGCACGCCGGAGATGCAGGGTGTCAGCGTGCTGAACCAGCAGGCCGATGAGGTCCGGCAGGAGAATCTGGTGGTGTCGAACCGAATGCTGCTGGAACGACCTACCGGAACCATCGGTCGCGGCGAGTCGGCGTGGATGACCGAGCTGTCATACCGCATGCGGCCTTGTTCGATCGCGCTGTTGCATGCGCTGGAAGTGCCTGCCGCGGGTGGTGAAATGGCGTTCGCCAACCAGTATCTGGCGTACGAGCGTCTGCCGGATGATCTTCGCCAGCGCATCGAAGGCCGCATGCTGCTGCATGATGAAAGCCGTCTCAATGACGGCAGTCTGCGCAAAGGCCATGTCGAAGTCACTGATCCGCGCGAGGCGACCGGCGCCCAGCACCGTATCGTGCGCACCCATCCGCAGACGCGGCGCAAGGCCCTGTATCTCGGGCGGCGGCGCAATGCCTATGTCATCGGTCTGCCGCTGGAAGAGAGCGAAGCGCTGCTTGATGCGTTGTGGGCGCAGGCGACACAGCCTGATCTGGTGTGGACCCATCAATGGCAGTCTGGCGACACGCTGATCTGGGACAACCGCTGCCTGGTTCACCGTCAGGACATGGGCGGCGCGGGTGAGGGCTGGCTGATCCACCGCGTGCAGATCCGCGGCGAAGTGCCGCGTTGAGAATACATCGCGTTACGGGCGGGTAAAAGTCGTTTATCCTTCGACTTCCGTTCAATCAGTCACAGGTTCCATATCATGTATCCCAATACCCTGCTCCATATCAACGGCCAATGGTGCGCCGCGGCTTCGGGCCGTACGCTGCCGGTTGTCAATCCCGCCAACCACCAGCAGATCGGTACCGTGGCCTATGCCGAGAAAGCCGACCTCGATCGCGCGCTGGAGTCCGCGGAGAAGGGCTTCAAGGTATGGCGCAAGGTGTCAGCCTTCGACCGCTGCAAAATCATGCGTAAGGCCGCGGACCTGTTCCGTGAGCGCGCCGATACGGTTGCGACGTATATGACTTTCGAGCAGGGCAAGCCTGTCGGCGAAGCCAAACTCGAAACGCTGGCCGGCGCCGATTTGATTGACTGGTTTGCCGAAGAAGGTCGCCGCGCTTATGGCCGGGTGATTCCGGCGCGCGCGGAAGGTATTTATCAATTAGTGGTCAAAGAGCCGGTCGGCCCGGTCGCCGCCTTCACGCCTTGGAATTTCCCGATCAACCAGGCGGTGCGCAAACTTTCGGCGGCACTGGCAACCGGCTGCTCGGTGATTCTCAAAGCGCCGGAAGAAACCCCGGCTTCGCCCGCGGAACTGGTGCGCGCCTTTGTCGATGCCGGCGTGCCGGCCGGTGTGATCAATCTGGTCTACGGCAGCCCGGCGGAAATTTCGAGCTATCTGATTCCACATCAGGTGATCCGCAAGATCACCTTCACCGGTTCGACTCCGGTGGGCAAACAGCTGGCCGCACTCGCCGGCCAGCACATGAAACGCGTGACCATGGAACTCGGTGGCCATGCACCGGTGATCATTTTTGATGATGCCGACATTGAAGTCGCGGCGAAGATGATGACCTTCATGAAGTACCGCAATGCCGGCCAGGTCTGTGTGTCGCCGACGCGTTTCCTGGTGCAGGAAGGCGTCTACAAGCAGTTTGTCGAGAAATTCACCGAAGGCGCGAAGGCAATCAAGGTCGGTGACGGTTTCGACAAGGACACCAAGATGGCAACGCTCGCCAATCCGCGCCGCCAGAGCGCGATGGTCGCGAACGTCGAAGACGCGAAAAAACACGGCGGCAAGGTGCAGACCGGCGGTTATCCGATCGGCGAGAAGGGCAACTTTTTCGAGCCGACGGTGATCACCGAGCTGTCGACCGATGCCATGGCAATGAACACCGAGCCTTTCGGCCCGATGGCGATCATCAATCCCTTCAAGAATTTTGATGATGCGGTTGCCGAAGCGAACCGTCTGCCCTACGGGCTTGCTGCTTATGCATGGACCAAGTCGGCAAAAACCGCGAACGCGATCGCGGCGCAGGTCGAGACCGGCATGATGACCATCAACCATCTCGGCTTTGCGCTGCCGGAAGTGCCCTTCGGTGGCGTCAAGGATTCGGGCTACGGTTCCGAAGGCGGCAGTGAGGCAATCGAGCCCTATCTGGTGTCGAAGTTCGTAACCCAGGCCGGCCTATAAAAATAATAATAAAAACAAATAGTTGGGAATTATCCGCCGGGCGCCTGCCTGGCGGCGTAGTGCGGAGGAGACCGTAATGGGGGCTAGAACCGGAAAGGTTTGTGTCGCGCTGACGGCTACGCTATGCGCGCTTGTTGCAGGTCATGCGACGGCGCAGAAATATCCCGAACGGCCGATTCGTCTGATCGTCCCCTATGCACCCGGCGGTTCCTCCGACGCCATCGGTCGCCTGCTCGGACAGGCCATGGGCACGGCGCTGGGCCAGAGTCTGGTGATCGACAACCGTCCCGGTGCGGCGAGCATGATCGGCCGCAGCATGACAGCGAAGGCAGCGCCCGACGGATACACACTGATGATCGGAGACGCAGTGCACTCGATCAATGTGCATGTCCTGCGTGCCGTGCCTTATCACCCGATCCGTGATTTCACCTTCATCTCCCTCGTGGGTCATTCGCCGATGGTGCTGGCAGTGCATCCGACCGGAGCGAAGGATCTGCAAGGGTTCATGACACAGGCCAAGTCTCAGCCCGGCAAACTCAATTACGGCATGGGCGGTACCGGCTCGATCACCCATCTCACCGGTGAATTGTTCAAGAAATCGGCGCAGGTCGATGTGGTGCCAGTGCCTTATAAAAGCATTGGTCTCGCAGTGACGGCGCTGATCGGCGCACAGGTGCAGGCGGCGTTTCCGAGCTTGCCGCCGACGGTGGCGCATTCAAAAGCTGGACGCCTGCGCGTGCTCGCAGTCGCTGCCGATCAACGCGCTTCGGTATTGCCCGAAGTGCCAACCTTCACCGAAGCGGGGGTGAAGGATGTCGTGGTGTCGAACTGGTTCGGCCTGATGGCGCCGCCGGGATTGCCGGCACCGATTGTCACCCGTCTGCATGCAGAAACGGTCAAGGCCCTGCAGACGGCCGATATGCGCGAGAAATTCGCAGCGATGGCGCTGGAGATTGTCGCCAACCGCCCGGATGAATTCCGCCGGATGGTCGAGGCGGAAGTAGTACGCTGGGGCGCGGTGGTGAAGCAGGCGGGTATCCAGCCGGAGTAACCGTTCACGCAGTACCGGATTCAGCAGAACACCCATTACATTGCGGAGGCGCGACGATGAAGCAATGGCGACTGTGGCTGGCGGTGTTGGGTTTAAGTGTATCGGGCGCAGTGTTTGCGCAGACCTATCCGGTCAAACCGGTGCGCATCGTTACTGTCGCGCCGGGCAGCGCCAATGACATTGTTGCGCGCCTGATTGCACAGGAGATTCGTGGCAGTCTTGGGCAACCGGTGGTCGTCGATAACCGCGGCACGGTCGCTGCCGAACTGGTAGCCCGCGCACCCGCCGACGGTTACACGCTGTTGCTCTACGGCAGTGCGGTGTGGTTGTCGCCGCTTATTCGCAGTACAACGCCCTACGATCCAGTGAAAGACTTCGCGCCGATCACGCTGGTGGCGAGTTCACCCAATGTTGTTGTAGTCCATCCCTCGCTGCCGGTGAAATCGGCGCGCGAACTGATTGCGCTGGCAAGGGCGCGGCCCGGTGAAATCAATTACGCCGCAGGTTCGCTCGGCGCGGCACCGCATCTGGCCGCGGAACTGTTCAAGGCGATGGGCAAGCTGAACATCGTGCGTGTCGCCTACAAGGGCACCGGCGGATCATTGATCGGCATTCTCAGCGGCGAAGTCGGGCTGATGTTTCCGACGGCGGGTTCGGTGACGCCGTACATCAAGTCGGGCAAGCTGCGCGCGCTGGCGGTGACCAGCCTGCAGCCGACGGCGCTGGCGCCGGGACTGCCGCTGCTGTCGGAATCGCTGCCCGGATATGAATCGGTGTCGCTGAACGGCATGCTCGCGCCGGCACGCACGCCGGACGCCATCATCCGCCAGATCAATGCCGAAGTGGCGAAGGTGATGACCCGCGCTGACATCAAGGAGAAACTGGTGGCGGCGGGTACGGATGCGATGTCGACATCGCCTGAGGAATTCGCCGCAATCATCCAGGCCGACATGGCGAAATGGGGCAAGGTCATTCGCGACGCCGGCATCCGCGAGTGATCACGGATTGCGGGAGGTCCGGCGCTGGGCGGTACCGCAAAAGCGCCGTATCATACGCATCCCGTTTCCCTGACCGATCAGCAAAGAGAATCCGTGATGCAAGCCGCACAGAACACTGCCCTGAAACCGAATCAGACCCCGCAGATCATCCCCTCCGGCAAAGCCTGCGGCGCGGAAGTCACTGGCGTCGATCTCTCCGCGCTTGACCCGGTTACCGTCGCCACGCTGCAGCAGGCGATCCGCGAACATCTGGTGGTGGTCGTTCGCGGCCAGCCGATCAGCGATCCGCAACTGATTGCGCTGGGAAAATCCTTCGGCGAACTGGAGCCGCCGGGCATGAGCCCCATCGGCAAACCATTTATCGACGCCTTTCCGGACATCCTGGTGATTTCCAACATCATGGAGCAGGGCATGCCCATGGGAAATCTCGGCGCCGGTGAGGCGATCTGGCATACCGACATGTCCTACCGTCCGCGTCCGTGCACGATCGCCATCCTGCATGCGCTGGAAGTGCCGCCCGCCGGCGGCAACACCTATTTTGCCAATCAGTATCTGGCCTATGACACGCTGTCCGACGTACTGAAGAAAAAGCTCGACGGTCTGGAAGTGATTCACGACGAGACCTACAACAGCGCCGGCCAGATGCGCAAAGGTTTCAAGGAAGTGACCGACCCGCGTGAGGCACCAGGAGCGCGTCACAAGATCTTCCGCACCCATCCGCACACCGGTCGCAAGGCGCTGTTCCTCGGCCGCCGCCGCAATGCCTGCATCATCGGTTTGCCGCTGGAAGAAAGCGAACGCCTGCTCGACCAACTGTGGGCGCATGCTTCGCGTCCGGATTTCATGTGGCATAACGAGTGGAAGGTCGGCGATACGCTGATCTGGGACAACCGCGCGTTGATCCATCGCCGCGATGCTTTCGACAACAGTCAGCGCCGGATGATGCACCGCGTGCAGATCCGCGGCGAATTGACGTCCTGATGCTGTTGCGGCGATACGCCGCGATGCTGATGAACGGGAGCCCGTGTTGAAACGCGGGCTTTTTATTTCAGCGCGTTGTGTGGCGGCGACGGTTTTCAGTGGCCGCCATGCGGCGCAGGCAGATGGCGATGGCCGGTGTGCTGATGGCGATGTGGAAGGGTATGCGCAGTCGGCTGGCAATCCAGGCGCGGCGCAGCGCCGGATCGGCGCTCGGGTCGTTCTGCAGCGGCAAAGCGAGTTGCTTCATTGCGGCGACCTCCTGTGCAATTAACGTTGTCGTGTACGCCAACGTTGACACTGGAGAGAATTATGAAAGGCTGCGAGCAAATTCCATTTTGTACACAGAGGCCTGTAAACCGTTCAACCTGCAGTTTCAGCGGGTTTAAAACAAAAGGGCGTGATTTTCATCACGCCCTTTTTATAACAGCGGCAGAACGCCGCCCGCCGGAAATCAGGCTTTAACGGGGCGGGCCGGCTTTTTGTAACGGCCGACCGGCACCAGTTCGGCGACGGTGCCGCCGGGTGCGCGGAACTTCACCGGAATCACGCCGGGGTCGCTGATGATCTGGCAGCCGTAGCTCTTGATCTTGGCGGTGGCCTCTTCCATGTTGTCGACCTCGACCGCGAAGTGGTGAATGCAGGGGCCTTCACCGGCGGCTTTGGATTCGGCGGACTGGGTGCCGGCGTCATATTTGATCAGCGTGAAGTCAATGTCGCCGTCGGTCAGGTGACGCGACAGGTGGTCACGGGTTTTGCGGGTTTCGGCTTCCCAGAAACCGAAAACTTCTTCGTAGAATTTGGTGGTTTTTTCGAGGTCTTCGACCTTGAGGGCGAGGTGGACGATACGGTTCATGGTGTTCTCCGGTGGATGCCCGCGAAATGCGGCGTAGGAGCGTTTTACGCGCCCGGCTGCCGCTTCCGCAAGTGCGGTGTTACACTGTGGGCGTCATATTATTTGACCCCCGCAGTTTCCCCCTCCGCAACACCCCCTGCAGCACCCTGAATGATGGCCGCAAGACCGCGCCCGAATTGCGTCAGGCGCGGCCGTGACGATCAGGCCGCTGCAGCGATGCTCAGGCCGACGACCTTGTTGTCAGCGATGGCCTTGGCGACCAGCCCGGTGGCTTTGACGTCTTCAATGAAGGCAGCCAGATATTTTGCGGCATTGCTGCGGCCTTTCGGCACGCCGGCAGCCTGCTGCACGGCGGTGAAGCATCCCTGGACGATGACCGAACCCGGCAGCTTGGCCTGATCCGAAATCAGCCGCGGCTTCAGGCCGGCGAGCGCATCGAATTTTTCGTCGACAAAACGTTTGAACGAGGCGTCGGCGCCCGGCTCGGCGATGAGTTCGGCGTTTTTGATGGTACGGGTCAGGTATAACTCGTAGGCAGCCTTTGCCGGCACGATGATGCGCACGCCCTTGCGGTCGACTTCATCAGCATGTTTCAGCGACGATCCCGGCGGCACGAGGTAGGTCGATTCTATTTCAACATAAGCCGCGGTGAAGTCGATCTCGTTGGCGCGCTGCGGTTCGGCACCGAGGAAACCGACGTCCCAGATATTCTTGTTGGCCGCGTCGGCGAGCGCGCCCGGATTCGGATGCGGCACGAAAACAACCGGCAGACCAAGGCGGCGCGCCAGTTCCTGGCCGAGGTCGTGGGCAACGCCTAGCGGCAAGCCGCTGGCAGCATCGGTTCGGGTGAGCAGGAAGTTGCTCATGTTGAGGCCCACGCGCAGCGTGCCGGTCGGGGCGAATTCGGAGCGGAGGGCGGCGGTGACTTCGGTCATGGCGGAATCCTGTCGGTGACGGTTGCGGAACGCAGGATTAGACACTGAACCGCGGGCGCTTGTCATCCGTGCTGAGTATGATGATGGCTGCAATATGGAATCCGCACCGCAAATCAGCCCGCTGCGTTATATCGCCCATCTCGACATGGACGCGTTTTATGCGTCGGTCGAGCTGCTGCGCTACCCGCAGCTGCGCGGCCAGCCGGTGGTGGTTGGCGGCCGGCGCCGTGCCGCCCATAACGATCCGGCGGACGGTGCCTTCACCACGCTGCGCGGTTATACCGGCCGCGGTGTTGTCACCACATCAACCTATGAAGCGCGGGCGCTGGGTGTGTTCTCGGCGATGGGCCTGATGAAGGCGGCGAAGCTGGCGCCGGATGCGGTGCTGCTACCGGCGGATTTTGATTCCTACCGCAAGTATTCGCGGATGTTCAAGGATGCCGTGCGCGCGATCGCACCGCAGGTCGAAGATCGCGGCATCGACGAGATTTATATCGATCTCACCGGGCCGGTAGCCGACAGCGCTGCCGAAGGAGCGCCCGATCCCTGGGCGCGGGCCCGCGCGATTGCCACCGACATCCAGCGTTCCGTGCGTGAAGTCACGGGACTGTCCTGCTCCGTCGGCATCACACCCAGCAAACTGCTGTCGAAAATCGCCTCCGAACTGAACAAGCCGGGCGGCGTCAGCGTGATCCGTTCCGATGACATCCGCAGCACGGTGTGGCCGCTGGCGGTACGCAAGATCAACGGCATCGGGCCGAAAGCCAATAAAAAACTCGAACAGTTCGGTATCCATACTATCGGCGATCTGGCGCAGAAGGACGCAGACTGGCTGATTGAACATTTCGGCCGCAGCTACGGCGCGTGGATGCACGAAGCCGCGCATGGCCGCGACGAGCGGCCTGTGGTGACTTACAGCGAGCCGAAGTCGATCAGCCGCGAGACCACGTTTGAAGACGATCTGCATCCGGTGCGCGACAAGGCGCAGCTGACAAAAATATTCACCGATCTCTGCGCGCGCGTGGCCGCAGACCTCAAGTACAAGGGTTATGCCGGGAAGACCATCGGCTTGAAAATCCGTTACGACAATTTCCATACGCTGACGCGCGACCTGACCATTGATGTGCCGACGCAGGATGCCAAAGTGATCCGCCGCGCCGCCGGTGAATGCCTGAAGCGGGTGCCGCTGGACCGGCGTATCCGCCTGCTCGGCGTGCGGGTCGGGGCATTGTCCAAGCCCGGCATGCTTGCTGAAGTCCACGGGATGTCATTGTTTGACTGATTGCCCGCGGAACCGGCGATAATTCCGCGGCATTCACGCATTCAAATTCATTTTCCCGCGGAGCAGTCATGAGCCTGACGGCACAACTTGCCGGCATCATCCGCAACACCCGATACGAATCGCTGTCGGCCGCTGATGTCGCCATTGTGAAACGCCTGATCGCCGATGGCGTTGCCGTCGCGGTGGCCGGCGCCCGCGAGCAGGCGCCGCAGTTGTTTGCCGAACAGGTGCGAGAGCAGGGCGGCAGTGAGCAGTGTCCCGTCTGGGGTTTCGGTTTCCGTACGTCACCGGTTTCTGCAGCCTACGCCAATGCCGCTTCGATGCATGTGCTCGACTTCGAGCCGATGTCGAGCCCGTCCACCCATGCGATATCGCCGACGGTGCCAGTGGCTTTTGCGCTGGCGGTGCGAGACGGACTCGGCGGCCGGGAGTTGCTGACGGCCTGCGCCAAGGGTTTCGAGATCCAGGGACGATTACTGGCCTCGGTTGATCACCGGCGCGAGAGCTCGAAGTTTCATGCGCCGGGCGTGGTCGGGCCTTTCGGCTCCGCAGTGGTTGCCGGACATCTGCTGGGTTTGGATGAACAGCAGCTCAATTACGCGCTGGCCATCGCCGCATCGCGCAGCGGCGCCTTGCGCGCCAACATCGGTCATGGCGTGAAATGCACGCACTGCGGCAATGCCGCTGCCGCCGGATTGGAAGCGGCGATGCTGGCGAAACGCGGCCTGACGGCCAGTGAGGACATCCTCGGTCATGTCGATGGTTTTGTTGCCGCGTTTTTCCCGAAAGGCATTGATCGCGACTTGTTGCTGGCTTACGGCAAGCCCTTCCGCTTCAGCGATCCCGGCATGGCGATCAAATTTTATCCGTCGAAGTATCCGACGCATTTCGCCATCGGCGCGGCGCTGGAAGTGCGCAAGCTGATTGCCGATCCGGCGCTGATCAATGCGGTCAATCTGATTACGCCGTCGATGCCCGATGTTGACCG
>JAURHM010000088.1 GCA_030833315.1 Burkholderiales bacterium
GAAAACCGCACCGGCCTGATCATCATCGACATGCATGCCGCACATGAACGCATCATGTATGAAAAGCTCAAGACCGCGCTCGACGGCCGCACGATTCCGATGCAGCCGCTGCTGGTACCGGTACATTTCGCCGCAGAGGCTCTTGACGTCGCCACCACCGAAGACGAACGCGAAGGATTGCAGGCGCTCGGCTTTGACATTGCACCCGCCGGTCCCGGCGCATTGATCGTGCGTGGCGTGCCGGCCCTGCTTGCCGATGCCGACGCCCAGGCGCTGGCGCTGGATGTTTTGCACGAAGTCCGCGAATACGGCGCCAGCCGCATCGCCACCGAACGCCGCAATGAACTGCTAGGCACGATGGCTTGCCATGCCGCCGTGCGCGCCAACCGCAAACTGACGGTGCCGGAAATGAACGCGCTGCTGCGAGACATGGAAGCCACCGAACGCTCCGGCCAGTGCAATCACGGGCGGCCGACCTGGCATGCCTTCAGCGTCTCCGACCTCGACCGTCTGTTCCGTCGCGGCGAATAGTAACCATCTGTTTTTATTGAAATAAATGGCCAATACTGCCCCGCCGCCCGCGATCCTGCTGATGGGCCCTACGGCCAGCGGCAAAACCGCCGTCGCGGTGCAACTGACGACCACGCTGCCCTGTGAAATCATCAGCGTCGATTCGGCACTGGTCTACAAGGGCATGGACATCGGCACCGCCAAACCCGATGCAGCCACACTGGCACGCGCGCCGCACCACCTGATCAATATCATAGAACCGCACGAAAGTTATTCGGCCGCACGTTTCCGCGATGATGCGCTGGTGCTGATGCGCGAAATCACCGAGCGCGGCAACATTCCTCTGCTGGTAGGCGGCACGATGCTTTACTTCAAGTCGCTGGTCGAAGGCCTCAACGACCTGCCGGAAGCGGATTCCACCGTGAGACTGATCATCGAGACCATGGCCGAGGAGGAAGGCTGGCCGGCAGTGCACGAAAAACTGCGCAAGGTCGACCCGCAAACCGCAGCCCGGCTCGACCCCAATGATTCACAGCGCGTGCAGCGCGCGCTGGAAATCTATTACATCACCGGCAAGTCGATGACCGATTTGCTGAAAAAACCGAAATACGTTTATTTCCCCTATACCCCGATCCGCATTGCACTGCTACCGATTGATCGCTCCGTGCTGCACGACCGTATTGCGCTGCGCTTTGAAAAAATGCTCGACGACGGCCTGGTCGATGAGCTGCGCGCACTGCGCGACGAATACGCGCTGGAACCGGACATGCCATCGATGCGCTGCGTCGGCTACCGCCAGGCCTGGGATTTCCTCAGCGACCGTATCAGCCGCTCCGAACTGCTGGAACAGGGCATCGCCGCAACACGCCAGCTCGCCAAGCGTCAGCTGACCTGGCTGCGCTCGATGGAAAACATGACCGAATTCGACTGCCTGACCAACAACGTCGGCGACCTGGTGCTGGAATACATCCGGCAGGAACTCGAAGCCATGGTCATCGACAGCGAATCCTGAACTTTCCGGGGAAACTGCCATGCCCTACGCTACCGCAAGAGACGGCATCCGACCACATTACAAACAAGCCGGCAAAGGCACACCGCCGATTTTTGTGCACGAGTTTTCATGAGACTCTCGCAGCTCGGAAGCGCAGATGCACTTTTTCGCCCGGTGTTATCGCTGCATCGCATTCAATGCCCGCGATTATCCGCCGTCCGACTCGCCGCATTCACAGACAAAAATATTCCCGGCGCATCGCCGTCGACGATATCACCGGTATGCTGCGCCACCCCGGCATCCGCAAGGCACATGTCGCCGGATGTTCGATGAGTGCCTATTCAGCGCTGCAGTACGGCAGCCGCTATCCGGCAATGGCCCTTTCGGCAACGACACTGGGTGCCGGTGCCGCACTGAAAAAGCGCGGCATTTCCGCGGCGTGCAGGATTTCCTGACCCTGGTGAACAGCGGTCCCTGGTCGCCCTGCGACCCGCGCCCTGTCAGCAAATCCGCCTGAGGACGCTCGTTTTACTTGCGACCGGTATTGCGCAGGCGGGTGGCCAGCGAGCGCAGCAGCGACACGCCGAACGCCGGATTGGTCTTGACCAGCGTGAGGAAGTCGTTGCGGTTGATCGACATCAGGTTGCAGTCGGAAACCGCAGCCGCACTGGCCGCACGCTTGGACTGATCGACCAGCACCATCTCCCCGAACACACCGCCCGACTTGACCACTTCGATGATTTTCTCGCCGGAGGTGATGCGCACCGCGCCTTCCATCACTACATACATGAAAATACCGGCCTCGCCCTCGCGCATGATGACCGCATTTTTGGGCTGAAAAGCCGGCGGTAGTGCCGGAAAGTATGAGGTCAGATCTTTCAGCAGTGCCGCGTCGAACACCGCACCCGAGGACGGGATCGTCTCGACGGCAGCGGAAGGCTGTCCCTTGCCCAGCATCTGCATCGCCAGCGCCAGACGCAGGCGTTTGATCAGGATCGCCAGCAGCATCAGCGCAAAATCCGGCGCCTTCTGGATGGCCGACGAAAAATTCGCGGCATCCATCTCGATAACCTCGCAGGCCGAACGCGCTTTCGCGGTGGCGCTGCGCGGCGCACTGGTGAGCACCGACATCTCGCCAAGCACTTCACCTGCCTTGATCACATCCAGCGGTTTGCCGCCCCGTGTCAGCGCAATTTCGCCGCTGTTGAGGAAATACATGCTTTTACCGGCCGCATTCTCGGCAAACAGCGGACTCCCGGCCGCCACGGCTTTCGCCTTGCCGTTGGCGTGGAAAAACAACCTGGCCACATTGGCGTTGTAGACCTCGCTTTGCGCGGGCCTGGTGAAATCTAAATCATCCATGGGATGGGCCTCTCATTTTGGCTGCAAAGCAGCTGTTTTATCCAATCACCGGACACTCTGCCCGGCCATAATCCTCACTCAATGCAACTCATAGGCAGCAATCCGCTGCGCATCAAGCCGGCCGGACATCAGCCGGTGCGTTTGACGCGAACACCGGCCCAGCCCCGGGCCAGCGTCACCTTGAGTTCCTGCTCAGCGGCCAATTGCGCGCTGTCGCGGACAATCGCACCATCGACGGTTTCGGTGATGCTGTAACCGCGATCGAGGACACGCTCCGGGCTCAGATGCAGCAGATGAGACTGTGCCCCCTGAACCCGTTCACCCGCTGCAGTCATCCGGCTGCGCATGGCCGTCAGCAGGCGCCGCAGCAGTTCCTGCTGTTGCAACAACAGGGCGCCGGCATCCGGGGCCGATGCGCGCAGACGCTGTGCGGTGTCGCGCAACCGCCATGAATGCTCGTCGGCACCGCGCTGCCAGGCACCGCGCAAACGCGTCAACAGATGCTGCAGATGCACCTGCTGGTTGCGGATGCGTTCGCCCGGATGGGTCAGCCGCCGCGACAGAAAATCCAGCCGCTGCATGCGGTCCTCGATGTCGCGCTGGAATACGCGCACCAGCTGCTGTGCGGCAAGAACCACGTCACGGCGCAGCTGTGCGCCGTCGGGGCTGACCAGTTCGGCCGCCGCAGTCGGTGTCGGTGCGCGCATGTCCGCGGCAAAATCGGCAATCGTGAAATCGGTTTCATGGCCGACGCCGCTGACCACTGGAACCGGACTGGCACGGATCGCCCGCGCCACAACTTCTTGGTTGTAAGCCCACAGATCCTCGATGCTGCCGCCGCCGCGGCAGACAATCAGCACATCGCATTCAGCGCGATCACCGGCCAGTGCGATGGCTTCTGCGATTTTTGCACCTGCGCCCTCGCCCTGCACCGGCGTCGGATAAATGATGACATGGATGCCAGGCATACGCCGGCGCAAGGCGGTAATGACGTCGCGCAACGCCGCCGCCTGCGGTGAGGTAACGACGCCGACCGTCCGCGGAAAGGCCGGCAGCTCACGCTTGAGATCAGGATCAAACAGACCCTCCTGCTCCAGCTTGGCCTTCAGTTTCTCGAACGCGGCATACAGCGCACCGAGGCCGGCACGGCGCATCGCATCTACCGCCAGCTGGAATTTGCCGCGCGCCTCGTACACCGTGGCAGTCGCGCGCACTTCGACCTGCATGCCATTCTGCGGCTGCCAGTCGAGGTTTTGCGCCTTGTGGCGGAACATTACCGCATCGACCTGCGCAGCCTCGTCCTTCAGCGTGAAATAGCAGTGGCCGCTGTCGTAGCGCTTGAAATTGGAGATTTCTCCGGCCACCCAGACCAGGGGCACGCCGCGCTCCACTGCGGTGCGCGCGAGCCGGTTGAGTTCGGCGACGGAGATGACCGTCTGCTGGGTCGCCTGCTCAAAAAGGTTCGACATGCCGGCATTGTACTCGGGCCGGCGTCCGGCTACATCACGCTTTAGATTATTGCGCGAGCCGCGCGTCGGTCAGGAAGGCCTTGAGTTCGGCATGCTCCTGGTCCAGGTAACGGATCAGCGCCGGTCCGGCGAGGAATTCATCGCTCAGATACTGGTCTTCGAGTTCGCGCTTCCATTCCGCCGTCGCAACCACCTGTTTCAGCGCCGAGACCCAGAACGCCAGCGGCTGCGGCCCCATGCCCGGCGCGCCGACCATCGCGCGCCAATTCGACACCACGGCATCCAGCCCCTGCTCGCGCCACGTCGGTACCCCGGCAAAATCACCGGCAACCCGCACCGGCGCGGTAATTGCAATCAGCCGGATCTGTCCCGCCTTCAAGGGCCCGGTCCAAACTCCCAGCGATGCCGGCACCACGTCGACATGCCCGCCGAGCAGCGCCGCAATCGCGTTTCCGCCCGACTGGAACACCACGTTTTTCACCGCTGCCGGCGCGATACCGCCGGCCTTCAGCGCTCGCGCCACCGCCTGGTGGTTCGAATTGCCGAGGCTGTTGGCAATACCGAAACTCAGCGCTCCCGGGTTGGCCTTTAATGCCGAAATGACATCACGGCCCGATTTCAACGTGGAATCGGCGCGTACGCCGATCGCAATGTATTCACCGGTGAGCCGCGCAATCGGCGTCAGATCACGATAACCGACGCCGCGGCCGACAATCGGATTGGCGACCAGATTGCGCGCTGAAATGCCGATCGAATGCGCCTCACCTTTTTTTTGCTGCAGCAATGAATACACTGCCGCACCGCCACCGCCCGAGCGGTTGACCACCACCGCACTGACGTCGATCAGGCGTTGATCTTGGAGTATGCGCTGGATCACACGCGCGGTGCGGTCGGATCCGCTGCCCGGCGCCGTGGTCACCAGAATCTCGACATTTTTTGACGGCTTCCATGCGGCCTGAGCGACTGCATCCTGCGTTCCGAACGGCAAGGCAAAAACCATCAGCCATGCAACAGCCCGGCCGCCGGATCGCAATCGCATGAATGCCTCACCTACCGGTTCCCGTTTCTTTTTCATTCTGCGCGCGCTCCCGATTCACGCACCGCCTGCTGCCAGCGCGACACTTCGTTACGCAATACGCCTGCAAATTGCACGGGTCCGGTACCCAGCGGTTCGGCACCGCTGGCGAGCAGCTTTTGGCGCAGTTCCTCGAATTGCAGCGCCTGAACCGCTGCGGTGTGCAGACGACTCACCACAACCCCCGGCGTGCGCGTCGGTGCGATGAGCCCGTACCAGCCCAGCACCTCGTAACCGGGCACCGCATCGCGAATCACCGGCACCTCGGGTGCCAGCGCGCTGCGTTGCGCGCTGCTGATACCCAGCGCCCGCAGCTTGCCCGCCTTGACCAGCGGCAATGCCGCCGGAACTGCGGAGAACACGACTTCCAGACGCCCCGCCATCAGATCTGCCAGCGCGGGCGTTACCCCCTTGAACGGTACATGCGTCATGCGCACGCCGGCCATGCTGCAGAACACTTCCGTCGCCAGATGGGGCGGCGATCCGCTGCCGCCAGAACCGTAATTGACCGCGGCCGGACGCCGCTTCGCGACGACAATCAATTCACTCACAGATTTGGCGGAAAAGCCGGGATTCACCACCAGCAGATAGGGCGTTGCCGCCAGCTGGCTGATCGCGGAAAAATCGCGCAGCAGATCGTAATTGAGCTTCGAATAAAGACTCATGCCGATGGCATGGTTGGCGGTCGCCATCAGCAGCGTATAGCCGTCGGCCGCCGCATGCGCCGCCAGTTCACCGCCGATATTGCCGCCGGCACCGGTGCGGTTGTCGACAACAACAGACTGGCCGAGCACGGCGGTCAGCGAAGGCCCTAAAAGCCGCGCAATCACGTCGGGCCCGGAGCCCGGCGCACTGGAGACGATGATGCGGATCGGACGCGATGGAAACGTATCGGCGCCAAATGCCCGTGGCATCGGCGCGACCGAAAAAAGAGTTGTTGCCAGCACGGCGACCGGAAACAATCGCCCCGTTGCAATGCGCTGCATTGGCACGCCCATCACACCTCCCCGCCAGACCATGATCCATAAAGACCTGCTCAAGCCTTGCGGCGCGCCGCGGACTGTTTCGTCCGCCTGTTTTGCGCCGGCCGCAAGCACTCCCAATCTAAATTAATTCGCCGCCCGCCGCACCTCACCGCCATTGATCATGAACACTTC
>JAURHM010000074.1 GCA_030833315.1 Burkholderiales bacterium
TCTCCCGGCAGGGCAATGGTTACCCCGAAGCATTCAATCACTAAACGTCTGGTGTGCCGTCGCCATCGGCGCATCGATCTCGGTCTCCATTGCACTTGACAACCTGTTGTTGGGAGTCGTTGTCCTTACTTGGATTGCGGGGCTGCACTACCGGGAAAAACTGGGCCTCGTCTGGACTAACCCAGTATACCGGGCCGAGCTACTGCTTTTCGGGGTGCCGCTTATGGCCAAGCCGCGCCTGGTGATGCGAAGCTGTATTTGTCGAAATACATGGATTTGGCGCTGATCCCCGTGCTGGGTTTCGCCTTTGCCATGCGCCGCAACCGTAAGGTGGCTGTACTGTTACTGGCTGGAAGTCTGGCCACCATACTGCTGATTTCCTGAGCCCTCAAAACCGGCCTGATTCCGCCTTTGCCCTGGTTCCGCGTCACCCCGGAGTCGCCTTATGTCGTATTCAAGTTGCGGCTCACGCACAACATCCTGATCGCATTTGCCGCCTTCCTTTTTGCGTGGCTCTCCTGCTGTGCCGGGTCAAGGCGCGCACGACTGGCCTGAGTAATACTGGGATTACTCGCAATCGTCAACATCACGCTTGTTATCGAGGGTGCCACAGGCTATCTGGCTTTGATCATGCTGTGGATATTTTTCGGATAGCAGCGCGCCGGTTTTCGCGGCATGCTCCTGGCGGTTGTTTGTATATTCGGCATGGTCGCACTGCTCAGCGTCATCCCCGGCCCCTTCCAATCCAGGGTTCAGCAGATCACAAAGGAAAGAAGCATGAAAGCGTCGATCGTCCGGCATCAACTTCTACCGGCCGTCGCATGGAGTTTTATCGCAACACCCTCGCCCAGATCCAGAAAAACCCCCTGCTCGGTACCGTTAACGGCAGTTTTCCTGTCGTGTATTCCCAACAGGCCAAAGACACTGGCAGGGTAGCTTCAAAAAACCCCCACAACGAATTCATGTTGATCACCGTGCAGACCGGTCTTGTTGGTCTGGCCGCGTTGTTATGGCTGTTCTCTGGCAGCAGTGGCGCTACACCCCGCAATTGCCAACACCACTGGAACGCAGCCTCGCCCAGGGCCTGGTAATGATGATGGCCCTGATCTGCATGCTCAACTCGACGCTTCTTGACCACACCGAAGGGTTGTTGTTTGCATGGCTGACCGCCTTGCTTTACGGCGGGTTAGAATCCGCTCACCCCGTTTCAGATTCAGCCCCGACCACGTCCACCTGACATGCGCACCTCCGCCATCATCATCACCAAAAACGCCGGCAGCATGATCCAGCGCTGCGTCGAGTCCGTCGCCTGGGCCGATGAAATAATCGTCGTCGATTCCGGCAGCACCGACGACACCGCCGAAATCTGCCGCGAGATGGGCGTGAAATTCTCCGTCACATCCGATTTCCCCGGATTCGGTCCGCAGAAAAACCGTGCGCTGTCTCTGGCTACCGGCGACTGGGTGGTTTCGATTGACGCCGATGAGTGGATCACGCCGGAATTGCGCGATGAAATGCGCGCCGTGATGACAAAACCGACAGCTGCTGCCTATGCAGTTCCGCGGCGCTCCAGTTTCTGCGGCCGTTACATGAAACACTCAGGATGGTGGCCGGATCATGTCATCCGGCTGTTCCGTCGCGATGCCGCGCGGTTCTCCGATGATCGGGCCCATGAGCGGCTGCTGGTTGAAGGCGTCACGCGCAAGCTGAAACAGCCGCTGATGCATGAAGCCATTTCAACCATGGACCAGATGCTCGGCAAGATGAACCTGTATTCGACCGCCAGTGCGCGCATGCTGCATGAGCGCGGCCGCAAGGCCTCGCTGGCGACCGCGGTTTTTCACGGTAGCTGGGCCTTCTTCCGCACCTATATCCTCAGGCTCGGCTTTCTCGACGGGCGCGAAGGTTTCATCCTTGCCGTGGCCAACGCGGAAGGGTCGTACTACCGCTACGTCAAACTGCTGCTGGAAAACGGGAAAAGAAGGTGATTAGGTGATTAAGTAATTGAGCAATTAAAACCGCGGGCGACAGCCACCCAATCACCTAATCACTTGGTCTCCGAGTCACCAAACCGTATGCGCACAGCCGTAATCGTCACCACGTACAACCGCCCCGACGCGCTGGCCGCGGTACTCGAAGGCTATTTAGCACAAACCGGATCGCGTTTTGAACTGCTGGTCGCCGACGACGGCTCCACTGAAGACACGCGCAAGGTTGTCACTGACTATGCGGCACGTGCGTCATTCCCGCTGCATCATGTCTGGCAGGAGGACAACGGCTTTCGTGCGGCGGCGGCACGCAACCGTGCCATTGCCGCTACCCGTGCCGACTACATCATTTTCACCGATGGCGACTGCATCCCGCCGCGTGACTTTGTGGCCCAACATTGCCGGCTGGCCGAAGCCGGTTATTTCCTGTCCGGCAACCGCATTCTGCTGTCCGAGTCTTTTACGCAGCGCACCCTCGGGCTGCGCCTGCCAGTGCATGAACGAAATCTTTCCGACTGGCTGTTGCCCAGGCTTGGTGGCGATATCAACCGCTGGATACCCCTGCTGCGACTGCCGGACGGAAACTGGCGGCGTGCCGCACCCGAACGATGGGCCGGCGCCAAAACCTGCAATCTCTCGGCATGGCGCGACAATCTCGTAAGCGTTAACGGCCTCGATGAAAGTTATTCGGGCTGGGGTCTGGAAGACTCGGATCTGGTGATCCGCCTGCTCCGCGCCGGCGTCCGGCACAAAAGCGCGCGCTTCGCCGCACCGGTGTTTCACCTTTGGCATCGCGAAAATGACCGCAGCCGGTTGCCGGAGAACCAGCGCCAGCTCGAAGCCCTGCTCGCATCGGATCGCATCGAAGCGCAACTGGGCCTGAGCCAGTATTCATGAGCGCCGTGCCGGAGGCGCCGCGCCGGATTCTCATCGTCGTCACCCGCCGCATCGGTGACGTGCTGCTGGCCACGCCGTTGATACGGTCCCTGAAACAGGCCTGGCCCGGCAGCTGCATTGATGCACTGGTATTCGCCGGCACTGAAGGCGTGTTGCTCGGCAATGCCGACATCGATCAGGTAATCACTGTTCAGGCACGTCCGGGCGTCACCCGCCATGTATCACTGCTGGCAAGCCTGTTTCGTCGTTACGATCTGGCACTGTCACTGATCCCCGGCGATCGGCCCACGCTGTATGCCTGGCTCGCCGGCCGGCGAAGCATCGGACTGCTCATCGACCAGCCCGGACAACGCTGGAAACAGTGGCTGCTCGATCAGTGGGTAGCGTTTGACCCCTTCAACACGCACACGGTTCGCGCCCATCTGGCACTGGCCACCGCGCTGGACATTCCTGCAATCGGCGAAGTCGTGCTGTCACCACGACCGGAAGACATTGCCGCCGTTGATGCTGTGCTGGGCAAGCCTTGCGCAGCGCTCGCCGTGCTGCATCCCTATCCCAAATTCCGTTACAAGATGTGGCATCAGGCCGGCTGGATCGAAGTCGCGCGCTGGCTGATCGACAACGGATTTCGTGTTGCACTGACCGGCAGCCCGGACCCCGATGAACGAGCTTATGTGGATGCCATCGCTGCACAGTTACCGGATGCGCTCAATCTCTGCGGCAAACTGACACTGGGCGGGACTGCCTCGTTGCTGACGCGGGCAAAATTTTATGTCGGGCCGGATACCGCAGTGACCCATATGGCCGCGGCATCCGGCGTGCCAACGGTTGCCCTGTTCGGGCCTTCAGATCCGGTCAAATGGGGTCCTTGGCCGCATGGGCATTCTGCAAGCAGCAATCCCTGGCAACGTTTGGGCAATCAACGCCAAGGCAATGTGCAACTGGTCCAAGGCCCGGGGGTCTGTGTACCGTGCAAGCTGGAAGGCTGTGACCGCCATATCAACAGCGCCAGCGACTGTCTGCAGGCCATACCCGCCACCGCTATAATTAATTTTTTAAAAACAATGGGTTATGGAATATAACGCGAAACCCTATGTCTGCGCCTGTCCTGCCGGCTGCTCAGCGCCGTTGGCAGACTAAGGCCTCACGCTGCTGCAGGGGCCGCTGCGACGGCGGATACGGGCAATTGATTAGCAGCGCTACTGAAGCGCAGTACCCGCACTCACTTGGCCGTTTTGATACCTTGGCCGGGCCGGCGCTACCGCCAGCATCGCGCCGACCAGCAGCCAGATCAGGTGCCCCTCCGGAAACGTGCGGAAGTGTGAATTGAAGAGGCTGGTCATGCACCATGCCAGCAGCGCAGCGCGCGCCACCCCACCATACATTCCTGCGCCACGTGCCGAGTAAAACACGGCCACCAGCACGACGATAAACGCGGCTAGCCCCAGCAGACCGTTTTCCACCGCAATGAACAGATATTGATTGTGCGGATCACTTGTCGGCGTCCTACGCCAGTCACCATCGGATCCAGCAAAGCGCTTGTTATATTCCCGCGCAAAACTGCCCGTACCGTAACCCTGCAGCGGCCGGTCCCTAGCCAGTTCCAGCGTATTGACCAGAAAAACCATGCGCACCCCGGCGGAGGTATATTCCACTGCCGTTTGGTAGGCCCGCGCTTCGTCGATGCCCTGCTGCACGCGGTCGCGCAGCGTCGGCGAAACGACAAACGCGAGAAATGCGAGCGTGAGGATGGCGCCCGCAACGAGCGGCAGTCTCCGCCAGCCGAGGCGCGCGCCGCCCCAGGCCAGCGCCACACACGCGAGCGTCAGATAAGCGCTGCGCGATGTGGAGATAAAAACAATATTTATCGTAAATAGCAAGGCCGCCGCCAGCAGCAGCCGGCGTCCCGCAGTGACCCGCAGTTCAAGACAGCACAGCGCGGCCACCGCGAACGTCATGCCCTGGGTCGCATGGTTGGTCAAAAGCACGCCGGGTTGATCCGTCCTGGAGGGAATGACCCCCAGAGCCGACAGATAGGACAGCATCAGGCCAGCCGCAGCCACTAGCACAAACGCGAGCAGAAACCGCTGTTTCCAGAGATCTTCGGCGAAGAAACCAAGAATGATGAAACCAAGCATCATCTTGCGCCAAGACCACAATGAACCCCAGCGCTCTGCCCAGGTCGCCGCACCGTAAAACATTGCGAGCACGAGCACCGCGTAAAACAACAGGATGGCCTGGCCCATACGCTGCGACGCCGACGCGCGCAGCGTGTGCAGCGCCCGCCCAGAAACCAGCCACGCTGCGAGCATGAAAACGATCGCCACGCTCGCCGCCGCCGTGGACGCAGGCACCAACGCCGCAGCCGCAATGGCCAGGATGCGACTCGCGTCAAGACAACGATCGCCCCAGTTTCCCGCGACGGCCTTCACGGATCCGCCTTCAGCGCCAGAGCTGGTAAACATATTTGCGCCGCAGTTTTTCAAGTTTGAAGGACAGGCGCTGCAGCCAGTCCGGCTTGGCCGGCTCCAGCGTGGTGGTGAACAGGCCGAGCTTGCTCCCCTGCTCCACCACCGGGTCCTCGAGCCAAAGCATGGTGATGCCCGTATCGCGGTCGATGGTTTCGAACTGGTTGTCGATGGGCTTTGAAATACGGTGCTGCGCAATCCAGTCCAGGCGCAGCCGCGCCGCGTCGTGACCGATGATGTAGGAATCTGCGAACCGACCGCGATTGGCAGGATAAAGCCGATGACCCGGCTTGCGCTGGCTGCGCGGCGTATAAAAATTGCCGCCGCAGCCGATGAAAATGACCTGGGGCTGCGGATGGAGCGGCACCTCTGCGAGCGCCGCGGCTAGGCCCTCGGCAAAGCCGTCGGCGAGTATCACGTCGTCTTCTAGTACCAGCGCAAAACGTTCGTTGCGCGTTACGATGCGCTGCAGCGCAGCGACGTGTTTCATACCGCAGGATTTCTGCGCGGGTGACAAACCGCTGCCTGAAAAATACCGTTGTTCCGTTTCAGTCCTAAGATCCACAGCATCCCACTCATGCACAGGCTCCGCCTGTAGGCCAAAACGTGCGAGTTGTGTGCGCGCGTGTTCCAACCGGTCAGTAAAAGACCGGACGTTGATCAGGTAAATCGTATCGATTTGCGGTGCTGCAGTCATTGAACTTGCCCTGGCGCCAGCGAAAACTGGTTGCGGTAAAGTTTTTCGTAGATGCCATTGCGTGCTAACAGTTCGTGGTGAGCACCCATTTCCACGATTCGCCCGGCATTCATCACCACAATGCGATCTGCTTTTTCAACAGTGGACAGGCGGTGCGCGATGACGATAGTCGTGCGCCCACGCATCAGAACCTCCAGCGCGGCCTGTACGTGGCGTTCGGATTCCGTGTCTAGGGCGGAGGTCGCTTCATCGAGAATCAGTACTGGCGCATTTTTCAGCAGGGCCCGCGCGATTGCCAGGCGCTGGCGCTGACCGCCCGAGAGTTTGACGCCGTTTTCCCCGATCAATGTGTCGAGACCCAGCGGCATCTCCCTGATGAAATCCATCGCGTACGCAGCTTCTGCCGCAGCGATGACATCCTCGCGCGTCACGTTGTTCATCGCGCCATACGCAATGTTCGCGGCAACCGTATCATTGAACAGCACCACATCCTGGCTAACCAGCGCGATATTGGCGCGCAGAGACGCAAGCTTCAGCGTGCCAATGTCCTGCCCGTCGAGAAGTATGCGCCCGGCCGTAGGCAGGTAGAACCGCGGCACCAGATTGGCCAGCGTGGTCTTACCGCTGCCGGACACTCCGACCAGCGCCACGGTCTCGCCCGGCGCGATCTGCAGGTCGATGCCGTTCAGCGCATTGCGACCGCCGGTGCCGTACGCAAACTGCACGCCCTCGAACCGGATCTCTCCGCGCACGCAGCCGGGCTCAATGTTCCCTGTATCCGTTTCGCCGGCTTCGTCGATCAGCGCGAAAATGCTTTCGGCGGCGGCCAGCCCGCGTTGCAGCGGCTCATTGACACTGGTTACGCGCTTCAGCGGCGCGGTCAACATAAGCATCGCAGTAATGAACGAGACAAACCCGCCTACGGTAATCTGGTCAGCACTCGATTGCTGGGCAGCAAGGAAAACGATGGTGGCCAGCGCGATCGCCGCCACCAACTGCACGACGGGGACGCTTGCAGAGGCCGCCGCAACCTGTTTCATCAGTTGTCGTCGCACGCTGTTGGCCTGCTCATCGAAGCGCTGCTGCTCATAGATCTGGCCGCCGAACAGCTTGACCACACGGTGCCCTTCTATGGTTTCCTGGATGACCTGGGTCATGTCGCCCATCTGCTGCTGTACCCGACGGCTGCTGCTGCGCACGCGCACGCTGATTATCCGCACCACCAGTACAATGACCGGCGCCATGACCAGTGCCAGCAGCGTAAGCTTCCAGTTCAGCCACAGCATCCAGGCCAGCAGCCCGATGATGACCAGCGTCTCCTTGAACAGAACAGTAAGCACCGTCGTCGACGCGGTGGTTACCTGCATGACGTCAAAAGTCAGCCGGGAAATAAGGTTGCCCGAAGCCTGGTCGTCGAAATAACGCGCCGGCAGCGTCAACAGCTTGCGGAACATGATGCCGCGCAGATCCATCACCAGCCGGTTGCCGATCCAGGACAATGCAAACTGTGCCACGTATTCGGCTAGTCCACGCACGACAAACAGACCGATGATGAACACCGGCGTCCAGCGGATGACTGATTCGTCCTTGTTGACGAACACGCCATCGAGCAAGGGCTTCAGCAGCGCCGGCAGCGCGGGCTCGGTGGCGGCGACGATAACGATGCCGAGCACGCCGAGGGCGAACGTGCGCCAGTACGGCCGCACGTGGCGCAGTAGTCGAAAATAAAGCTCGGTTCCGGACATCGATTGCACGGCCCGAACAATAGCAAACTTTTGATAATTAAGGAAAAGCCGCAGGAAAAAAGCCGCGCATAGCGCGGCTTTTTTGCCCGGCATCCCCCCAGGTTTTCAGCGGAAGGTATAACGCGCCGTCATAAACACCGCACGTTCCGGCGCCGGCAGCGCCATAGTCGGCGTAAAGGCATCGAATACGCCATAGGAATAATATTCCTTATTGAACAGATTCAGCACGCCTGCCGTAAAGCGCCAGTCTGCCTGGTCATAGGCCATTTTCAGATCGATAACGGTATAGGAAGGCATTTTCTGGTTAAACGTGTTCAGTTCATCACTGTCGTAACGCTGCTCACCGGTGAAACGCAACACGGCATCAACCCGCGCCCGCGGACTGAACTTCCAGCCCGCGCCGACGCTGGCCGCATGACGCGGCACCAGCGGCACATCGTTACCAGATCGGAATTCCGCTTCGGCGTAGGTATATGCCACCGAAAGATCGACGCTGGCGACCGGCTGCCAGCGCGCTCCCGCTTCAACCCCGCGGCGGCGTGTCGGCGGCATGTTGCGGTTGATATAGGCCGCCGGATCAAACAGGATTTCATTTTCCAATTCGATGTCGTACAAGGCCAGCCGGTAACGCGCCGTTGCACCTGCCGACCCCAGGCCGAGTTCGCGAACACGCGCGGTCTGCGGTTCAAGCAGGTTCAAGACCTTGTTCACCAGGTCATAGTTGTCGTTGACGTTGGGCACGCGGAAACTGCTGCCGACCTTCCCGTACGCGGCCCAGCCGCCGCCCAGTGACTGGCGCAGCGCCAGCTCAAAAGCGTCGAGATGGCGCTTGCGTTCGGCGCGCGCCACGGCATTGACGGGATCCGCGACACCATAGGTCACGCGCTGGCCGCGGACACCCACAGCCAAGGATGTGCCCGTGGCAAAGGCAGTCGTGTTCTGCAGGTATAGCGCCTCGCTGCGCTGGGTGGCCTGCGGACGGGCGTCGTAGTTTAAGGAGGTGAAGGACCAGCGGTTGCTCTGGGCATCCCAATCCTCGATGTCGACCCCCGCGACCAGTGTGTGGTTGACGCCGCCCAGCTGATGGAGAATTTTGATGCGCGGCGTGAATAGCAGCTGGCGCGATTCGCTCGGTATATAGAGCCCCCAGGAAATCTGCGACGCATCGACATTCTTTTTGCGCCAGGAAAGATTCGCTGCAAGTTCGTTGTCGCCGACGCGATAGGTGCCCCCCAGATTGAGATAGCCGCCATGCGTAGTATGGAAGTCCTGCGGATTGTTGGTCTGCCTGCGGTTCGCGGCAATCTGCGCTGCACTGAGCGCCCCCGGCAGCCGCAAGAGCTGGTCATCGGCGCCGGCTTTCAGGGTCAGCATGCCGCGGTCGCTAGTGTAGCGCCAGTCGAGCTGGGCGCTGTCGATGCGCAGCGCATTGTTGTCACGGTAGCCGTCGCTTTCACGGTGCGCCATGGTCAGCCGCAGTCCAGTACGTTCTCCGGCGATATTCGCACCGACACGCACATCACGTGTCCGGTAGCTGGCGACCCCGCCCTCGACAAAACCGCTGCGCGTGTTTGCCGCCGGCGCCTTGGTGATGATGTTGATGGTACCGCCGGTCGCACCTGCCCCATAGAGCACCGCGCCGCTGCCGCGCATCACTTCAATGCGCTCGATGGCGTCCAGCGGGATCGTCGACCAGTTCACCGTGGTCTGTTCGTTTTCACTGATGCGCTGGCCATCTAGCAGTACCAGCGTGTTCTGATCGCCGAAGGAGCCGAAGCCGCGCAAATCCACCTGCAGGTTCGGCGAACCCGACAGATCGCGCGTCTGCACGCCGGGCAACGTGCGCAGCAATTCGGGCACGGTGCTGGCAGTGCTGTTGCGGATGTCCTCTTCGGTGATCACGCTGACGCCGACGGGAAACTGGCGTTCGACATCGGGGAAGCGAGTGGCCGTAACCACGACCGGGGTTAATGCTGCAGCAGCGATGACCGGTTCTGCGGCCAAACCGGGAACGGCCGCCGCAGAAAGGGCTGCGGCGACAATGGGAAAACTCTTCATGCTATTTCCTTGATTGCGCGTGCCCGCCGCACGCAGGTTGCAACACATAGGAAAAGCCGCGGGTTTGCCCAATGGAATGAAATGCACGCGATGTGCATGATCCGTTAGGCCGCCCTGCACGACTGTTCCTGACTGGCGAAGCAGGCCGGTCTCCGGGCTTGCAACCTCGGGCGCGTCGCCTTCCCATCCCCGGAGAGGACAGTGGCTGATGATGCGCGATGGCGTTCGTTGCTTTGAACGCCGGTTGCTTACCGTTGCGGGGGCAGCACAGGAATTGGTCTTTCGACCGCACCTGTTTCCCGTTTCACTGACGTCCCTTGCGGGGTGCGTCGGCACCTGAAACGCGTCCGGGGCGCACCGCATGCGTTTGCGATTCGTCCAGGACGGGCAGGATTGTAGCCCAGACCAAGGGATTTAGCGCCCGCCAGGCTCAAGGTAATACTAATATATTATTTATAATAATCAAATACTTATAATTTACCAGCGCAAATGCACGAAAAACCACGCCGGGCCGACTCAAGACGTTTGCAGTCTTGGCCTTACACGCCGTGGCAAACATGCCAAATTACATTCAGAACGATGCCTTAGCGGTTGACCCTGCTGGATTTTCCCCACTATAGTGCGCGCATGGAAGCGGAACTCAAGACTCTGGAAGATAAA
>JAURHM010000071.1 GCA_030833315.1 Burkholderiales bacterium
AGCCGCTACGGAGCAAAAATGACCATGACCGTTAAAGCGACACGAATTGCAATTGCCGGCAGCGGCGGACGCATGGGACGCATGTTGCTGGAGGCTGTTGCACAGGACAGTCATGCGGCGCTTGCTGCTGCACTGGAAGTCGCGGGCAGCCCGCAGGTCGGACGTGATGCCGGCGAGATGGTGGGGGCGCCGCGCGGCGTGCTGATCAGTGACAAGCCCGAACAGGCGCTGGCCGGCACTGATGTGCTGATCGATTTCACCCGTCCGGAAGGCACGCTGCAGCATCTGGCGATCTGCCGCCGGCTCAAAGTGCGCATGGTGATTGGAACCACCGGATTCGATGAGGCTGGCAAAAAAGCCATCGCAGATGCCGCGCGCGAGATCGGGATTGTTTTTGCGCCGAACATGAGTGTGGGCGTCAATGTCACGCTGAAATTGCTGGAACTGGCAGCACAGGCCATGGGTTCCGACCACGATATCGAGATCATCGAGGCCCACCACAAGCATAAAGTCGATGCGCCGTCGGGTACGGCGCTGAAAATGGGTGAAGTGGTGGCTGGCGCTATGGGCAAAAAACTGGCCGATTGCGCCGTTTATGCACGTGAAGGCCATACCGGGGAGCGCAAGCCCGGCAGTATCGGCTTCGCCACCATCCGTGGCGGCGACATCGTCGGCGACCACACGGTGCTGTTTGCCGGCACCGGGGAGCGAGTCGAGATTACCCACCGCTCCAGCAGTCGCACGACCTACGCTCAGGGTGCTCTGCGTGCGGCGCAGTTCCTGATGGGTAAACCTGCTGGCCTTTATGACATGTGGGATGTGCTGGGCCTGAAATAGCCCGGACAGCGGCGCTGGCGTGACGCTAAGCCGCTGATTTTTCAGGAAGCTGTGCTGTATGGTTTGTCGGGTTTGGTGCCCTCGCGTATAATGCTGACTTCAAGAATAGCGGGACGGGCCCAACCCCCTCCCGCTTGTCGTATCAAACCCAATAAAATCAGGAGCTTGTTGTGTCATCGCGCACGCCCGCCATTCTCGTACTCAAGGATGGCACGGTATTTCGAGGCTCCGCGATCGGCGCCGAGGGTATCGTGGCCGGCGAAGTGGTGTTTAACACCGCGCTGACCGGTTACCAGGAAATCCTTACCGATCCGTCGTATTGCCGGCAGATCGTGACCCTGACCTATCCCCATATCGGCAACACCGGGGCCAACACCGAAGACGTCGAGTCCGAAAAAGTTCAGGCAGCAGGTTTGGTAATTCGTGACCTGCCGCTGCGTTCATCGAACTTCCGCGAAAACTGGAATCTCAGCGATTACCTGAAGCGAGAAAACATTATCGCCATCGCCGATATCGACACCCGCAAGCTGACGCGCCTGCTTCGCGACAAGGGTGCGCAGGACGGTTGCATCATGGCGGGCAAAATCGACGAACAGGCGGCGCTCAAGGCGGCGCGTGAATTCCCCGGCCTGGTCGGCATGGATCTTGCCAAAGTGGTGTCCTGTGCCAAGGCTTACAAGACCGACGAAACCGAATGGGTGCTGGGCAGCGGCTACGGCGAACGCACCGACGCGCGTTTCCATGTCGTCGCCTATGACTTCGGCGTCAAACGCAACATTCTGCGTATGCTCGCGTCGCGCGGCTGCAAGCTGACCGTGGTGCCCGCGCAGACGCCTGCTGCGGATGTCATGAAGCTCAAGCCGGATGGCGTGTTCCTGTCGAACGGTCCTGGTGACCCCGAGCCCTGCGATTACGCAGTGCGTGCCATTCGCGAATTCCTCACGGCTGGCTTGCCGCTGTTTGGCATCTGCCTTGGCCACCAGTTGCTGGCGCTGGCCTGCGGTGCAAAGACGCTGAAAATGAAATTCGGTCATCACGGCGCGAACCACCCGGTGCAGGATCTGGATTCGAAGCGGGTGATGATCACCAGCCAGAACCACGGCTTTGCCGTGGATGCGGCGACGCTGCCTGCCAATGCACGGGTAACCCATGTTTCGCTTTTCGACGGCAGCCTGCAGGGCTTCACCCTGACCGACAAGCCGGCGTTCTGCTTCCAGGGGCACCCCGAGGCGAGCCCCGGACCGCATGACGTCGATTACCTTTTCGACCGCTTCGTGAAGTCGATGGAGCAGCGCCTGGCGCGGACGTAAAAATGCCCAAACGTACAGACATCAAATCGGTTCTCATCATCGGCGCGGGCCCGATCATCATCGGTCAGGCCTGCGAGTTCGACTATTCCGGCGCACAGGCCTGCAAGGCGCTGCGCGAAGAGGGCTATCGCGTCATTCTGGTCAACTCCAATCCGGCGACGATCATGACCGACCCGGGTATGGCGGATGCGACCTACATCGAGCCGGTGACCTGGCAGGTGGTGGAAAAAATCATCGCGGTCGAGCGGCCTGAGGCACTGTTGCCGACTATGGGCGGACAAACCGCGCTGAACTGCGCGCTCGACCTGGCCAAACACGGCGTGCTGGAAAAATACGGCGTGGAAATGATCGGTGCTTCAAAAGAAGCGATCGACAAGGCCGAGGACCGCGAGAAATTCAAGAAGGCGATGGCGAAGATCGGGCTCGACAGCCCGCGTTCGGCGCTCGCCCACAGCATGGAAGAAGCGCTGCAGGTGCAGGCCATGGTCGGTTACCCGACCATCATCCGTCCGTCCTTCACACTGGGCGGCACCGGCGGTGGCATTGCCTACAACCGCGAGGAATTTGTCGCCATTGTCGAGCGCGGCCTCGACGCCAGCCCGACTAAGGAAGTGCTGATCGAGGAATCGGTTATCGGCTGGAAAGAATATGAGATGGAAGTCGTGCGCGACCGCAACGACAACTGCATCATCATCTGCTCGATCGAGAACTTTGATCCGATGGGCGTGCACACAGGCGACTCGATCACGGTGGCGCCGGCACAGACGCTGACCGACAAGGAATACCAGATTCTGCGCAATGCCTCGATCGCCTGTTTGCGCGAGATCGGTGTCGAGACCGGCGGCTCCAACGTCCAGTTCGGCATCAATCCTAAGGATGGGCGCATGGTCATCATCGAGATGAACCCGCGCGTGTCGCGCTCTTCCGCTCTGGCTTCGAAGGCGACCGGTTTCCCGATCGCCAAGGTGGCTGCCAAGCTGGCCATCGGTTACACGCTGGACGAGCTGCGCAATGAGATTACCGGTGGCGCCACGCCGGCATCGTTCGAGCCGAGCATTGACTATGTGGTTACCAAGATTCCGCGATTTGCCTTCGAGAAATTCCCCCAGGCCGACGACCGCCTGACCACGCAGATGAAGTCGGTGGGCGAGGTGATGGCCATGGGCCGCACCATTCAGGAGTCGATGCAGAAAGCGCTGCGCGGCCTGGAGACTGGTGTCGACGGCTTCGATGAGAAGACCACTGACATTGATGCGATTGAAAACGAGCTGGGCGATCCCGGTCCGGAACGTATTTTCTACGTCGCTGATGCCTTCCGCTGTGGCATGACGCTCGATGAAATCCACGGTTTCTCGCATATCGATCCCTGGTTCCTCGCGCAGATCGAGGACATCGTCCGCCAGGAAAAAATGCTGGTCGGCCGCAAGCTCGAAGACATTGATGCTGCCGACATGCGCAGGCTGAAGCGTGCCGGTTTTTCAGACCGCCGTCTGGCCAAGCTGCTGTTGGTGGAGCAGGATGCGATGCGTGCGCATCGCCATGCGCTGGGCGTGCGCCCGGTCTACAAACGCGTTGATACCTGCGCTGCCGAGTTCTCGACCAGCACGGCGTACATGTATTCGACGTATGAAGAGGACTGCGAAGCGCAGCCCACGGACCGCAAGAAGATCATGGTTCTGGGCGGCGGCCCCAACCGTATCGGCCAGGGCATCGAATTCGATTATTGCTGCGTGCACGCAGCGCTGGCGCTTCGCGAAGACGGTTTCGAGACCATCATGGTCAACTGCAATCCGGAAACCGTTTCGACCGACTATGACACCTCCGACAGGCTGTATTTTGAGCCGCTGACGCTGGAAGACGTGCTGGAAATCGTCGCCCTGGAAAAACCCGTCGGCGTGATAGTGCAGTTCGGCGGGCAGACGCCGCTGAAACTGGCGCGTGATCTGGAAGCCAATGGCGTGCCCATCATCGGCACGTCGCCGGATTCCATCGATATTGCCGAGGATCGCGAGCGTTTTCAGAAACTGCTGCACAAATTGAAGCTCAAGCAGCCACCTAACCGCACGGCGCGAAGCGAAGCCAAGGCGCTGTCGGCCGCGGCTGAAATCGGTTATCCGCTGGTGGTGCGCCCCTCTTATGTGCTGGGAGGCCGCGCGATGGAAATCGTCCACGAGCAGAGCGAGCTTGAGCGTTACATGCGCGAGGCGATCAAGGTGTCGAATGATTCGCCGGTGCTGCTCGACCGCTTCCTCAACGACGCCATCGAAGTCGACGTGGATGCGATTAGCGACGGCACTGAGGTGATCATCGGCGGAGTGATGGAGCATATTGAGCAGGCGGGCGTGCATTCCGGCGACTCGGCCTGTTCGCTGCCGCCGTTCTCGCTGTCCGCTGAATTGCAGGAAGAGCTGCGCCGGCAGACCGTGGCGATGGCGAAGGCGTTGAAGGTCAACGGTCTTATGAATGTGCAGTTCGCGATCCAGAACGGACCGGAAGGTGATGTGGTCTATGTGCTGGAAGTGAATCCGCGCGCGTCGCGTACGGTGCCTTTCGTTTCCAAGGCGACCGGCTTGCCTCTGGCCAAGATTGCCGCGCGCTGCATGTCCGGCCGTTCGCTGGCGGACCAGAACGTCATGCGCGAGATCGTGCCGCCGTATTACTCGGTCAAGGAAGCGGTGTTCCCGTTCATCAAGTTCCCGGGTGCCGACACCATCCTCGGACCGGAAATGAAATCGACCGGCGAAGTGATGGGTGTCGGCGAGACCTTTGCCGAAGCCTTTGTCAAATCGCAGCTGGGTTCGGGCGAACGCCTGCCGAAATCGGGCAAGGTGTTTGTCAGCCTGCGTGACGCTGACAAGGAGCGCGTGCTGGATATCGCGCGGGTTCTGACCGGCATGGGCTTCACGCTGGTGGCGACGCAGGGCACGGCCAAGGCGCTGGAGGCCGGTGGTCTGGCGGTCACCCGCGTCAACAAGGTTGCTGAAGGCCGTCCGCACATCGTCGACATGATCAAGAACGGCGAAATCGTGCTCATCATCAATACCGTCGAAGAGAAACGTTCGGCCATCCGCGACTCGTATTCAATCCGCCGCGCGGCGCTGCAGCAGCGGGTTACACTGTATACGACGCTGGCCGGCGCCCGCGCAGCCGCCAACGGCATGGCGCAGGCGCGGGAACTGCAGGTCTACGCGGTGCAAAATCTGCACAAGCGGCTGCCGGCCTGAAGTCCGCCTGAAACAACCGGGGTAAACCCATGAACACAAAAACTCCCTTGACGGTCCGCGGCGCGGAAATGCTGCGTGCGGAACTGCATGAACTCAAATCGGTGCAGCGGCCGGCGATCATTGCCGCGATTGCCGAGGCGCGTTCGCATGGTGACCTGTCCGAAAACGCTGAATATTCGGCGGCCAAGGAGCGGCAGAGTTTCATCGAAGGCCGCATCGCCGAAGTGGAGTCGAAAATCTCCAATGCACAGATCATTGATCCGGCCACCATCGACACCGATGGTCGCTGCGTGTTCGGCGCCACGGTTGAGCTGGAAGACATCACTTCCGGCGGTAAGGTGACCTACCAGATCGTCGGCGATGATGAGGCCGACATCAAGGAGGGCAAGATCTCGATCAGCTCGCCGATTGCCCGCGCGCTGATCGGCAAATACGAAGGCGATGTCGCCGAGGTGCAGGCTCCGGGCGGCGTACGCGAATACGAAATCGTCGAAATCCGCTACGTGTGATGGGTCGTTTTGCCGAAGCTCTGCAGTCGATTGCGGCGACACTGTGGGTCGGTGCGATGTGGGGCATTGGTTACATCGTTGCTCCGTTACTATTTTCCCGCCTCGGTGACCGCGCACTGGCCGGGCTGATTGCCGGCAAACTGTTTTCGCTGATCGCCTGGGTCGGTATTGCCTGTGCGATCTACCTGCTGCTGTTCCGCATGGTTCGTTTTGGCAGCGGCGTTTTCAAACAGGGCGTATTCTGGATTGTGCTGCTGATGCTGGCGCTGGTCTGCGCCGGCGAGTTCGGTGTGCAACCGATCATGTCAGCGCTGAAGGAAGAGGCGCTGCCCAAACAGGTCATGGAATCCGTGTTGCGCGACCGGTTTGCCGCATGGCACGGCGTATCGAGCGTGCTTTATATCATCCAGAGTCTGCTCGGTGCCGGTCTGGTCGTGCTGCTGGGCCGGTCGAAGTAGGCTTGCCGCGGATGTTGCCCGCGGTTTATTCCATCTGGAAGCTGCGCTTGGTTCGTCGCGGACCTTTGTCGGCGCGTGATCGCCCTTGTTTTTTGCCGGCGGCGCCTTTGGCGGGGGTTTCCGGGCGCGGCCGGTAGATCACCAGAATTTTTCCGATATGCTGAACCAAGGCTGTGTCGAGTTTTGTGTTGATGTCTTCCACCATGGCGGCACGCGCGACGCGGTCATCGCCAAATACGCGGATCTTGATCAACTCGTGACTTTTCAAACTGACATCGATTTCATGCAAAACCGAAGGCGTGAGGCCGGCGTCGCTGATCATTACGACGGGTTTGAGGGCATGAGCCCGCGCCTTGAGTTCGCGGCACTGTGCGGCATTGAGAGTAATCATGGCCGGAGTTTAACAGGTCGGGCTGCAACCGCGGCCTGCAGAACTGCAATCTGAACATGGCAAAAAACAAAACCAGCAAGGCCTGGATGCAGGAGCATGTCACGGATCCTTATGTGCGCAAGGCGCAGGCGGAGGGCATGCGTTCACGCGCGGCTTACAAATTGCAGCAGCTTGCGGAGCGCGACCATCTGCTCAAGCCGGGCATGGTGGTTGTCGATCTGGGTTGCGCGCCCGGAGGCTGGGCCCAGGTGGCAGGGCGTATGGTCGGGTCCGAGGGGCGGGTGATCGGCGTTGATCTGCTGGAAATGCTGCCGGTGCCGGGGGTGCGTTTCGTGCAGGGCGACTTTGGTGATGATGCGGTTCTCGCGGAAGTCGAAAAATATCTGGAGGCCCGGCCTGTCGACCTTGTGCTTTCCGATATGGCGCCCAATATGAGCGGTGTGGCCAGTGTGGATCAGGCACGCAGTATCGGACTGGCGGAACTGGCGCTGGATTTTGCGGTCAACCATTTGAAACCCCAGGGTAATTTTCTGGTCAAAGTGTTCCAGGGATCGGGTTTCGAAGAGCTGGTGGCGGAAATTCGCCGCCGCTTTGCCAAGGTCATGATTCGCAAGCCGGAAGCCTCACGCAGCCGTTCCAACGAAGTTTATCTGGTGGGTAAGGGGCTCAAGGCGGGGTAATAGCAGCAACAATTGTGTGCCCTGCTGCGGCGCACCGTAAAAGCGTCTAGAATTGAACAGTCTAGGGAGTGCGCCGGTCCAAAACAGGGCGCAAAAACGAGGCGCAAAATGATGTGCCACAAGGAGCGGCTTTGAACAATCTGATGAAGAATATGGCGATCTGGCTGGTGATCGCGCTGGTGTTGATGACGGTGTTCAATCAGTTCAACACAAGGCAGACCACGCAGAAAGCCATGGAGTATTCCCAGTTCATCGATGAAGTGAAGCAGGGGAAGATCGCCAAGGTCACGATTGAAGGCCGTGTTGTCAAGGGCGTGAAGTCCACCGGCGAAAAATTTACCACTTATTCGCCCTCCGATATCTGGATGGTCACCGATCTGCTTAAGAACGGCGTAATCGTCGAGGCGAAGCCGGAAGAAGAGCCTTCGCTGCTAATGAACATTTTCGTGTCGTGGTTCCCGATGCTGCTGCTGATCGGCGTCTGGGTATTTTTCATGCGACAGATGCAGGGCGGCGGCCGTGGCGGTGCGTTCTCCTTCGGCAAGAGCCGTGCGCGCATGCTTGATGAGAACAACAACACGGTGACCTTTGCCGACGTCGCGGGCTGCGAAGAAGCGAAAGAAGAGGTTTCTGAACTGGTCGAGTTCCTGCGCGATCCCTCGAAGTTCCAGAAGCTCGGCGGCCGTATTCCCCGCGGCGTGCTGATGGTCGGTAATCCCGGAACCGGCAAGACGCTGCTGGCGCGCGCCATTGCCGGCGAAGCCAAGGTGCCGTTTTTCTCGATCTCCGGTTCCGACTTCGTCGAGATGTTTGTCGGCGTGGGCGCGGCCCGCGTGCGCGACATGTTCGAGAATGCGAAAAAACACGCGCCGTGCATTGTGTTCATAGATGAGATCGACGCGGTCGGTCGCCAGCGCGGCGCCGGTCTCGGCGGCGGCAACGATGAGCGTGAACAGACCCTGAACCAGCTGCTGGTCGAGATGGACGGTTTCGAAGCGAACTCCGGCGTGATCATCATCGCCGCAACCAACCGTCCTGATGTGCTGGATCCGGCGCTGATGCGTCCGGGCCGCTTCGACCGCCAGGTGGTCGTGCCGCTGCCGGATATCCGTGGCCGCGACCAGATTCTTCAAGTGCATATGCGCAAGGTGCCGATTGCACCGGACGTCAAGGCCGATGTGCTGGCGCGCGGTACGCCGGGATTCTCGGGTGCCGATCTGGCGAACCTGGTCAATGAGGCGGCTCTGTTTGCCGCGCGCGGCAACAAGCGTCTTGTCGACATGGAAGATTTCGAACGCGCCAAAGACAAGATCATCATGGGCGCCGAGCGGCGTTCGATGGTCATGCCCGAGCATGAGCGCAAGAATACGGCTTACCACGAGTCCGGCCATGCTGTCGTTGCGAAGATGCTGACCCGTACCGATCCGGTGCACAAGGTCACCATCATTCCGCGCGGCCGCGCCCTTGGAGTGACCATGCAGCTGCCGACCGAAGACCGTTACAGCCTGGATCGCGAGCAGATCCTGCAGAACATCGCTGTGCTGTTCGGCGGTCGCATTGCCGAGGAAGTATTCATGGGGCAGATGACCACCGGCGCTTCCAATGACTTCGAGCGTGCGACGGAAATGGCGCGTAACATGGTCACCCGTTGGGGGATGACCGAGAGTCTCGGTACGATGGTTTACGCCGAGAACGAGGGCGAGGTCTTCCTCGGTCGTTCGGTGACCACGCACAAGAACATGTCCGAAGAAACCATGCGCAAGGTCGACGCGGAAATCCGCCGTCTCCTGGACCAGCAATACGCGTTGGCTCGCAAGATTCTCGAAGACAACCGAGACAAGGTTGAAGTGATGGCCAAAGCGCTGCTCGACTGGGAAACCATTGATGCCGAGCAGATCGACGACATCATGGCCGGTCGTCCGCCGCGTCCGCCCAAGCCGCTGGCTGCCCCGGTGCCTAAGCCGCCGAAAGACAATACGCCTACGGCTTCTGCCACCAGCAAGCCGGCTGCAGAAGCGTAATTCTTCAGCGTTTTTAACCGTATGACAAAAACGAGGGTGCCACGGTGCCCTCGTTTCATTTCTGCCAGATGATTCTTCAATGCGGCAAATACCGGCTGGCTTTCGACCGGCCGCTGATCATGGGGGTGGTTAACGTCACCCCCGATTCCTTTTCCGACGGCGGGCACTACCAGGGCCATGATGCAGCGGTTGCGCATGCGCGGCGGCTGATTGACGAAGGCGCAGACCTGCTCGACATCGGTGGTGAATCGACGCGTCCTGGCGCCACTGCAGTGAGCCTGGAAGAGGAGCGCCGCCGTGTGCTGCCAGTGCTTGAGGCGCTACTGCCGGCGAATATTCCGTTGTCGATTGATACCCAGAAACCAGAGTTGATGCGTGAAGCTGCGGCTGCAGGCGCAGCGATGATCTACGACGTCAATGGCTTTGAGGCTGTAGGTGCGCTGCAGTCCGTATCTGGAAGTGACTGTGCGGTATGCATCATGCACAAGCAGGGGCAGCCACAGACCATGCAGCAGGCGCCGCAGTATCGCGATGTGGTTGCCGAGGTGGATGCCTATCTGCACGCACGCATGGTGGCGGCGGAGGCGGCCGGCATCGCACCGTCACGCCTGGTGATTGATCCGGGTTTCGGTTTCGGTAAGACACTGGAACACAATATGTTGCTGCTGCGTGAACTGGATCGGCTGGCCGCAACGGGCGTGCCGGTGCTGGCCGGGTTGTCGCGCAAATCGATGATTGGCGCGCTGACCGGGCGTGAAGTCGGCGACCGTGTCTTCGGCAGTGTTGCCGCGGCTCTGATTGCAGCTCAGCGCGGCGCCGCCATCCTGAGGGTGCACGATGTCGCTGCAACACGAGACGCGCTCGCCGTGTGGAAGGCTGTAGAATCGAATAAAAACAAGGACTAAGCGATGCGCCTGCGCATCAGGGAGTGTGGCCATGAGCAGAAAATATTTCGGCACTGATGGTGTGCGCGGCACGGTGGGCGAAGCGCCCATTACGCCGGATTTTGTGATGCGGCTGGGTTATGCCGCCGGCAAAGTGCTCGCAGGCAAGGCCGCGGGCAGCGGCCGGCCCACGGTGCTGATCGGCAAGGACACACGCGTCTCCGGTTACATGCTGGAGTCGGCGCTGGAGGCTGGCCTGTCGTCCGCGGGCGTTGATGTGCTGCTGGTTGGACCGATGCCGACGCCAGGTGTGGCCTATCTGACGCGTGCGCTGCGCCTGTCGGCCGGTATCGTCATCAGTGCCTCGCACAATCCCTATCAGGACAACGGCATCAAGTTTTTTTCCGCGGACGGCAACAAGCTGGCTGACGCCACGGAGTCGGCGATCGAAGCGGCGTTGGGCCAGCCGCTGAAGTGCAAATCCTCGGCCGG
>JAURHM010000087.1 GCA_030833315.1 Burkholderiales bacterium
AAAGGGGGCCGCATGCTGCAGGCCGATCTTGGTGGGGAGAAAACCGGAACCCCAGATCGTGACAAAATACCAGGCGAGGAGGGATTCCCAGGCGCGTGCGGACAACGGTGCAGGCAATGGCGTGCCCGGCTCAGGGCGCAAGCCGGGAGAGCGTCCAGCGGTCTCCGCTGCGCGTATAGAGCAAACGGTCGTGCAGTCGGCTCGGCCGCCCCTGCCAGAATTCGATTTGCGATGGAATGACCCGGTAGCCGCCCCAATGCGCGGGGCGCGCCGGTGTTTCACCGTGATCGGCGGCTGCAGCCGCAAACCGGGCTTCCAGTACGGCGCGGCTGGCCACGGTTTCGCTTTGCGGCGAAGCAATCGCGGCATGGCGGCTGCCCAGCGGGCGGCTGGCAAAATATTCGTCCGACTCCGCAGCAGTCACTTTTTCGACGCGACCGTCGATGCGTACTTCACGCTCCAGATCAATCCAGTGGAATACCAGTGACGCGCGCGGATTGGCGGCGAGTTCGCGGCCCTTGCGGCTTTGATAGTTGGTGTAGAACACGAAGCCGCTCTGATCGATGCCTTTCAACAGTACGATGCGCGCCGAGGGCGCGCCGGCGGCGTCGACGGTGGCCAGCGTCATCGCGTTGACAGTCGGCAGTCCGGCGCTTAGCGCCTCGTCGAACCAGCGCTGGAACTGCTGGAGCGGATCGGTCGCGACATCGGCTTCGCTGAGGCTGGCGCGCATGTATTCCTGGCGCAGTGAGGCGGGATTCAATGGGACTCCATCAACAGTGGATAGATACGGGGTAACAGGCGGTATGCCGTGATTTTACCGCTCGGGCAGGGGAATGAATTCGGTTTCGCCGGGGACCGCCGGAAAACACTGTTCGCGCCAGCGTGTGCACGCCTCGTCGATCCTTTCGCGGCTGCTGGCGACAAAATTCCAGGAAATATGGCGTTCGCCATCCAGCACCGCGCCGCCGAAGGCCATGATGCGTGCGGCGCCTGCGCTATGGATGGTGACCGGCACGCCCGGGGTGAACACCGCGACGGTGCGTGGTGCAACGCTGCGGCCACTCGCGCTGACCTCGCCATCAACCACGTAAACCGCCCGCTCGGCATGGTTGGCCGGCATTTCAAACTGCGTGGCGCCGGTGGCTTCGATGACGGCATAAAACATCGGTGAAAAAGTCCGTACCGGGGCGTTCAGGCCCCAGCCGCTGCCGGCGATCAGGCGCAGTTCGGCCGCAGGCAGCGAGAGCCGCGGCAGCGAGGCTTTCGGGTGGTGGGTGAAGGCCGGTTCGGTCTGTTCGTACGCCTGCGGCAACGCAATCCACACTTGGATGCCGTGCAGGCCGCGTCTGGTCCTGCGTTCGTCGTCGGGGCTGCGCTCGGAATGCACGATGCCGTGGCCGGCGGTCATAAAGTTCACATCCCCCGGCGCAATACGTTGCACGAAACCCAGACTGTCACGATGCATCAGCGCGCCTTCGAACAGATAGGTTACGGTCGCTAATCCGATATGCGGATGTGGCCGCACATCGACGGCCTGGCCCGGGTTGAAACGTACGGGGCCGATGTGATCAAAAAAGATGAACGGGCCGATGGTGCGTCTTGCCGCAGCCGGCAGCAGGCGCCGCACTTGGAAACCGTCACCGAGGTCTTTGGTGTGCGCTTGCAGGGTCTGGATCATCATGATGGCGTCAGCGGCTGTGTGCGGGGCATTGCTGATTATAGATGTCAGCCTGCTGTGTATAATGAGTGCACCTGTTCAATGGAGGAAATCCATGGCCCGTCTGCAACCTTTACCGATCGATGCCGTTCCCGAACTCGCAGATTCGTGGAAGGTCTATCTCAAGGCTTTGGGTTTTGTGCCCAATAGTGTCCTGATCCTGCAGCGCAAACCAAAGCTGGTGAAGGCGCTGGCTGCGATGGCGGCTGCAGTGTGGGACCCGGAAGGTGAAGTGCCGGTCAGCCTCAAGCGCCTGATCGCGCATATCGCCAGCAAGGCGCACGGCTGCAGTTATTGAATGGCGCACACTGCCGGGGCGGCGCTCCGGCTGGGCGTGGATGAGCAGAAAATGGAAGCGGTGTGGGAATACCGCAGCAGTCCGCTGTTCAGCGAAGCCGAGCGTGTGGCGCTCGATCTGGCGCTGGCGGCGGCCTCACAACCCAACGATGTGACTGACGAACTGATGGATCGCGCGCTCAAACACTGGAGCGAAAACCAGATCGTCGAAATCGTCGGTTGCGTTGCGATGTTCGGTTTCCTCAACCGCTGGAACGATTCCATGGCAACGCCGCTGGAAGAGGAGCCGGTCGAGGTCGGCGAGAAACACCTCGCCAAACTCGGCTGGGATATCGGGAAGCACGGCGTCGGCAAACACAGCAGCTAAATGTTGCCGCGCTCCTGAAGGAACTCGCCGAGTATGCGCGCCGTGTGCGAGCGCGCGGCTTTTTTGACGACTTCCGACGGCGGTCCTTCGGCAACAATGCGACCGCCGCCGTCACCGCCCTCGGGACCAAGGTCGATGATCCAGTCGGCTTCGGCCATCACATCGAGGTTGTGTTCAATCACCACGACCGAATTGCCGGCAGCGACCAGCCGGTGCAGTACATGGATCAGTTTCTCGACGTCAGCCATGTGCAGGCCTACCGTTGGTTCATCGAGCACATACAACGTATGGCGCTGCGCCCCGGCTCGGCCCGGACGGGCAGCCGCATCGTCGCTGCCGTTCGTGCGCACCTTGGCCAGTTCGGTGACCAGCTTGATGCGCTGCGCTTCGCCGCCGGACAGCGTCGGGCTCTGCTGACCCAGCGTCAGGTAGCCGAGGCCGACGTCCTGCAGCAGGCGCAGCGCGTGATGGATCTGCGGATGTGCAGCGAAGAAATCGACGGACTCGTCGATGCTCAACGCGAGGATGTCGCCGATGGATTTCCCCTTGAACTTTACCGACAGGGTTTCCGCATCAAAACGTTTGCCGCCGCAGACATCGCAGGGCACCTTCACGTCGGGCAGGAAACTCATCTCGATTTTCTGCACGCCCTGGCCTTCACAGGCTTCGCAGCGGCCGCCCTTGGTGTTGAAGGAAAAGCGGCTCGCGGTATAGCCGCGCATGCGCGCTTCCGGTGCTTCGGCATAGAGGCGGCGGATGGTGTCCCAGAAGCCGACATAGGTCGCCGGGCAGGAGCGCGGCGTCTTGCCGATGGGCGTCTGGTCGACCTCGAGCACGCGGCCCACCGCATCCCAGCCCGAAATCTCTTTGCAGCCTGTTGATTTTATTGCCGATTTTGTCTTGTTATTGACCAGGCGGACGAGATTGGCGTGCAACACGTCGCGCGCCAGCGTCGATTTTCCCGAGCCCGATACACCCGTCACCACGGTCAGCCGGCCCAGCGGCACGCGCGCCTGCACGCGCTGCAGGTTGTGCAGCTGCGCGTCGCGCACAAACAGCGACGGTGTTTTGGCGTCGACCTTGCGCGGCGGATACAGCGGATGCTGCAGCGGTTTCGCCAGCAGCCGGCCGGTGACCGATTGCGGATTGGCCTGCAGTTCGGCAGCGGTGCCGGCGGCCACCACATGACCGCCCAGCCGTCCGGCGCCGGGTCCGAGGTCAATCACATGATCGGCGCGGCGGATGGTGTCTTCGTCATGTTCGACCACGATGAGGGTATTGCCCTTGGTCTGCAGCTTGGCCAGTGTGTTGAGCAGGATCTGGTTGTCGCGCGGATGCAGGCCGATAGTCGGCTCATCGAGGATATAGGCGACGCCGCGCAGATTGGAACCGAGTTGTGCCGCCAGACGGATGCGCTGGGCTTCGCCGCCGGACAGCGTCGGCGCGGCGCGATCGAGCGCGAGATAACCGAGGCCGACTTCATCGAGAAAACTCAGCCGGCTGCGGATCTCGGTGACGATGTCGCGCGCAATCGCCGCTTCGCGGCCTTTGAAAGACACTTCGGTTAATTCACCCGCCAGCTTTGCCACCGGCAATGCCGCCAGTTCGGCGATCGATCGCTTGCGGTAACGCACGGCCAGCGCGGTCGGATTGAGGCGTTTGCCGGTACAGGTCGGGCAGGGCTCGTCGACCTCCAGCCAGTTCAGCCAGGAATCCAGAACATGTTCTTCGGTGCCGGTTTTTTCGCGTTCTTCGTCCCAATCCACTTTTTCCAGCGATAGCCCCGTACCGAAACAGGTCGCACACCAGCCGTGTTTGGAGTTGTAGGAAAACAGCCGCGGATCGAGTTCCGGGAAACTCTTGTTGCAGGACGGGCAGGCGCGTTTGACTGAATAAACGGTTTCGGTGAGCTGGATACGTTTGGCATCCTTTTTCGCCATTGCATCAGCCAGCGTATCGAGCCCGCCCAGCACATGCACCACGCCCTTGCCGTGCTCCAGTGCAGCAGCAAGACCGGCACGCAGCGCCGCTTCGTTTTCCGGTTTGACGCGGATATCGGCGACCGGTAGCTCAATGCTGTGTTCCTGGAAGCGCGCCAGCCGCGGCCACGGCGAGGTCGGTATGAATTCACCGTCGACGCGCAGATGGGTGTGGCCCTTGCCCGCAGCCCACTTCGCGAGGTCGGTGTAATAACCCTTGCGGTTGACCACCAGCGGCGCGAGCAGGCCGATGCGGTCGTTGCGACACTCTTTCATGATGCGCGCGGTGATCTGGTCGATGCTCTGCGGCTCGATGGCGACATCGCAGTCGGGGCAGTACTGAGTACCCAGCTTTACATAGAGAAGGCGCAGGAAATGGTAAATTTCAGTCAGCGTCGCTACCGTGCTGCGGCGGCCGCCGCGGCTGGTGCGCTGCTCAATCGCCACCGTCGGCGGGATGCCGTAGATCGCATCGACTTCGGGCCGCGCCGCCGACTGCACGAACTGGCGGGCATAGGCATTCAGTGATTCGAGATAACGGCGCTGGCCCTCGGCAAACACGATATCGAAGGCGAGCGTTGATTTGCCGCTGCCTGATACGCCGGTCACGACAGTGAATTTGCCGCGGGGGATGTCGACGCTGATGTTCTTCAGATTGTGTTCGCGGGCATGGCTGACGCTGATCGAGTTGCCGTACAGTGCGACGGCGTGACGGACCTTGGGAATCGCCGGCAGCACGCCGAGGGATGCGGCGTAATCGCGCATCGCCTTCGCGGTATGCGAGGTCGGGTGCTGCGCCACTGCATCCGGCGTTCCGGTGCAGATAATCATGCCGCCTGCGTCGCCGCCTTCCGGGCCGAGATCAATGATCCAGTCAGAAGCGCGGATTACATCGAGATTGTGTTCGATGACAATGATCGAATGCCCGGCGAGCAGCAGCTTGTGGAAGGCGCCGAGCAGTTTGCGCACGTCGTCGAAATGCAGGCCGGTGGTCGGTTCGTCGAACAGGAAGAGCTTGCCCTTGCCGCCCAGCGCATTGCGGCCGCTGTTTGCAGCCTGGGCGAGGAAGCCGGCGAGTTTCAGCCGCTGCGCTTCACCGCCGGACAGCGTCGGCACCGGCTGGCCCAGTTTCAGGTAATCAAGACCGACATCGACCAGCGGCTGCAGCGCGCGTGCGATATCGGACGCGTGGTTGAAAAACGCCAAGGCATCGGCCACGGTCATTTCCAGCACATCGGCAATCGATTGCCCGCCGATGGTGATTTCCAGTACCTCGGCGCGGTAACGCCGGCCATCGCAGTCCGGGCAGCGCAGGTAGACGTCGGACAGGAACTGCATCTCGACATGTTCGAAACCGTTGCCGCTGCAGGTCGGGCAGCGCCCGGTTCCGGAATTGAAGCTGAAAGTGCCCGCGGTATAACCGCGCGACTGCGCCAGCGGCGCCGAAGAAAAACGGCTGCGGATGGTGTCGAAGGCGCCGACATAACTTGCCGGGTTCGAACGCGTGGTGCGACCGATCGACGACTGGTCGACCATCACCACATCGCTGATCTGGTCGACGCCGTAAAGGCTGTCGTGTTTGCCCGGCGCTTCCGTCGGTTGGCCCAGCGCCTTGCGCAATGCGGCATACAGCACGTCCTGCACCAGTGTGGATTTGCCCGAGCCTGACACGCCGGTGACGCAGACCAGCCGGTCCAGCGGGAAATCGGCATCAACGTTTTTGAGGTTGTGTTCGCTTGCGCCGCGGATACGGATATGCGGTGACTTCGGCGCCGGTGCTTTGACGATGCGCTTTTCCGAAGCATGCAATTCACCGGCGAGATAACGCCCGGTTACCGAAGTCTTGCTGCCCATCAGCCTCCCCGGCGTGTCGAAGGCAACGATTTCACCGCCCCGCGAACCGGGCCCAGGGCCGATGTCGAGCAGACGGTCGGCGGCGAGCATCACTTGCGGATCATGTTCGACCACCACCAGCGAATTACCCGCGTCGCGCAGTTTGTGCATGACACCGATGACGCGGCCCATGTCGCGCGGATGCAGGCCGATGGACGGTTCATCCAGTACAAACAGCGTATTTACCAGCGAGGTGCCCAACGCGGTGGTCAGATTGATCCGCTGCACTTCACCGCCGGACAAGGTGCGCGACTGGCGGTCCAGCGTCAGGTAACCGAGGCCGACCTGGTTCAGGTAGGCCAGTCGCGTGCGGATTTCACCGAGCAGCATGTCGGTGGCTTCATCCAGCGGCGCCGGTAAAGTCAGTGCGTCAAACAATGTTTTCGTGCGCTCCAGCGGCAGCAGCATCACGTCATGCACGGTCAGGCCGGGCAGTTTCTGCAGTTGTTCATCACTGAATTGCACGCCATGCGGCTTGTAACGCGAACGCCGGTGTTCGCCCTGACCCAGTGCGGCCTCGGCGTTTTCCGCAGAACCGATGCGCCACAGCAGGGCGTCGGTTTTCAGGCGTGCGCCGCCGCAGGTCGTGCATTCGGTATAGGCGCGGTCCTTC
>JAURHM010000079.1 GCA_030833315.1 Burkholderiales bacterium
GGAAATTCCCGATGAGCGCGCGCAAAAGGCTTTGAAGGGCGTGATGATGGAGCTCGACGACTGCGCCTTCCCGCTGCTGCACGGCATGGTGCCGGCTTCAGACCCGATGGTCGCTTTTGCTGACGCTGACGTTGCCCTGCTGGTCGGCGCCCGCCCCCGCGGCCCCGGCATGGAACGCAAGGATCTGCTCGAAGCCAACGGCCGCATTTTTGCGCCCCAGGGCAAGGCTCTGTCCGAAGTCGCCAAGCGTAGCGTCAAAGTGCTGGTGGTTGGCAATCCGGCCAACACCAACTGCCTGATCGCGATGAACAACGCGCCCAAGCTCAAGCCGACGAACTTCTCTGCAATGATGCGCCTGGACCATAACCGCGCACTGACGCAAGTCGCCCAGAAAATCGGCAAACCCATCACCGACATCAAGAAACTCGCGGTCTGGGGCAACCACTCGGCGACGCAGTATCCGGACTTGTTCCACGCCACCGCCGGCGGCAAGAAAATCTGGCCGATGATCAAGGATAAGGCTTGGCTGGAAAACGATTTCATCCCGACCATCCAGAAGCGTGGCGCAGCCATCATCGACGCCCGTGGCCTGTCCTCGGCAGCGAGCGCAGCCAATGCAGCCATCGATCACATCCGTGACTGGGTCAAAGGCACCAAGCCGGGCACCTGGGTCAGCATGGGCATTCCGTCGGACGGCAGCTACGGCATTCCGAAAGGCATCATTTACGGCTTCCCAGTGACCTGCAAGGACGGTAAATACACGATCGTCCAGGGCCTGAAACAAAGCGAATTCAGCCAGGCACGTATGAAAGCCACGCTGCAGGAACTGCAGGAAGAACGCGATGGCGTGCTGAGCCTGCTCGGCTGATCTGGCGCATGCCCCAAACCAAGCGGCCCCTGCAGCAATGCAGCGTCCGCTTTTTTGTTGTTCCGGAGGAGTAAGTCATGAGTAACGACGCACCCGTCACCGCAAAACCCAAAAAATCTGTCGCCCTGTCCGGTGTACCAGCAGGCAGCACCGCGTTATGCACCGTGGGGCGCAGCGGCAACGACCTCAACTATCGCGGTTACGACATTCTCGACATCGCCGATACCTGCGAATTCGAGGAAATCGCCTTTCTGCTGGTTCACGGCAAACTGCCGAACAGCGCCGAACTGCGCGGTTACAAAACCAAGCTGCAGTCTCTGCGCGGACTGCCTACGGTGGTGCGCAAGGTTCTCGAACAACTGCCGCCGTCGGCGCACCCGATGGACGTCATGCGTACCGGCTGCTCCGCACTGGGCGCGGCGATGCCGGAACGCGAAGACCACAATCACCCGGGCGCACGCGACATTGCCGACCGGCTGATGGCCTCCTTCGGCTCGATGCTGCTCTACTGGTATCACTACAGCCAGAACGGCAAGCGCATCGACGTCGAAACCGATGACGATTCGATCGGTGGCCACTTCCTGCACCTGCTGCATGGGAAGCCCGCTCCCGCCTCCTGGGTGCGTGCGATGCACACTTCACTCAATCTCTACGCCGAACACGAATACAACGCCTCCACCTTCACCTGCCGCGTCATCGCCGGCACCGGCTCTGACATCTACTCCGCAATCACCGGCGGCATCGGCGCCCTGCGCGGCCCCAAACACGGCGGCGCCAATGAAGTGGGCTTCGAAGTGATGAACCGTTATGAAACGCCGGATGACGCCGAAAAAGACATCATGGCGCGCATCGCCAACAAGGAAGTCGTCATCGGCTTCGGGCACCCGGTCTATACCATTGCCGATCCGCGCAACAAGATCATCAAGGAAGTCGCGCGCAATCTGTCGACGGAAGCCGGCAATCTGAAGATGTTCAACGTTGCCGAACGCATCGAAACGGTGATGATGCGCGAGAAAAAAATGTTCGCGAACCTCGACTGGTACTCCGCGGTTTCCTACCACCGAATGGGTGTACCGACCCCGATGTTCACGCCGCTGTTCATCATTTCGCGCACCAGCGGCTGGTCGGCGCATGTCATCGAGCAGCGCATCGACAACAAGATCATCCGCCCGACGGCTGTCTATACCGGTCCCGAGGGCCGCAGCTTCGTCGCCATCAAAGACCGCAAATAAAATCATTCATCAAGGCACATCATGTCCACACATATTTCCAACGTTCGCCCGAAACCTGATGCCGTCATCACCGACATCGCCGATTACGCTGCCAAAACCAAAATCTCCAGCGCCGAGGCCTACAACACTGCCCGCCTCTGCCTGATGGATACCCTGGGCTGCGGTTTTGAAGCCCTGTCCTATCCCGCCTGCACCAAGCTGATGGGCCCGGTGGTGCCAGGAGCGACGATGGCCAACGGCGCCAAGGTACCCGGCACCACTTTCCAGCTCGATCCGGTGATGGCCGCCTTCAACATCGGCTGCATGATTCGCTGGCTGGATTTCAACGACACCTGGCTGGCTGCGGAATGGGGCCACCCATCCGACAATCTCGGCGGCATTCTCGCCATGGCGGATTACCTGTCGCGTCAGGCGATTGCCGCCGGAAAAAAACCGCTGACCATGCGAGACGTGCTGACCGGCATGATCAAGGCTCACGAAATCCAGGGCGTGATTGCACTGGAAAACAGCTTCAACCGCGTCGGTCTTGACCACGTGCTGCTGGTGAAAGTCGCTTCGACCGCGGTGGTATCCAGCCTGATGGGTCTCAGCCGCGAGGAAATCATCAACGCCGTATCAAACGCCTGGATCGACGGCCAATCACTGCGCACCTATCGTCACGCCCCCAACACCGGCTCACGCAAATCCTGGGCTGCCGGCGACGCCACCAGTCGCGCGGTACGTCTGGCCTTGATGGCCGCCAAGGGCGAGATGGGTTATCCCTCGGGGCTTTCGGCCAAGGGCTGGGGCTTTTATGACGTGCTGTTCAAGGGCAAGCACTTCAAGTTCACCCGCAAGTACAGCTCCTACGTCATGGAAAATGTTTTGTTCAAAATATCTTTCCCTGCCGAATTTCATGCACAGACCGCTGTCGAATGCGCAATCCAGTTGCACCAGCAAGTCAAAAACCGGCTTGCCGATATCAAGAAAGTGGTCATCACCACCCACGAATCGGCGATCCGCATCATCGACAAAAAAGGCCCGCTGAATAACCCTGCAGACCGCGACCATTGCATCCAGTACATGGCCGCCATCGGCCTGATCAAGGGCAATCTGACGGCCGCTGACTATGAGGACGACGTCGCCCATGACCCTCGCGTCGACCAACTGCGCGACAAGATGGAATGCGTCGAGAACAAACAATGGAGCAAGGACTACCTCGACCCGCAGAAACGCTCGATTGCCAATGCCATCCAGGTCTTCTTCAAGGACGGCAGCAAAACATCCAATGTGGTCGTCGAATACCCCGTCGGGCATCGCCGCCGCCGCAAGGAAGGTATCCCTCTGCTTGAAGCCAAGTTCCGCACCAATCTGGCCCGCAAGTTCCCGGAAAAACAGCGCGCGGCGATCTACGCCCTTTGCGCTGACCAGAAAAAGCTGGAAGCAACACCCGTCAATGAATTTGTCGATCTGATGGTGATTTAAGAAAACCCATATAAATATCTGTTTTTATTGATATTTAATGAAATCCATCCACCGGCTTCTTGGTCAGGCACTACTGGCGCTTTCGCTGCTGTGCCCGCCCGGTTTCACCATCGCCCAAGGCGCCGTCGTCCAAAACGCCTTCGCCCAAAACAGTACCACCCGCGATGCCGAGACGCATTTCTTTGACGCCAATACCGGCGATCTGAAAGCCGAACTGGGTGAAGCCAAGGCTGCCGGCAAAAAGGCCCTGCTGCTGATGTATGAACAGGAAGGATGCCCGGGCTGCCTTTTCATGAAGCAGATCATCCTCAACCAGGTGGTTGTCCAGGACCTCTACCACCGGCATTTCATCAGCTTTACCGTGGATATCAACGGCTCCGTGCCATTGAAGGACTTTGGCGGCCGCGACATCATCGAAAAGGCCCTGGCCATTCGCAGCAAAACCCGCTCGACACCGACCTTCGTATTCCACGATATGACGGACACCGAAATTGTGCGGATTAACGGCAACCTGCGGGACGCCGGGGAATTCAAGCTACTGGGCGAATTCGTCGCCAGCGGCGCCTACAAGCTTCGCCCCTTCGCCGAGCACAAACAGCTGCAACTGAAAAATAAAGGCGGCTGATTCCGCATGGCGAACCCCCGCAATTCCCTGCGTTTTGGATTTATTCCGACACGGCAACGCCTTATAATCGAGGGTTTACCGTTTCTCTTAATCCCGTTTCTCTTACGCCTCTTACGCAGCACCCTTTTCTTCGCACCTTTTTCAGCACTTTTATTATCCAAGGAGCATCCGCGTGGCCAACAACGCTTTTAATTCACTTCGCGAATTCAAACTCAAATCGGGCAAGACCGGAAAATACTACTCGCTGGCTGCGCTGGAAGAAGCCGGTCTGGGCAAGGTCTCGCGGCTGCCGGTGAGCCTGCGCGTCGTGCTGGAGTCGGTGCTGCGCAACTGTGACGGCAAGAGCATCTCCGAAGACCGCGTGCGTGAACTCGCCGGTTGGCAGCCGACCGCCCCGCGCACCCAGGAAATTCCCTTCGTCCTCGCCCGCATCATGTTGCAGGACATGGCCGGTTTCCCCGCGCTGAACGACTTCGCTGCAATGCGCGCCGAAGCCAAGCGCCAGAATTTCGAACCGACCAAGATCGAACCGCTGGTGCCGGTGGATCTGGTGGTTGACCACTCCGTCGTCGTCGACGTGAGCAATTCGAAAGACGCCCTGCGCAAGAACATGGAAATCGAGTTCGAGCGTAACGGCGAGCGTTACACCTTCCTCAAGTGGGCCAAGCAGGCCTTCTCCGGCATCCGCGTCGTGCCCCCGGGCAACGGCATCTGCCACCAGGTGAACCTGGAATACCTGTCGCGCGGCGTCTGGGAAAAGAACGGCGTCTACTACCCCGACTCGACCGTCGGCACTGATTCCCACACCACGATGGTCAACGGCATCGGCATTCTGGCATGGGGCGTGGGCGGCATCGAAGCCGAAGCCGGCATGCTCGGCCAGCCGTACTACTTCCTGACACCTGACGTTGTCGGTGTGCACATGACCGGCAAGCTGCGCGAAGGCGTCACCGCGACCGACCTCGTGCTGACCGTCACCGAACTGCTGCGCAAGACCAAGGTCGTCGGTAAATTCGTTGAATACTTCGGTGAAGGCGCTGCGTCGCTGTCGGCAACCGACCGCGCTACCGTCGCCAACATGTCGCCCGACTACGGCGCGACCTGCGGCTTCTTCGCGATCGACGATACCGCGCTCGCTTACTACCGCATGACCGGCCGTGAAGAACACTGCGATGCCATCGAGTCCTACCTCAAGGCACAGGGCATGTACGGCATCCCGAAAAAAGGTGAAATCGATTACTCGCAGGTCGTCGAACTCGACCTGTCGTCCGTACGCCCCAGCGTCTCCGGCCCGAAACAGCCGGAAGACCGCATCAACCTCGAAGGCATCAAGGCCCGCTTCACCGAGCTGTTCTCGAAGCCGGTGGCTGAAAGCGGCTACAACAAACCCGCAGCCGACATGAGCAAACGCGTCCCCGTTGCCAATCCTGCCATTGGTGACGTCGGCCACGGCGATATCGGTATCGCCGCGATCACCTCCTGCACCAACACTTCCAATCCCTGGGTGCTTCTGGCTGCCGGCCTGCTGGCGAAAAAGGCTGTTGAAAAAGGCATGAAGATTCACCCGCGCGTCAAAACCTCGCTGGCGCCCGGCTCGAAAGTTGTTACCGCCTACCTGAAGGACTCCGGCCTGCTGCCCTACCTTGAGCAGCTGGGGTTCTACGTGGTTGCTTACGGCTGCACCACCTGTATGGGCCTGGCCGGCCCGCTGGACAAGGACCTCGAAGATTCGATCGTCAAAAATGACGTGATCTCCGCAGCTGTGCTCTCCGGCAACCGAAACTTTGAAGCCCGCGTTCACCAGAGCCTGAAAGCCAACTTCCTGATGAGCCCGCCGCTGGTGGTGGCGTTCGCGCTGGCCGGCACCATCCTGAAAAACGTCGAAACCGATCCGCTCGGCAACGACAAGGATGGCAAGCCGGTATTCCTGAAAGACCTGTGGCCCACTGGCGCTGAAGTGGATGCGGTCATGAAGTTCGCGACCAACCCCGAGAACTTCAAGCGCGAATACAGCAACCTTGATGGCGCCAAAGACCTGTGGGACGCGATCCCTGAAGCCAAGGGCGCGCTGTTCCAGTGGGACAACAAGTCGACCTACCTGCTTGAGCCGCCGCTGTTCGAAGGCTTCAAGAAAGAACTGCCGAAAATCACCGACGTCAAAGGCGGTCGAGCACTCGGCATCTTCGGCAACAAGCTGACCACCGACCACATCAGCCCGGTGGCCCCGATCCGCAAGGGCACGCTGGCCGGTGACTGGCTGGTCGCTGCCGGTAGCACCGACCTGTCGAGCTTCGGTTCGCGCCGCACCAACCACGAAGTGATGGTGCGTGGTGCCTTCGCCAATCCGCGGATCAAGAACCTGATGGTTCCCGGTTCCGAAGGTGGCGTGACGCACTTCCAGCCGACCGGCGACAAGATGCAGATTTTTGATGCCGCGATGCGCTACCAGAAGGACAAGACCCCCCTGTTCGTGTTTGGCGGCGAAGAATACGGCACGGGCTCCTCGCGTGACTGGGCGGCCAAAGGCACCCAGATGCTCGGCATCAAGGTCATCGTCGCCCGCGGTTACGAGCGGATTCACCGCTCCAACCTCGTCGGCATGGGTGTGCTGCCCTGCCAGTTCAAAGGCAACGACAGCGTGCAGTCACTGGGCATCACCGGCGAAGAGACCTATGACCTGATCGGCGTCGAAGGCGGCAACGTCAAGCCGATGCAGGACGTGACGCTGGTCATCCACCGCAAGGACGGCAGCACGCAGAACGTGACCGTCACGCTGCGCGTCGATTCGCCGATCGAGGTGGAATACCTCAAGCATGGCGGCATCCTCCCGTTCGTGCTCCGCGAACTGATGGCTGCAGCTTAATTCAGCAAACAACTCAAACGGCGCGTAATGCGCCGTTTGAGTATTCGTCCCCCCTTAGGAAAATCCAAATGGCAAACGATACGTTCAAGACCCTGAAGGAATTCACGCCTTCCCCCGGCAAGACCGGTAAGTACCACAACCTCGCCGTGCTGGAAGCTGCCGGCCTCGGCAAAATCTCACGACTGCCGCGCTCGATCCGCGTGGTACTCGAAGCGCTGGTTCGTCACTGCGACGGCAAACGCGTCAGCGAAGAACACGTCAAGGCACTCGCCGCCTGGCAGGCCAAAGGTGCCCGCACCACCGAGATCCCGTTCGTGGTCGTGCGTATCGTGCTGCAGGATCTGATCGGTTTCGGCGCGCTGAACGACCTTTCGGCGATGCGCGCTGCCGCACAGCGCCAAGGCATGGCCCCGGGGAAAATTGAACCGCTGGTGCCAGTCGACGTCGTCGTCGATCACTCGGTGGAAATCGACGTCTATAACCGTCCGGACGCCGTTCAGGCCAATCAGGAAATCGAATTCAAGCGCAATGCCGAGCGTTATCGCTTCGTCAAATGGGCGCAAGGTGCCTTCGAGACCGTGCGCGTCGTTCCGCCCGGCAACGGCATCATCCACCAGATCAATATGGAACACCTGTCGCGCGGCGTCTGGGAAAAAGACGGCGTGTGGTTCCCCGATACTGTGTTCGGTACCGACTCGCACACCACCATGGTCAACGGCATCGGCATCGTAGCCTGGGGGGTCGGCGGCATTGAAGCCGAAGCCGGCATGCTCGGCCAGCCCAATGCCTTCCTGACACCGGACGTCGTCGGCTGCCACCTCACCGGCAAGCTGCGCGAAGGCGTTACCGCAACCGACCTCGCGCTGACCGTCACCGAACTGATGCGCAAAGCCAAGGTTGTCGGCAAATTCGTCGAATTCTTCGGCGAAGGCGCCAGCAACCTGACGGCTGCCGACCGCTGCACGGTCGCCAACATGGCACCGGAATACGGCGCCACCATGGGCTACTTCCCGGTCGATGAAAAAACCGTCGACTACTTCCGCACCACGGGTCGTGAGCCGGAACTGGTTTCCGCCATCGAGGCTTATTACAAAGCCCAGAACATGTTCGGCATGCCAAAAAAAGGCGACATCGATTACACCGAAGTCATCGAACTCGATCTCGACACCATCGTTCCGAGCCTGTCCGGTCCGAAGCGTCCGCAGGACCGCGTCAACCTGCCCGACCTCGGCCGCGGCTTTGATGCGCTGTTCTCGGCACCGCCGGAGAAAAACGGCTACGGCCGCCCCGCCGCCGATCTGAACCGCCGTGTGCCCTCCGGTCATCCGGAATTTGATGTCGGCCACGGCGACGTGCTGATTGCCTCGATCACTTCCTGCACCAACACTTCCAACCCCGCTCTGTTGCTCGCGGCCGGCCTGCTGGCCAAGAAAGCGGCTGAAAAAGGTCTCACCGTCAGCCCGCGCATCAAAACCTCGCTGGCCCCGGGCTCCAAGGTCGTCACCGCCTACCTGCGCGATGCCGGTCTGCTGGCCCCCCTGGAAAAACTGGGTTTCAGCGTCGTCGCCTACGGCTGCACCACCTGCATGGGCGCATCAGGCCCCCTCGATGCCAAGATAGAAGAAGCAGTGGTCTCGCAGGATCTCGTCACCTGTGCCGTGCTTTCGGGCAACCGCAATTTCGAGGCCCGCGTGCACGCCAACCTGCGCGCAAACTACCTCGCCAGCCCCGCGCTGGTGGTGGCTTACGCCATCGCCGGTACCGTGCGCACCGACCTCACCAAGGAAGCGCTGGGCAAAGGCAAGGACGGCCAGCCGGTTTACTTGAAGGATGTCTGGCCCAGCGACGCAGAAGTCGCTGCGCTGCTCAAGTTCGCCGCCAACTCCGAACATTTCCGCCGCGAATACGGCGACTTGTCGGGCAACAAGAAACTCTGGGAAGCCGTGCCGACCATCGAAGGCGCGGTTTACCAGTGGGACGAAAAATCGACCTTCATCCGTGAACCGCCGTTCCTCCAGGGCGTAACCCGGCAGCTCGGCAAGGTCACGGACATCAAGGGTGCGCGTGCGCTGGCGATCCTCGGCGACTCGATCACCACCGACCACATCAGCCCTTCGACCAAGATCAAACCGGGCACCCCCGCCGGCAAGTGGCTGGATCCGTACAAGGAAAATCACCCGCCCTCGGAATGGGGCCACTTCGGCGTGCGCCGCTGCAACCATGAACTGATGGTTCGCGGCACTTTCGCCAACGTGCGCCTGCGCAATGCCATCGCCCCCGGCACCGAAGGCCCGGTCACCAAGCACATGCCCGA
>JAURHM010000011.1 GCA_030833315.1 Burkholderiales bacterium
ATTTTCTGCACTGACTGTTGTCATGTTGTTCTCCCTCAACGGATGGTTCCTGCAGACACCGCGTCATTTACTGGTGGGTCGTGTTGGACTCGAACCAACGACCAAGGGATCATGAGCCCCCTGTTAGTCCGATGGACTAAACCCAAAATCAAAGACTTAGGAGAATTTTACAGCTTCCGTCCAAGTGCCGTCCAACTCAAACAAGAGGGAATGGACGATGGCATCAATTCGCAAACGAGACGGTAAATGGCAAGCCCGGGTAGTCCGAAAAGGATATCCAGCGCTGGCGAAGACTTTCATCAACAAAACAGACGCTATTACATGGGCTCGCAGGGTCGAGGTCGATATGGAGCGGGGGCATTTGATGGCCCTACTGAGAAAACACGGCTGTCGGCCTTAATCCAACGATACCTTCATGAAGTAACACCTAAGAAGAAAAATTGGCGAAAAGAAACGTATACATTGAAGCAATTGCTGGCGAACGTATCACTACGCACCCCGCCGCCGTTGTCAAATCCTCTGATGTAGCGCTGTGGAGAGACCGACTACTTGCCGCCGGTCAATACGCGAAACTCTTAGCAACACGGTAACGAGAGGGATAGCAAGTGCAATTAGAACGAATCCAGCCTCAGGAAGGCGTTTTATTCAATCAGATACTGCCATTTCACCTGGCAATAGCGGCGGCCCTCTTTTCGATACTGAAGGTAATATTGTGGGGATTGCTGTCGCACGCTATGCCTCTGGCGGCGCCACTGGGCTTGGATTATTTATTCCCATTGAGGATGCAATCAATGCCTTGAATCTAAAATTAACTCAATAAGCTTTATACGTTAAAAGGCTGATGTCATTTGAATTGACCTGCTGACCTGATCTCCATGCACCAGTCGCATCCCATGATCACCCGGGTGCCAGAGACGCGGCACGACGAAAATCAAGCACTACGCAAGCACTACGGATTCTCCCGGGCCTCACCCCGCGCGGTCCGCAAACTTCTTGACCTGCCCCATCAGGTTTCCGAGCATATCGATCGGAACAGGAAACACGATGGTCGAAGTCTTGTCGCCGGCGATCGACCCCAGGGTCTGCAGATACCGCAGTTGCATCGCTTCCGGCTGCTGCGACAGCATCTGTGCCGCCTGCAGCAGCTTCTCCGCGGCCTGCAGCTCGCCTTCTGCGTGAATCACCTTGGCACGCCGGGTCCGCTCCGCCTCTGCCTGCTGCGCGATCGCGCGTACCATCGACGGATCGATGTCGACATGCTTGATTTCGACCGTCGCCACCTTGATCCCCCAGGCATCAGTCTGGGCATCCAGGCTTTGCTGGATGTCGGAATTGAGCTTGTCACGCTCAGCCAGCATTTCGTCGAGTTCATGCTTGCCGAGGACAGCCCTCAACGTCGTCTGCGCGAGCTGGCTGGTTGCCTCAAAGAAGTTTTCGACCTGGATGATCGCCCGTTGCGGATCCAGCACCCGAAAATAAACCACTGCATTGACCTTGACCGAAACGTTATCGCGCGAAATGACATCCTGGCTGGGCACATCCATGACCACGGTGCGCAGATCGACACGCACCATCTGCTGGATCCCGGGGATCACGACCACCAGCCCCGGCCCTTTCACTTTCCAGAATCGCCCGAGCATGAACACGACACCACGCTCGTATTCGCGCAGGATGCGCAGGGCCGACACCACCAGCACCAGCAGAACCACCACGATGCCTAAATAGCCGATATCCCAGATCATTTGTCATTGCCTCCTTGGTTAGCGGGCTCCACCACCAGCGTCAAACCCGTTCTTGCTTTCACGCGCAGCGATTGCCCGCGCTTCAATCCCTCGGGACAGGTTGCATGCCAGCGCTCGCCACCAACCAGCACCCAGCCTTCCGTCGAAAAATCATCCAACGCGACACCACCGGCACCGATCAGTTCTTCGCTGCCGCTGACCACCGGGCGACGGCGCGCGCGCAGCGCAAACGCCACCGTCGCGAACACCAGTGCGGAGCTCACCGCACCGATGGTGACAACAAAGGGCAGCGGCATCGCATAAGTGCCCGAGGCATCGCCATCGAACAGGATCACCGCACCCATGGTCAGCGCGGCAGCGCCGCCAAGGCCGAGGATGCCGAAACTCGGCACGAATGCCTCGGCGATGACAAACGCCACGCCGAGCAGGATCAGCCCGAGCCCGGCGTAGTTGACCGGCATCAACTGGAAGGCATAAGCGGCAAGCAGCAGGCAGATCGCGCCGATGATGCCGGGGCCGGCGAGACCCGGACTGTAGAACTCGAAAATCAGGCCATAAATGCCGATCATCATCAGGATCAGCGCCATTCCCGGATTGGCGATCACCGCAAGCAGGTTGCTGCGCCAGTCGGGATCCAGCGCAACTGTTTCCGCGCCTGCCGTGGCCAGCGTGCGCCCGACTCCCTGCACGCTGACCTTGCGTCCATCGATTGCAGCCAGCAGGCTCGGCAAATCCTGCGCCATCACATCGACCACCTTGCGCGCCACCGCCTCTTCGGCCGACAGGCTGACCGCTTCCCGCACGGCCTGCTCCGCCCATGCGCTGTTGCGTCCGCGCAGTTGGGCCAGCCCGCGGATGTAGGCGGCGGCGTCGTTCACCATCTTGGCCTTCATCGGATCCGCGGCGGAAGCGGCAGGTTTCTTCTCCTTACCGAGCGACCCTGCCTGGGCGTCACTTTCATCCTCATCGCCGGCAACCGGCTTTGCCGGCGCCGCACCAGGTATACCGATCGCCACCGGCGTCGCGGCACCCAGGTTGGTGCCGGGCGCCATCGCTGCGATATGGCTGGCGTAGAGGATATAAGTACCCGCGCTCGCGGCCCGCGCACCGCTTGGTGCGACATAGGTCGCCACCGGCACCGGCGAGGCGAGGATCTCCTTGATGATACTGCGCATGGCGGTGTCGAGTCCGCCGGGAGTATCCATCCTGAGCACGACCATCGCTGCGCCACGCTCCGCCGCCTGATGGATGCCGCGCACCACGTAATCCGCAGTCGCCGGGCTCACCGCGCCATCGAGCGTCAGCACGACCACTTTGCCGCGCTGCTCTGCGGCGACCGACCACGGTGCGGTGATCGCGATTGCGGCCAGCGCCGCAGCGATCAGGGTGACAAAGAACCAGGAGCGGGTAGAGGGCATGCTTTTTTGACCACCGATATTGGATGATGTTCAGCAGGTCGCCGCTGCCACCGTGGAAGGGACCTTGAGCTCGCCCAGAAGGAATCACTTAATCAATTGTTTTCTATGTCATTTTTTTGGTAATTAGGGCAAAACGCAACCAAAATAGATTTTCAAAAACTGCTTAAAACCGTTCTCTTTCCGGTGATTGAAGCGGTATTCAATTTCTTTCAGATACATCGGGAAGTGATACTTTGAGACACTCCGATAGTTGTAGAGAATGTGCTTAGCCGGATGGAACCAGTTTAAAAATCGGGGGATTCCCCGGGGGCGGGGGTCGGACTGGGGGTATTTTTCCAATACCGGCGGCAACTGCGCGCTGTCGCTACAAATCCTCTGCAGCGGCTAAAATGCTAATGCGGTGCGTAACGAAAGCCGTCCAAATTCCGTCCAAATAGATCGGGAAGTTTTGAGGTTTCGGGAACGTGGCAGTGCAAAATTAATACTGCCTTGCCTCTCAAAACTGGTGGGTCGTGTTGGACTCGAACCAACGACCAAGGGATTATGAGTCCCCTGCTCTAACCGACTGAGCTAACGACCCTTGTCCTGAACTGCCGTCCCGGCATTAACAATGCCGGGATCTGGGGGCACTGCTGAACCCGGTTGCTTAACCCAGGCGAAGGCGCGTTATTTTACCATCGCGTTGGGAAGCATCCGCTCGCAAAAGCTCCCCCGCAAGGCGGGCGGCGGCGGCCCGTGGTGAAGTGACGACGTGCAGTTCCCGCGAAGGCGCGCAACGCACAGATCCCGCCGGTTCAGGTTAGGTTGCATCGTCCCGGGTCTGCGCTGCAGCGTCCTCGATATCCTCATTGACCCACGCATCCATCAGTGTGTACGCCACCGCGAGCAGCACCGGCCCGACAAAAATACCTACCAGCCCGAACGACAGCAGCCCGCCGATGACCCCGGCAAAAATCAGCAGCAGCGGAAGATCCGCGCCCTGCTTGATCAGCAGCGGGCGCAGCACGTTATCGATGGTGCCGACGAAAACGGTCCATATCAGCAGAAACGTGCCCCAGCCCGTACTGTCGCTCCAGAACAGCCAGCCCACTGCAGGCGCCAGCACCAGCACCGGGCCAAGCTGTGCAATGCAAAACATGAACATCACCGCGGTAAGCACAGCGGCGAAAGAAACACCGGCGATCGCCAGTCCTATTCCGCCGAGCACGGACTGCGCCAGCGCGGTGATCACCACGCCGAGAGCGACGCCGCGTATGGCCTGCCCGGCGAGGATGACCGTATGTTCGCCGCGCACCGGGGCCAGGCGCCGGCCAAAGCGAAGCGCCCAGCGAGCCCAGTCCTCGCCGCTGAAGTAGAGGACGGCGGAAAGCGCCAAGGTCAGCAGGAACTGGGCGAAAAGCACCCCAAAATTGCCCACCTCCGACAGAAACCATCGGGTTACGGCGCCGATATAAGGTTCCGCCTTGCCGGCGAGGTCGCGGGCGCCTTCGGCTGCAATGGTCTCCCAGCCAGCAGCCACTCTTTCACCCACCAGCGGCAGAGCGCGCAACCAGTCAGGCGGCGGCGGAAACTGAAAACCGGACAGGCTCTTCGCCCAGCCCACGATGTCGTCCGCATACTCGACAATGGTGCCGATGGCGAGCGTCAGCGGCACGATGAACACCAGGATCAGCGCGAGCATCATCACCACCACCGCAAGCGCCCGCTTCCCCCACAGCTGTCCCTGAACGCGGCGCATCAGCGGCCAGGTGGCGACAACGATCATCGTTGCCCAGATCAGCGGGGCAAGAAAAGGCCGGATGATCCAGAAAGAGGCAATGATGAACCCGCCGATGAACAGCACGGACAAGGTGATGCGTGCAAGGTCATGGCGTGGTTCGTTCATCAGCTTCTCCGCGGGCGGTGTAGGGCAACTGTGATCAGGCTTGCCGGTATTCCGGAGTCTACCGTGCGTTTGGCAGATGTGGGATCTCGGCTCGGTAGTTCGAGCGGCATCTGCAAAGAAAAAGCGGGGCCGGCAAATAACACCGGCCCCGCTTGTTCTTCAGGCCCGGCGCACCGGGCGTCGCCTGTCAGCTCTCGTTATCGAGAAAGCTGCGCAGACGCTCCGACCGCGACGGGTGGCGCAGCTTGCGCAGCGCCTTGGCCTCGATCTGGCGGATGCGTTCGCGCGTGACGTCAAACTGCTTGCCGACCTCTTCCAGCGTGTGGTCGGTGTTCATCTCGATGCCAAAGCGCATGCGCAGCACCTTGGCTTCGCGCGGGGTAAGCGTATCCAGCACGTCACCGGTAACGTCGCGCAGGCTGCCATAAACGGCGGCGTCGCTGGGTGCCATCGTCGACTGGTCTTCGATGAAATCGCCCAGATGCGAATCATCGTCATCGCCGATCGGCGTCTCCATCGAGATCGGCTCCTTGGAGATTTTCAGGATCTTGCGGATCTTCTCCTCGGGCATTTCCATTTTCTCGGCGAGCGTTGCCGGATCAGGCTCGGAACCGGTTTCCTGCAGGATCTGCCGCGAGATCCTGTTCATCTTGTTGATGGTTTCGATCATGTGCACGGGTATGCGGATCGTGCGCGCCTGGTCGGCGATCGAACGCGTGATCGCCTGGCGGATCCACCATGTCGCATAGGTCGAGAACTTATAACCGCGACGGTATTCGAACTTGTCCACCGCCTTCATCAGCCCGATATTGCCCTCCTGGATCAGGTCGAGAAACTGCAGGCCGCGGTTGGTGTATTTCTTGGCAATCGAAATCACCAGGCGCAGATTGGCCTCGGTCATTTCGCGTTTGGCACGACGTGCGCGCGCCTCGCCCGTGGTCATCTGGCGATTGATTTCCTTCAGTTCCTTGATCGGAATACCGATCCGGCCCTGCAGGTCCAGCAGCTTCTGTTGCTGCTCAAGCACGGCCGGCTCAAAACGCGACAGCGCCTCGCTCCAAGGCTTGGCCGACTCGACTTCGCCGCGGATCCAGCGCGAGCTGGTTTCCTTGCCCGGGAATTCCTTGATGAAATGCTGGCGCGGCATGCGCGCCTTGTCGATGCACAGCGCCATGATCGTACGCTCGTTGGTGCGCACTTCTTCGACCAGTTTGCGCACGCCGTCGCACAGCGCCTCGATCTGCTTGGCAGAAAAACGGATTTTCATCAGCTCTTCGGAAATCGACTCGCGCGACTGGATGTACGGACGACCGCGCGAACCGTGCTTCTGCAGCGCGCGCATCATTTTCTGATAGTTGCCGCGGATGTCGGCGAAGTGCTTCAGCGAAGCCTCTTTCAGGCGGGCGAGGTCAGCGGCGGCCTGTGCAGCACCGGCAGCACCGTCATCATCCTCGTCCTCGGCGGCCTCGACTTCTTCCGCCTCTTCCTCTTCGTCTTCGGCAACGTCTTCGACGATCGCTTCCTTCATTTCGAGGTCGGCCAGTCCGTCAACCACCTCTTCCACGCGAATCTCGTCTTTTTCGATCTTCTCGGCCAGCGAAAGGATTTCGGCGATGGTCGTCGGGCAGGCCGAGATCGCCAGGATCATGTGGCGCAGGCCGTCTTCAATGCGTTTGGCAATTTCAATCTCGCCTTCGCGGGTCAGCAGTTCGACCGAGCCCATTTCGCGCATGTACATGCGCACAGGGTCGGTAGTGCGACCGAATTCGGAATCCACGGTCGTCAGCGCTGCTTCCGCTTCTTCAACCGCATCTTCGTCAGCGACGGCCGGCGTGGCTTCGGACATCAGCAGCGTTTCGGCATCCGGCGCTTCGTCATAGACCTGAATGCCCATGTCGCTGATCATGCCGATGATGTTCTCGACCGCTTCGGCGTCGAGCATGTCATCCGGCAGGTGATCGTTGATTTCGGCGTAAGTCAGATAGCCGCGCTCCTTGCCGAGCACGATCAGGTTCTTCAGCCGCAGGCGGCGCGCCTCGGCATCTGCCGGCGACAGTTCGCGGCGTTCAAACTCCTTGACCAGCGCACGCTCGCGCGCGGTCAACCCGCGTGCCGGTTTCTGTTTGCCGGCCGGCTGTTTGGCTGCAGCAGCTGCAGCGGCCGGTGCCGGCGCTGCTTTTTCCTGGCCCTGGGCTGCGGCTTTGACTTTCGCCAAAGCCTGCTTGGCGACTTCCTTGAAATTCGCGAGTCGTTGTTCCTGGCGCAATGTAGCCTTTGATTTGGGTGCTGCTTTGGTGGGTACGGCTTTGGACGCCGCTTTCGGAGCCGCTTTGACCTTGCCTTTTAGCTTTGCCTTGGCCGCGGCTTTCGGTGCCGGGCGTTTGGCGACTGCGCGTGCAGGCGCCTTGGCTTTGACAGCCTTGGCTTTGGTGGCCGGACGCGATTTGGCTTTTGCGGATTTCACCGATGCCGGTTTAACGCGGGACGAGCTTTTCGCTTTAGCAGGCTTCGCTTTTGCGTTTTTTGTTTTTGCCTTGGATTTCGCTGCTTTGGATTGCTTGGCCATGTAGGTAGGCTCCGCGGGGCAAGGTTTGGTGAAAAACCGTAAATTATACCCTAAAACCGCCCCGGATTCACTTGCTGGGAGCGGCGCTAACTGCTTGTTGTAAAAGGCGATATTGCGCCTGATCTTCGGTACTCAAACCCTGCCGCCGTGATTTCTCCAGCAAGGCCGCAATTCGCGCCCGGCGGATACGGTCGAGCGCCTGTCGCCAGGCCCCCGAGAACTCCGCCTCCAGTTCCGAAGGTTCCAGCGAGCGCTCCTGCCAGCGCAAAGCCCCGGCTTCAGCGCTGCGCACCGCGGCTTCATGCGGCGTATCGCGGAAGGCCTCACCCAGATTGAGTTTCGCATCGCCGACATTGACGGCATCCACCACCGCCTGCAAAGCCTGCAGATCCGCCTGATCCAGACCCGGCGCTTCGCTGCCCAGTTGCAGGTCTTCGTGACCGATCAGCGCGGCAAACCGCGGTTCAGCCACCACCAGCTCCAGAACCGTACGCAGAATCGACTGTGTCACCGGCGACTGCCGGCGTGCCGGCGCGGGTACGCTGCTGGCCACAGTCCTGATCTCGAATTCGTTATCCAGTTCCTGCTGCAACACGCCGGTGACCTGCGCCAGTTCCTTGCGGATCATCAGCGAGAACATCGGCGCTGCAATCTGCTTAACCAGCGGTTTCGCCTGCTGCAGCAGCTTGGCGCGACCTTCGGGTGCGTTGATATCGACGTTGCGCCGCAGTTCATCGATCAGGAAGCGCGACAGTGGATCGGCCTTGACCAATAACTCCTCGAACGCCGCCTTGCCGTTTTTACGCACATAGGTATCGGGATCTTCACCGTCGGGCAAAAACAGGAATCGCAGCTGTTTGCCGTCGGCGAGCTGAGCCAGGCTGTTTTCCAGTGCGCGCCACGCCGCACGTCGCCCGGCAGCATCGCCGTCAAAACAGAACACCACTTCATCCGACTGGCGCAGCAGCTTCTGCACATGAATGGGCGTGGTCGCCGTGCCCAGCGTAGCCACCGCGTATTCAATGCCCGCCTGCGCCAGTGCGACAACATCCATATAGCCTTCGACGACGATCACGCAGCCGGCATCGCGGATCGCGCGCCGGGCATGGAACAGGCCATAAAGCTCGCGGCCTTTTTCGAACACGGCGGTTTCCGGCGAATTCAGATACTTGGGTTCGCCATCGCCGAGCACACGACCGCCGAAACCGATGATATTGCCTTTGACGTCCACAATCGGAAACATGATCCGGTCGCGAAACACGTCATAGCGCCGACCCTCGTCGTTCTGCTTGACCAGCCCGGCCGCGGTGAGCGCCTTGTCGGCATAATCCGGGAACACTTGTTCCAGACCCTGCCAGGCATCCGGCGAGTAACCAATACCGAATTTTTTGGCGATTTCGCCGGAAAGCCCACGGCGCTTCAGATACTCGATCGCCTGCGGCGCATCCTTGAGCTGGTTACGGTAGAACTGGGCCGCCTTCAGCAATGCCCCGTAAAGATCAGGGCCGTCCTCGGCGCGGCGTTGCTCGAACTCGGAACGCGGCGCCTCCGGCACCTGCATGCCGACGCCCTGGGCAAGATCCTTCACTGCATCGACAAAACCCATGCCGCTGTATTCCATCAGGAAGCCAATGGCAGTGCCGTGCGCGCCGCAACCGAAGCAGTGATAGAACTGCTTGGTCGGACTCACCGTGAACGAGGGTGATTTTTCGGTATGGAAAGGACAGCAGGCGGAATAGTTGGCGCCGCTACGCTTGAGCTTCACGTAACGGTCGACCACCTCGACGATGTCGACCCGGCCCAGCAGATCCTGGATGAACGATTGCGGAATCATGTGCTGCGGTCGACCCCACTCCTGAAAGGACGGCCTTGTGCCGGCCCGGACTTGATCGCTGGATTATAGAGGCGCCACAGCCGTGCGGCGCCGGTCCGCTTCAACACGCCCGGATATCCCGGGAAGTTCATTCAATACAATGAATTACGATTGGGTAAGCCGCGCCTTTACGGCAGCCGACACCTTGCCCATGTCAGCACGTCCGGCAAGCCTGGGCTTCAGAACAGCCATCACCTTGCCCATGTCGGCAGGGCCCGCGGCGCCGGATTCACTGACGGCGGCTGAAATCGCTGCGGCCAGCTCGTCCTCGCCCATCGGCTGCGGCATGTAAGTCTGCAGCAGCGTGAGTTCCTGCTTTTCCTTGTCCGCCAGATCCTGACGCCCGCCCTGTTCGAACTGACTGATTGAATCGCGACGCTGCTTGATCATTTTCTCGATCACGGCCAGCACGTCGCCATCGGTCAGCGTCTTGCGCTCGTCGACTTCGCGCTGCTTCAGCGCGGCGGTCAGCAGGCGGATGGTGTCGCGGCGCATGGTTTCACCGCTGCGCATCGCAGCTTTCAGGTCATCATTGATCTGGTCACGCAGGGACATAGCCAATCTCCGGAATGAAACGGGCCGCACAAAAGACAAAAGGGTGCGAGGCTAGGCCCCTGCACCCTTCAGCAACGCGGACCGTACTGATCAGTACAGTTTCGGCGGCAACAGCTGCGAGCGCAGACGCTTGTGCGTGCGCTTCACGGCGGCGGCAAGCTTGCGCTTGCGCTCTGCGGTGGGTTTTTCGTAAAACTCGCGGGCGCGCAGCTCGGTCAGGAGACCGGTTTTTTCAACAGTGCGCTTGAAACGGCGCAGGGCCACTTCAAACGGCTCGTTTTCTTTGACACGTACGGTGGTCATGAAACCTCAGGGGCTGGGTTCGGGAAAACGAGTATTATAACCAGCCCGGCCGCTGTTTTCAAAGGTACACGGGTACCTGTGCCGGGAAGCCCCCGATACAACACGCCAATCGACCAACTGCTGGATTTTGCCATTTTCAGCCCGTTTTGCCGCTTTGAAACCCATTTTCCCGTCTTTTTGCGCATTTTCTGGCTGATCCCATGCTCGTACTCGGCATCGAAACCTCCTGCGACGAAACCGGCATCGCGCTCTATGATACGGACCGCGGCCTGCTGGCCCATGCCCTGCATACCCAGGTCGCCCTACACGCCGATTACGGCGGCGTGGTTCCGGAACTGGCGTCCCGCGACCACATCCGCCGGGTGCTGCCGCTGACCCGCCAGGTAATGGCGCAAGCGCAGGCAACACTGGCCGAACTCGATGCGGTGGCTTATACCGCGGGCCCCGGGCTGGCCGGTGCCTTGCTGGTTGGCGCCGGCATCGGCGCCAGTCTTGCCCATGCACTGTGCAAACCGGCGATCGGCGTGCATCACCTTGAAGGCCATCTGCTGTCGCCGCTGCTCGCCAATCCTGCACCGCCGTTTCCATTTGTCGCGCTGCTGGTCTCCGGCGGACACACCCAACTGATGCGGGTGGGCGGCGTCGGCAACTACACCCTGCTCGGCGAAACCGTCGATGACGCTGCCGGCGAAGCCTTCGATAAATCCGCCAAGCTGCTGGGACTGGGTTATCCGGGCGGTCCGGCTATAGCTGCATTGGCCGAAAGCGGACGCGCCGGTCGTTACACGTTGCCGCGTCCGATGCTGCGCAGTGACAATCTCGATTTCAGTTTCAGCGGATTGAAGACTGCGGTGCTGACTGCCGTTCGCAATCAGACACCGGATGCCCGGGGCCGTGCCGATCTGGCGGCCGAATTGCAGGCCGCCATTGCGGATGTGCTGGTCACCAAGGCCCTCGCTGCGCTGGAACAGACCGGACTGGAACGACTGGTGGTTGCCGGTGGCGTCGGCGCCAACCGGCTGCTGCGCGAACAACTCACAGCCTCGGCCAAACGCCGAGGTTATACGGTGTATTACCCGCCGCTGGAATTCTGTACCGACAACGGCGCGATGATCGCGTTTGCCGGCGCCCTGCGACTGCAGAAAGGTCTGTGCGAAACCGCGCCCGGCTTTAGCGTCCGGCCGCGATGGGATCTGGCCAGCCTGTCGACGGTCTAAGCGTCGGCCTTGGCGCCAAGCTTGCGTTCCTTGCCGGCGAGCAGATTGCGGATGTTGGAGCGGTGACGCCAGATCAGCAACGCTGAAATCAGCGCCACCGACCAGACAAAGGGATGCGCGGGATTGAACAGGATCAGCGTAAAGAAAGCCGCGAACAGCGCCGACACCAGTGCGGCCAGCGACGAGTAACGGAAAAACACGGCGATGTTGATCCACGTCGTCAGCGTGCCCAGCGCCAGAACAGGATTCAGCCCCAGCAGCACACCCAAGGCGGTCGCCACACCCTTGCCGCCTTTGAACCCGTAGAACAACGGATACATGTGGCCAAGGATCACCGCCAGAGCCGCAATCGCCATCGCCAGTTCGCGACCGTCGGCGCTCCATTGCTGAGCGAAGAACACCGCAACCCATCCCTTGGCGCAGTCGCCGAGCAGCGTCAGCACCGCCGCCGATTTGCGTCCGCTGCGCAGCACGTTGGTGGCGCCGGGATTACCCGACCCGTATTCGCGCGGATCCGGCAGACGGTAGGCGCGACTGACCACGACGGCAAATGACACCGAACCCAGCAAGTAGGCCACCAGCACGATGATCAATAAATCCAAGGCAATTCCCTCTGGGCTAAAATGGCGCCGGCCATTCTAGCGCAAGTCAACCGCAGCACCCCGCATACATCCATGGACACCATATTCATCAGCGAGCTGCACATCGATACCCGCATCGGCATTTATGAACGGGAAAAACAGGTGCCGCAGACCATACAGCTCGATCTCGAAATCGGGCTGTGCGGCGAACATGCCGCACACAGCGACCGCATCGAAGACACCATCGACTACGCCGAAGTGGTCGCCGACATCCGCAAGCTGTTTGCGGAACAGCATTTCGCACTGCTCGAACATGCGGCGGAATCCATCGCCCAACTGGTGATGCAGCACTTCAAGGCGCCGTGGCTGCGCATCACCATCGCCAAGCTGTCGCCGTTCGCCGGCGTCAAGCGACTCGGCGTCTGCATCGAGCGCGGCAAACGCAGTTAAAACGCATCACGCCTGTGCACTTAGCCCCGCGGGTGATGCTTGGCATGCAACTGCTTCATACGCTCGCGCGCGACGTGGGTGTAAATCTGCGTCGTAGAAATATCCGAATGCCCGAGCAACAGCTGCACCACACGCAGGTCTGCGCCGTGATTGAGCAGATGCGTGGCGAAGGCATGGCGCAAGGTGTGCGGTGAAATCGGCTTGTGCAGCCCGGCCTGCAGCGAATAACGCCGGATCAAATGCCAGAACGACTGCCGCGTCATCGCTGCTGCGCGCGCGGTTACGAACAGCGCATCGCTGACGCGCTGCCCGAGCAGCGTCGGACGCGATTCGCGCAGATAACGTTCCAGCCAGCCCAGCGCCTCTTCGCCCAACGGCACCAAGCGCTCCTTCGAACCTTTGCCCAGTACGCGCACCACTCCCATATCTCGACTGATCTGCGGCGTTTTCAGTGTCACCAGTTCCGAGACACGCAGGCCACTGGCATACAAAACCTCCAGCATCGCACGGTCGCGCAGACCCAGCGGTTCATCGACAGCCGGTGCGGCAAGCAGGCTTTCGACATCGGCTTCGGTCAGGGTTTTCGGCAGCGAGCGTGGCAGCTTCGGCGCTTCGATGCGCAGCGTCGGATCCACCGTGATCAGATTCTGCCGCACGGCATGGCGGTAAAAACGTTTCAGACTGGACAGCAGGCGCGCCGCGGTTGAAGCACGCGCCTTCGCGCGGAACTTGTGTGCCAGATAATCCTGGATCATCGGTTGTGCGGCAGTGAGCAGATCGCAGCGGTTCTTCTCGGCCAGCCATGCCGCGAACTGTTTGAGATCGCGGCGATAGCTGTCGAGGGTGTTGCGCGACAGGCCGTCCTCCAGCCACAGCGCATCGCAGAACTCTTCAATGCGTTGTATCGAGGAGGCCTTCATGTCGCAGCAGCCAGCGTTTCACACTCAATGGAAAATCATCCTTGCCGCCCATGAAACCGCCGAGCCCGCCGCTGGCGGCGAGCACCCGATGGCAGGGCACGAACAAGGGCACGGGATTGGTGCCGCAGGCGCCGCCGACAGCACGCGCGGCACTACCGATGCGTCGCGCAAGCTCACCATAGGTAATTGTTTTTATTGGAAATAATTTCTCGATCTCGCGCCACACGCGGTGCTGGAAGGCGCTGCCTTCCAGTCGATAAGGCAATTGGAAGACATACGCCGGATCATCCAGATAACGTTCGATCTCGCGACAGGCCCGCTCCGCTGCACGGTCATACGGCGCCCTCGCCGCGGTTTGCCGCGGAAGATAACGCACACCGGTGACGACAGCACCGTCGGTCACAATGCCCAGCACCGCGAACGGTGTGGCATAACGTGTTTCCGGCGGTGCGGCGTTCACGCGATTGCCGGTGCCCCGGATCGCAACTTCTGCAACAGGACAACTACGCTCACCAGCACCAGACCGAGGATGTCGCAGAACGTCGTCGGGTACACCAGCGCAAGGCCGGCAATGATCAGCATCCAGCGTTCGGGCAGCGTGGTCTTGCGCAACAGCCAACCCTGCAAGCCGCCGGCCAGCGCAACGATGCCGATGATCGCTGTGACTGTAATCATCGCGATGGCACCCCAATCCGCCTGCGCCAGATTCTTGAACGAACCGCCGAGCAGCAGACCGACGCCGGAAGGATCGAGCACGAACATGAACGGCACCAGGAAAGCAGGTGCGGTGTACTTCCAGCACTGCAGCGTGGTGCGGTACGGACCGCCGCCGGTAATCGCCGCAGCGGCGAAGGGCGACAGCGCGGTCGGCGGCGAGACTTCAGACAGCACGGCATAATAGAAAATGAACATATGCGCTGCAAAATCCGGTACACCGAGCTTCATCAGCGCCGGCGCGGCAATCACCGCACAGATGATGTACGACGCCGTCACCGGCACCGCAAGGCCGACAATCCACACAATCATCGAGGTATAGAACGCGGTCAGCAGCAAACGCATGTCATGCAACAGCTTGACCGTGTCCGATACGCCCAGCGCGGTAAACAGGCTGACCAGGGCCTGCGCACCCGACTCGGCATAGGTCAGCACGATCGAACTGAACTTGAGACCAAGTCCGGTCAGCGTCACCACGCCGACGATAACGCCGGCGGAAGCGCAGGTCATCGCGACGTTGAGCACGCCCACCGATCCGCCTTCCAGCGCCTTGATGAAACCGGATTCCCAGAAGCCCTTCATCCATGGCATGCGGCCGCGGAACCAGTCATAGGAAATCAGCGCGCAATCCCGCTGCAGGAAGGACAGCACTGCCGTGACCACCGTCGCCCAGAACACCGACATCACCGGCGAGTAACCCATCAGCATGAACACCACGATCGCGATCAGCGATACAAAATGGAACCAGTATTTTTTCGCGAGCGCGCCGGCGCGGTGGTGTTTCTCCAGCGCGACCACCTTCATGTTGAACTTGCGGGCGTCAATTTCGACCATCACGAAAATCGCGAGGTAGAACAGCACCGTCGGGATCGTCGCCATCAGGATCACGTCGAGGTACGATATCTTCAGGAATTCCGCGATCAGGAAGGCCGCCGCACCGAGCACCGGCGGTGAAATGATCGCGCCCAGACCACCGGCCGCGAGCAGGCCGCCGGCGGCTTCCTTGCCGTAGCCCGACTTCGCCAGCAGCGGATACGCGACCGCGCCCAGCGTCACCGTCGTCGCCACGCCGGAACCCGAAGGTCCACCGAGCAGGAAGGAACCCATCACCACAGCGCGACCCGCGCTCGACGGTTTACCGCCCATCGCCGAAAAAGAAAAATCGATGAAGAACTTGCCGGCACCGGAATACTGCAGGAAAGCGCCGTAAATCGTGAACAGGATAATCAGCGTCGACGACACATCAACCGCGACACCGAAGATGCCCTCCAGCGTCATATACAGCGAGCCGGTCAGGCGCGCGATGTCGTAACCCTTGTGCGTCCAAGGCTGCGGCAGATGCGGCCCGAACAACGCATAAGCGAGGAAGGCCAGCACGATCACCGGCAGGATCCAGGTCGAGCTGCGCCGGTTGCCTTCGAGAATCAGCAGAATCAGTCCGACACCGAACACCTGGTCCATCACCGTCGGCGTCACCGCACGGTCGCCGAACTCGTCACCGAAATAAAGCATGTAGACGACGACAGCGACGGAGAGGATTGCGAAAATCACATCCCACCACATCAGCCGGTGGCGGAAACGTTTCGCCGCGGGGAACATCAGGAACACCAGCGCCAGCGCGAATGCGACGTGGACCGGGCGAAGAATGTAAGCGGGAACGATTTCGACCGCAGAGTAGAGATGGAACAGCGACATCACCACCGCCGCTGCCGTCAGGATCACCGCCAGCACACCGCGATACCGGTTATGCGCACCCTCTTCCTCTTCGATCAGTTCCGCGACGCGCTTGCGCGCCTCTTCACTGATGCCGTCGAGGCTGACGGTCTGCGAATTGTTGTCAGACATTGATCATTCTCCCCCGCGAATTTTGCCCGGTGATCATAACATGTGAACTCTTGCGCCCGCGCCTCCGGCCACCCCAAAAAAAACCCCGCCACTCGGGCGGGGTTGCTTTGAATCAGGCCGCGGATTACTGCAGCTTGACACCCTTCTCCTTGAAATACTTCAGAGCGCCCGGGTGGAATGGAATGGGCGATGCCGAGGCTTTCTGGTTCTCATATTTGAAGTTCTCGGATTCCTTGTGCACGGCAATCATGTCGTCGCGCTTGTCGAAAATGGTCTTGACGATGTTGTAGGCAGTCTGCTCGCTCATGTTCTCATGAGCCACCAGGATGTTCATCACCGTCGCCTGCTTGTTGTCAGCCTGCATGCCGCTGTAGGTCGTTTTCGGGATTACGTCCTCAACATAGAGGTTGCCGTATTTCTTGTTCATACCGGCAACGGTCTCGGCGTGGTCGACCATCTTGATCTTGATGCCGGGCGTTGCCGCCAGATCGGTCACGGCCGCGGTCGGCAGACCGCCCACCCAGAAGAAGGCGTCGATCTTCTTGTCCTTGAGCGCATTGACCGATTCTGCGACGCCGAGGCGTTCCCGTTTCATGTCCTTGTCCTTGTCGAGGCCGGCGGATTCAATGACGCGGAAGGCCATGACTTCGGTGGCGCTTCCCGGCGAACCGGTGGACACGCGCTTGCCCTTGAGGTCTTTCATGTTGTTGATGCCCATGCCCTCAACGCTGACCACATGCATGCGGTTCGGGTAAAGAATCATCAGCGTGCGCAGCGGGACTTTCTGGCCCTTGAATTTGTCTTCGCCTTTATAAGCATCGAGCGCCGCGTCGGTCATCGAAAAAGCGACATAGGGTTTGCCGGTTCCTATCAGTTTCAGGTTGTCCACCGAACCACCGGTGACTTCCGCAGTGGCCGACATGCCGGGAACAAACTTCGACAGCACGTTAGCGAGACCGCCACCCATCGGGTAGTAGACGCCGCCGGTGCCGCCAGTGGCGATGGAGATATTCACTTTCTCTTGGGCAATTGCCGGCATTGCGATCAGCGCGGAAAGCGCCAACATATTGATTAATTTACGCATTTTTCCTCCAGTGGTTGATTGATTCAGCCTTGGGCCGATGAGTGTAGGAATATTCCCCTGGACGGTCAACCGACCGGGGGTGACGGTAACAAACTACTTGGCGAAGAGCTGGGACATGTCCTCGAAGGCCTTGAATTCCAGCGCATTGCCGCAGGGATCGAGAAAAAACATCGTCGCCTGTTCACCGACCTGGCCTTTGAAGCGCACATGCGGTTCGATAACAAATTTGGTGCCGGCATGCGTCAGCTTTTGAGCGAGTTTCTGCCACTCCCCCATCGACAACACCACGCCGAAATGGCGCACCGGCACGTTGTCGCCGTCAACGGCGCTGGTCGTTCGATGGCCGACTTCATCCGGCGCCAGATGTGCAACGATCTGGTGGCCGTAAAAATCGAAATCCACCCATTCAGGGGATGAACGCCCCTCGGCGCAGCCAAGCAGTTCGCCGTAAAAGGCGCGCGCCTTGGCGAGGTCATCAACGGGAAATGCTAGGTGAAACGGCGATTGCGGCATGGCTTTTTCCAGTGGATTGAAACAAGGCCCGTATTCTAAGCGCAACCGGCGCTGCCGAAATTTCCGGCGCGACCACATCCTGAAGCGGCAGCGGACAATGAATAACGCCCGGTGTAGCATGGCAGCCATTGCCCGCGCGAAGCCCGGGTTCGCGCATATCGCGAAATGCGGCACAGACTGCACAGCCGGTTCTTCATCTGCCTGGAGGATTTCCATGACTGCAACAATCCGCAGCATCTTGCCGGCCGCCCTGTGCGCTGCCCTGCTGACGTCCCATGCAGAAGCGCGAATCGTGCGCATCGACATCCAGAAAGCCGGGACGCCGACCTTCGAGGCCGCCTCTTTCGGCAAAACCGGACAATACGAAAAACTCGACGGACGCGCCTACGGCGAACTGGACCCGCGCGATCCGCTGAACCGCAGCATCGTCTACATCGACAAGGCGCCGCGCAACGCCGCCGGTATGGTCGAATACAGTATTGATGTGTCCATCATCAAACCGGTCGACATGAGCCGCGGTAACGGCACGATTTTCTATGACGTCACCAACCGTGGCGGACGCCGTGCGTTTGATGCCTTTCACGTCGGCGCCAACCCCGGCAACAATCCGGTGTCGTCTAAGGACGCCGGCGACGGCTTCCTGATGAAAGCGGGGTATACCCTGGTGACCAGCGGCTGGCAGGGCGACATTATGCCGGGCGGCGGGCGTGTCGCCGGACAGTTTCCGGTACCTGTTGAAGCAGACGACAAACCGGTTAGCAAACGTATTACAGCGGAGTACATTGTCACCCAGCCGTCCTACACGCTGAGCCTCGGCAACGAGGGCGGACGCGCCGAAGCCCGACCACATGCTGCAGTGCTGGAACGCAAGGACGAGGCGCGGCTGATGCGGCGCAAAGGACCGCTCACAGCACGTGAACCCATACCCGGCAGCGAGTGGTCATTTGGCCGCTGCCCCGACGGCAAGAACCCGGTACCCAGCGACAGCCATCTCTGCTATCCGGCAGGCTTTTCCACCGACTACGTGTACGAACTCGTTTATGTTGCCCGCGATCCGGTAGTAATGGGCATCGCCTTCGCCGCCGTCCGCGATCTGGTGTCCTTCCTGCGCCATGACCGCACCGCCGCAAACCCGCTGATGCGCGGAGCAGTTGCCGGTGAAAATCCGGTGCGCCACGCACTCGGCTTCGGTCGCTCGCAGAGCGGCCGCTTCATCAAGGACCTTGTCAATGAGGGATTCAACATCGATGAAAGCAAACGCCGGATATTCGACGGCATCCTGCCACTGATTTCAGGCTCGCGCGTCACGCTGACCAATATGGAATTCGCCACACCGGGACGCGTTCCTTCGACCCTAACCCAACACTATTACCGCGGCGACCAGTTCCCCTTCACCTACGCGACCCTGACCGATCCGGTAACCGGAAAACGCGGCGGCTGGCTCGAGCGCTGCACGGCACAGGGTGTCTGCCCAAAAGTGTTTCACATGGACTCCGGCACCGAAGCTTGGGGGGCGCGTAACTCGCTGGTGATCACCGATGCCGCGGGCAAAAGCGATCTGCCAATACCGGAAAATGTGCGGCTTTATTATTTCGCGAGCACGCAACACGGCCCGGCCGGCAAGGCCGCGCCGTCGCTGCTCTGCAAAAACCTTTCCAATCCGAATCCCTACCGCGAAGGACTCCGTGCCCTACTGGTGGCAATGCAGGGCTGGGTGGAGGCCGGCACCGTTCCGCCGCCATCGCGGTTTCCGCGGGTATCCGACGGCACGCTGGTCAAACCGTCAGAACTGGTGTTTCCGGACATACCCGGAGCCCCGGTGTTCGATCGGCTCGGTGACCATTACGTGAAAAATTTCGATGTACAACCGCCAGAATACATCCTCGACAAGCGTTATACGGTATTGGTACCTAAGGTTGATGCCGACGGCAATGACATCGGCGGCATACAGTCGACCGCGCGCCAGGTACCGCTGGGCACCTATACCGGATGGAATCTGCGTAAGGAGGGTTCCATGGAAAATGAATTCTGCGACCTTACCGGTTCATTCATCCCGTTTGCAAAATCAGCCGCGGAACGCGGTGGCGACCCGCGACCCTCCCTGGGGGAACGTTACGGAGACAAAAGCAGCTATGTATCACTCGTAAAGGCGGCTGCCGATAAACTGGTTGGAGAGCGCTTCTTGCTGCAGGAAGACGCGGCACGACTGGTGATCGAGGCAGAACGAACCGAACTTGGATTCTGAAAACAGGCTCAACATCAAAATGCCCAACATCCCGACCCTCACTACCCACGGCTGCACCATGCCGCAAATCGGTTTCGGCACTTCCCAGCTCGGCGATTGCGGCGAACTTGTCGCCACCGCACTGAAAGTCGGCTACCGCCATATTGATACCGCCTGGAAATACGGCTCGGAAAAAGGCGTCGGCGCCGGTATCCGCGCCTCGGGCGTGCCGCGCAGCGAAATTTTCCTGGTCACCAAGGTTTCGCACGAATACCTGCGCGCCGATGCCTTCGCAAAGTCCGTCGATGAAAGCCTGAAAAACCTGCAGGTGGATTACGTCGACATGCTGCATGTGCACTGGCCGAGCATGGACAAGGTGCCGCTGGCGGAAACCATGGGCGCGCTGGCCAAGGCCAAACGCGACGGACTCGCCCGCCACATCGGCGTCGCCAATTTCAATATCGCCTTACTCGAAGAGGCGCAAAGCGTCTGCCTGGAGCCGTTGGCCACGCTGCAGGCGGAATACCACCCCTATCTGGACCAGTCCAAGGTTCTCGACTATTGCCGCCGCCACGGCATGATTTTCACCGCCTATTGCCCGCTCGCCCGCGGCCGCCTGTTCAACGACCCGGTACTCATCGCCATCGCCCGGGCCCGCGGCAAAACCATTGCCCAGATCGTGCTGCGCTGGCTGGTACAGCAGGGCGGCATCGTGCCGATCCCCCGCTCCTCGAATCCCGAGCGAATCGCCCAGAATCTTGAAGTCTTTGACTTCGAACTGAGCGCCGATGAAATACGCCGCATCCATGCCCTGGCCAAGCCCGACGGTCGCATCGCCAATCCGGCCGGCCGTGCACCCGCCTGGGATTAAAATAGCCGTGGATTCAAAAAAACCTGAAACCGGAGACCATCCAATGAATATCCCAACCATCCAGGCAGTTCTCGGCACTGCCGCCATCGCCGCTACGCTCGGCTTCGCCGGCAACGCCGCTGCACAGGGCGCTGCATTTCCCAGCAAAAACATGGTGATGATTGTGCCTTACACGCCGGCGGGCTCCGCCGATGCGATGAGCCGCGCCATTGCCACCAGGCTCGGCACGGCGCTGGGACGCAACATCGTCGTCGACAACCGTCCCGGTGCCAGCGGCATGATCGGCACGGAAATGGTCACCAAAGCAGACCCCGACGGCCACACACTGCTCGGTCACACCTCCTCTTACCCTGCCACCGCCGCGGTGCGTGCCAAGCTTCCATTTGACCCCGCTCGTTCGATCATCCCGGTCGGCATGACCGCACGCGCGCCGATGCTGTTCGCGATCCATCCGTCAATCCCGGCGAAAAGCGTCAAGGAACTGATTGCCATCGTCAAAAAAGAACCGAAGAAATATTTCCTCAACTACGGTTCCTCCGGCACCGGCGGCAACAACCACTTCTCAGGCGCGCTTTTCGCTTCGGCGGCCGGCATCAAGATGCAGCACGTGCCGTACAAAGGCATCTCCAATGCCGTGACCGCCCTTGCCTCGGGTGAAGTCGAAATCGTCATCGCCAGCTCCTCGGCCCTGCTGCCGCAGCGCGATTCCGGCCGCATCCGCATTCTTGGCGTGACCAGTGCGGAGAAATCCCCGCTGTTCCCGGACTTGCCCACCGTCGCTTCGCAGGGCGCCCCCGGTTACGAATACGAATTGTGGTGGGGCACCTTCGCGCCGGCCGGGATGTCACAGGAGCGGATCAGCTATCTGTACTCGCTGATCAACAAGATCGTGACCAGCGCCGACATGAAGAAGTTCCTGGACACCCAGGGCGCCGAGCCCTGGCTGATGCCAATGGCCCAACTGCCGGAGCTGCTGCCCAAGGAAATCGCGCGTTACAAAAAAGCCGCGCAGCTTGCGGGTATCGAACCACAATAAGAATTACGCAGCGCACCGAAAAATCCCGCAGGCCCCAAGCCGGCGGGATTTTTTTATGCCGCGGTCAGCCGGCCCGCCTGGTAGTCGCGCACTGCCTGCTCCAGTTCGGCAGTCGTGTTCATCACGAAGGGGCCGTATTGCGCCACCGGTTCGTTCAGCGGTAGCGCCGCCAGAAGAATGAACCTGGCGCCCTCGCCAGCGGCAACAATCCGCACGGCATCGCCTGCTGACAGCACACCGGCACTGCGCCAGGGCAAGACGCGCGGGGACTCTGCGCCGACCTGCACATCGCCCTCATAGACATAGACAAAGGCATTGTGCGCCGGCGGCAGCGCGTGCTCGAACACGCCGTTGGCCGCCAGTTCAACATCAAAATAGACCGGTGCCGTGCTAAGTCCCTGGATCGGCCCCGGGATTGCACCCTCCGGCGTTTGCAGGGTGCCCGCAATCACCTTGACACGCCCGCCGCCAGGCCAGTCCGCCGCGGGAATGGTGGCCGCCGGAATGTCGCGATAGCCCGCAGGCTTCATTTTTTCCCGGGCCGGCAGATTGATCCAAAGCTGGAACCCGCGCATGCGCCCTTCGGTCTGCTGCGGCATCTCTGAATGGATGATGCCGCGACCGGCAGTCATCCATTGCACATCGCCGCTTTTAAGGTCGCCGCGGTTGCCGAGATGGTCCTCGTGCAGCATGTGACCATCCAGCATGTACGTCACTGTTTCGAAACCGCGGTGCGGATGGCTGGGGAATCCGGCGATGTAATCGTCGGGGTTTTCGGTGCCGAACTCGTCGAGCATCAGAAAAGGGTCCAGTCGCGCCTGCGTTGACTGGCCGATGCTCCGGCGCAGTTTCACGCCGGCGCCGTCCGAAGTCGCCTGCGAGGGAATCACGCGCTGCAGAGTTCTTTTGGTCATGGCATCACCGGGAAAAAGCGGAAACCAAGATTACATCAGCGGCGAAGATCGCGCGATTGCGTGCCGGGGCCGCACAAAAATAAATGGACGGCAAAGCCGTCCGTATCCGGGAGTCTTGCCGGATTACATGCGGCCGAGATCGCTGATCGCATCCACCACCATCGAGGTGCCGACGGCAATCAACAGGATGTCGGAAGCGACCCGGACATACTTGTGACCCGATGGCGGCGGCCCCAGCCTTGCCACGAGCTGGGAGGGCAAGTCGTAATAGACCACGTCGCGGGGCAGCGGATGCCCCTTGCTCCAATTCCTCGCCTGTCCCGGTGGCATGCAGCCATTGTTCTTCTTGGCCAGTCCCGGCGGGCATTTCCCGCCATGAAACTCCTGCGTGTAATACTCACGCACTACAGTATGCTGCTTATCAACAAAGTAGCTGCTGCGCTGCGACTGCTCGTTCTGCTTGCCGCCTTGCTGCTTGTCGCGGCCGTGACCCTTGCCGATATGCTCGCCTTCCGGTCTGCCGCCACCGGCCCAGGAGGGCTTGTCCGCGTAAGCCGGCATCGCCAGCAGACTTCCTGCCGCAATCAGAACAGCGGCCCATACTGAGTAGCCCGGATTTTTCCTCATTGTTGTTTCCTTTTTTCTGTTGCGCCTACCATCGCAGCGCACAGAGGAATACTACACACAACAAGCCGGTTTGTTTGTGATTTACGGCACATTAAGTCGGTAACAGAACGTAACAGCGGGAACGTAACCGCGCCCCTTTACAGAAAAGGGCTATACCGTCGCCACCGGCGTCACCGGAGAACCCGCCGCCCCAGGCATGCGTAACGGCGGCGCGGTTAGCAGAAAGCGGCTTCGTTTGTGCTTGCGCAGCCAGGCCGCGAGTTCGGTGAAATACCACAGCTCGCCGAGATGGATGCCCAGCTTGACCAGACAGTGCTCGTGCAAGGGCAGTTGCGGGCCGCGGTGCGGCATGCGCGGATCCAGGCCCAGCGTGCCGGAACGTTCGACCGCAAGATTGTCCGCTGCGATCGCAGCAACGCCGGTATCGGAAATCCATTCCAGCAACCGCTTGTCATGCCCGTCGAGCACTGCGCACTGCATCTTGATCGCGTTATCGAGTGTGCCGTTGGCGTCGCGGATCAACTGGCCGAGACCGGTGTGCAGACACAGGATGTCACCCTGCTCGACCGTGATCGCATCATCCTTCATCACCTTTTCGAGCATTTCATATGTGATGTCGGTGCGCGCATCGCCGAAATGGTGTCGCAGATCAATCAGCACCGCACGCCCCTGCACACCGGTCTCGGCCATTGCTGCGACCGATAAAGCCCGGGCGCCGGTTTCTCCGTGAAGTCCGCGTCCCTGCTCATCCACCAGATGAAAGCCGTTGTAGGACACTTTTTCCGCGACGCCGTCGCCGTCGGCATCAAAATGTGTGCCCTTGTGCGCAAAGCCGTCCCAGTGCGTGGAATACTGCGAATAAAGAAAAATCGCTTCGTCGGATCCGACATCGGTGAAACGCGGATTGGTTTCACCCATATCTAGATTGAAATAAACCTTGCCCTCGCGGATCACCGGGTGAAATTCGGGCGGTTTGCGGAAGGGGTTGAGTACGCTGCCGCCGGGCTTGTCGAGCGGGTGCGACAGGCAGAACACCAGCCCCGCCCGCACTTCCTTTAATGCGGCAAGACGGCGCGCCGGGGTCAGCAGATTCAGCCGGCCGTGCTGGTCATCATCGCCGAACTCGCCCCAGTTCGATCCATCGGGACGCTGCTTCCACCGCTTTGCCATGCCACCTCCGTATTACTTTGAATACGACTGATTGCGCCGCTTACTCCAGGGTGATGTTAGCCGCCTTGACCACCTTCGCCCACTTGGCGATTTCCGCTTTCAGCCAGACCGCAAACTCCTGCGGCGAATTGCCCACTGGCACGCCGCCCTCGCTGTCAAAGCGTTTGCGTACTTCCGGCAGTTTCACGATTGCCACGATTTCGCGATTGAGCAAACGGATTACAGGCTCGGGAGTACCCCTCGGAACAAATATCCCCTGCCAAGTGCCGGACTGGAACCCCTTCAGTCCGGTTTCCGAAATTGTCGGCAGATCGGGAAACAACTGGGAACGCTCAAGACTGGTCACTGCAACCCCGCGCAATTTACCGGCACGGGTATGCGGCATCACCGAGGGCATGGTCGCAAACACCACCTGGATACGTCCGGACAGCAGATCAAGAATCGAACCTGATGCGCCCTTGTAAGGCACATGGGTCATGCGTGTTTTTGCCATCAGGTTGAACAGTTCGCCCGCGAGATGCGGTCCGCCGCCATTGCCCGAAGAACCGAAATTCAGCTCGCCCGGTTTGGCCTGCGCAAGTTTGATCAGGTCCTGCACGGTATTCACCGGCAACGAGGGATTGACCACGAGGATCTGCGAAGCTGTTGAAGCCAGCGTGATCGGCGCCAGATCACGCTCGGAGTCGTAAGGCAGTTTTTTGTAGAGGCTGGGATTGACGCCGAAGGAACTGCCGACCAGCAGCATGGTGTAACCGTCGGGCGTCGCACGTGCCACGAGTTCCGCCGCCAGCACCCCGCCGCCGCCACCACCGCGGTTGTCAACCACGAACTGCTGACCCAGTTGCTTGCTCAGTTCCGCGGTCACCATGCGCGCAACAAAGTCGGCATTGCCCCCGGCCGATTGAGCCACGATAAAACGCACCGGCCGCGTTGGATACGCTCCGGTGCGACTGTCAGCCGCCATTGCCACGTTTGCGCAAATTACCAGCGCCGCAAGCGTGACAGCAATTCGCACTGCCATGTTCAACGCCCCTTGAACACCGGCTTACGCTTCTCCATGAATGCGCGCCGGCCTTCAACGAAATCCTCGCTCGCACCGCAATCCTTGACCAGCTGATCACACAGTGCGTTGTCACGATCAGCGGAATCCTTCATCAGCTCGTCGACCACGCGCTTGGCGGTCAGAATCGACAGCGGCGCGTTTTCCGCCATGGTCTGCGCCCAGGAACGCACGGTGTTTTCCAACTCGGCCACCGCCACCACCTCGTTGACGATGCCCATGCGCAAAGCCTGACTGGCGTTGTAACGGCGAGCGGTGAACACGAATTCCTTGGCCACCGAAGGCCCTACCAGTTCGACCAGCCGGCGCAGGCCTTCCATACCATAACCGATACCCAGTCGCGCGGCCGGAATGCCGAATTGCGCATCATCCGAACAGATGCGCATGTCACAGCTCAGCGCCAGCGACATGCCGCCGCCGATGCAATAACCGCGGATCATCGCCACCGTCGGCTTACCGGTACCGCGCAGGATGGCGCGCATGCCGGATGAAGTCTTCGCATAATTTTCCTGTGCGGCTGCATTGGCACGTTCATCTTCGAACTTGGAAATATCAGCGCCGGCAACAAAGGACTTGTCGCCCGCACCCGCCAGAACGATGACACGCACGCTGTCATCTTTCGAAAATGCGTCCAGCACCTCGCCGGCGGCCTGCCACATTTCCAGCGACACCGCGTTGCGGCGCTCGGGGTTGTTGAAAATCAGGAAGCCGATCGGACCTTCCTGGCGGGCCACAATCTTGTCGGTTGTCGTTTTCATCTGCCGCTCCTTTGTCGATTAACCGGCCGCGCGTCAAAACGCGCAGTGCATTACCACTTAACCAATACCTCGACCGGAGCGCCGCGTCTACGTTCGTTCCGCATCGTGTTCACTGTTCAGGCTCTCGCCCGCACTTCGGGATTCAGGAAATTGCGCGGGTCATGCACCCGGCCGTCCATCCAGGCGAGGATATTGTCAGCCGCGATCGTGCCCATGCGCGTCATCGCATCCGTAGTCGCCGCCGCGATGTGCGGGGTGACAATCACATTCGGCATCTTGAACAACGGATTCGCCGCATCCGGCGGCTCGACGGCGTATGTATCCAGCCCCGCCCCGGCAAGACGCCCCGACCGCAGGGCGTCGATCAGCGCCAACTCGTCCACCACCGGGCCACGCGAAGTATTGATCAGCAAGGCGCCGGGTTTCATACGCGCAAACTGCGTCGCGCCGATCATGCCCCGGGTTTTATCGGTCAGCGGACAATGCAGACTGAGAATATCTATTTGATCCAGCAGGCGATCGAGATCAGGCTCCACGCGCATGCCCGGCAGCGGATTGATCGCCGATCGCGTGTTGATAATCACCGCTGCACCGCAGGCCTGCGCCAGTCTTGCAGTGCGCTCGCCGATCTGGCCGAAGCCGACGATGCCCACGGTGCGGGTGCGGAAATCACGGATGAACAGGTCCAGATTGCGCCAGCCGCCGACCCGCGTCTCTCGGTCGAAGCGCGGCAATTCCCGCGTTAGCGCCAGCATCATCGCCAGTGAATGTTCTGCCACCGCATCGGCATTGGCTCCGCCGGTCACCATCACCGCGATGCCCAGGCTCGTGGCGGCGGCGATATCCACCGAATCCACGCCAGCGCCGTGTTTGGCGATGATCCTCAGTCCCGAAGCGGAAGCCAGCACCCGGGCGCTCAGTGGCGGCGAACCGCGCAGCAGGATCGCCGCCGGCTTGTGCCGTGCCAGCGCCGCAATCAGGTCATCCTCGCTGATCGAATTGGTCATGAAGGCGGGTTCAAGACCGCCATCGCGCAGCAGCTTCTGGGCCAGATCGGAAACGGTTTCTGCAGTTACCAGCACTATCGGTTTGTTCAACGGCAACTCCCGGTCGGTTCAGCCCCGGGCGGGGCGGCGTCCGGATTATCCCACCTGCCGCACAAAAACTTGTTGCCCCATGTCCATTCAATGCCACTAGAATGGATGTGTCGGCGATGAGCACAAAAAAATCCGCGCACGCCACGCCTCATGTAATCCACCGCATTGGAGGAGAAATTATGCGTTGCAGCACCCGCATCACGCTTGGCCTGATTGCAATCCTGCTGTCCGGACTTGTCGCAGCCCAGCAATACCCCGCGCGACCGATCCGCGTCATCGTTCCCTTCCCGGCGGGCGGCAACGTCGACGTTTTTTCGCGCGTGCTGTTCCGCCAGGTTGAAAGTGAAATCGGCGGCACCTTCGTCATCGACAACCGCGGCGGCGCCAACGGTATCGTCGGCGCCGACACCGTTAAAAACGCCTCACCCGACGGCTACACGGTGATGAACACGTCCTTCAGTTTCGCCGTGAACCCGTCCATCCACAAAAAACTGCCCTTCGATATCTTGCGCGACTTCACGCCGATCACCAATGTCGCCACCGGCCTCGGCTATCTGATGGTGGTGCATCCCAGCCTGCCGGTGAAGTCGACCGCGGAACTGATCGAGGTCGCGAAAAAGCAGCCGCTGCGCTACAGCACCGCCGGCGTCGGCAACGGCCAGCATCTGGCCGGCGCACTGCTCGGCAGCATGGCGAAAATCGAAATGCTCCATGTTCCCTACAAGGGCGGCGGTCCGGCGATGACCGCCGTTGCCAGCGGTGAAGTCCAGGTTCATTTCCCGGCGGCTTCGGTCGGGCAGCCCATGCACAAGACGGGACGGGTGCGCGCCATCGCCTTCACCGGCGCCAAACGCCTGTCGACCATGCCGGAGCTGCCGACCATCGGCGAAACCGTTGCCGGTTATGTCAGCGACGCTGGCTGGCACGGCATGTTCGGTCCGGCAAAACTGCCGGCACCGATCACACTCAAACTGCAGAAAGCGGTACACAAGGCGCTGCAGGAGCCGAAAATCCACGCCCATTTCGTCGACAACGGCTATGAGCCCAACGGTGATCCACCCGATGTGTGGGCCAAGCAGTATCGCGCGGACGTCAAACGCTTCGCCGAAATCGCCAAGGCTGCGGGAATAGAACCCCAATAACCCCTGTGCCGACGGTCGCAGGGAAGCGACCGCCGGCAGCACGTCCACTACAATGCGCGAATGCCGGCTGCACCCGTTGCGCTGTCATGCAATGTCGCTACAATCAAACCGCGTGCAGACTTGCGCGTACGCTAACGGAGATTTCATGCGCCTTGATGCAAGACTTACGGCAATCCTCTGCGCCAGCGTGCTGTTTGCCGCTGCGCCGCTCACCGCGCCAGCTGAACCGCTGCAGCAACTGCCTTCACCGGTTCCCGTCCCCGCATTCAAGCTGCCCGGACTCAACGGCAGCAGTGGCAGCGACGCTGACCTGCGCAACAAGGTCACGGTGATCCGTTTCTGGGCCTCCTGGTGAAGCACCTGCATCGGTGAAATGCCCTCCGTGCAGAGGGCACATAACGAACTGAAAAAAGACGGTATCCAGGTCATCACCGTGTCGATCGACGGCATCGGTGAAGCTGCAGTGAAGCCGGTATTTACGAAAAACGGATACACCATGCCGGCACTGATTGACGCCAATATGGCCGTCGCCCGCGACTTCGGCGTGCGCAGCGTGCCGTCGACCGTGATCGTCGACGCCAAAGGCATGGTCCGGGTCCGCACCACGGGGCATGTCGATTTCGACGGCGCCGATCTACGGAATTACGCACGCAGCCTCAACCGCAAGTAGTTTTTCAACAGGAGACCGTGATGACAACAGCTATCAGGCTTTACAGCTGGATGACTGCCGTACTGCTCGGAGCCGTGTTATCCGCTGCGCCCGCTCAGGCCCAGTCGCTGAAAGTAGGCGACAAGGCGCCGGATTTTTCGGTAATTTCATCAACCGGGAAAACGATTGCGCTGGGCGACTACCTCGGCAAAAAGAATGTCGTGCTGTTTTTCTACATCGCGGCATTCACTGATACCTGAACCAGCGAAATCGTGGCCTTCCAGCTTGACCTTCCCAAGTTCGAGGCCACCAACACCCAGGTCCTGGGTGTCAGCGTCGATTTCAACAACGCCAATGTGATCTTTGCCGAACGGCTGGGACTGCGCTTCCCACTGCTCAGCGACACGCGCCGCATCATGACCCGAGAATACGGCGTCCTCAACAACGATCCGTCGATGGCCAATGACGCCAAACGCGTAGCCGGTTACCTGCGTGCCAAACGCGCCTGGTTCATCATCGACAAGGCGGGCTTGATCCGCTACGCCAAGGTCGAGGATCCACGAGGCATCATGCCGAATGACGAACTGATCGAAGTGCTGCAGAAAATCCAGTAAGTTGTCATGCCAAACAAAAAGGGCGGTGCAGGAATGCACCGCCCTTTTTCATTTTGCGAACAGCTTCAGTCCAGCTTCAGATTGAGCTTTTTCAGGATCCGTTCATTGCGCTGCATTTCGTTGCGGATGTAAGTGTCGTAATCGGCCGGCGACATCGTGCCTTCCGAGAAACCCTGCTTGGTCAGGATCGCACCCGCTTCCGGCGCCTTCAGCGCCTTGGCGATTTCCGCCGACAGGCGCTCCACGATGGGCCGCGGCGTACCGGACCGGACCATCACCCCGAACCAGTTCAGCGACTCGAAGCCCGGCCAGCCGGATTCAGCGATGGTCGGAACCTCCGGCAGATTGACTGCACGCTGCGCCGAGGTCACGGCAATGCCCCGCAGGCGACCGGTCGGAATGTAATGCGAGCAATCGAGCACATTGCCGACCAGCAGCGTGATATGCCCGCCGAGAATTGCCGTGGTCGCCGGAGCGCCGCCGCCGAAAGGAACATTGACGATGTCGATCTTGGCGACATCCTTGAACAGTTCACCGGCGATGCGGCCGCCGCCGATGATGCTCGACACGCCCCAGGTCAGCTGCCCAGGACGGGCTTTCGCCAGCGCCACCAGCTCCTTCATGTTTTTCACGGGCAGCGAAGGATGGGCGCAGTAGATCAGCGGGTTGTAAACCATCCGCGTCACGCCGTGAAAATCACGCAGCGTGTCGTACGGCAGCTTGTTGTAGGCGAAGGGATTCACCGTAAAACTCGTCGCCATCACCAGCATGGTGTAACCGTCGGCCGGCGCGCGTGCCGCGATTTCCGTGGCAATCACCGTATTGGCACCAGGCCGGTTTTCAATCACCAGATTTTGGCCCAGCGCTTTGGACACCGGCGGCGCATAAAGCCTGGCCATGGTGTCGGCTGCGCCGCCCGGCGGAAACGGTACGAGGACGCGGATCGACTTGACCGGATACTCCTGGGCCTTAGCCTGAAACGAAACCAGCGCAGCAACAACAAGCAGTATCCGCGACAGAACAAACGCCATGGTCTTCCTCCTGGTGAGAGCGGATCGTGGTCCGCATTGTTATGGCCAAGATGGTACCTGCCGAACCACCGAAGGCATAGTCGGGTCCGGGTAAAATTTTACAAATAAAACAATAACATAATTAACCTTTATACTCCCCCGCGTCTGACAAACTGCGTCGTGCGATTTATTGAATGCATTTCCGTCAGAAAAAAGTAGCCGTCCGCACCATCGATGATGTGCAAATGGCAGCCATTGAATTGCGCACGTCGCAGAACGCGACATGCCAGTCGTCCGGCAAAACGCCGAAATTTTCCGCGCGGGTCACCGCCTCGAAATCGGCGATGACCGGCAGCGTGGCGTAAAAATCTTCCGGGGTCACGGCGTGTCAGCGGCCGCAGTTTGATCAGGCGCCTTCGGCCACCTGAGGATTCCACTGCCCCTTACGCATACGGGTAATGGTGATGGTCTTGAACACGTTGTTTTGCGTAAAGGGATCACCGTCGGAAAACCTCTTCGCTTCGGCGCGGCTGTTGACGTTGAGCACGAAGGCGCTGCCGACAGCCTCGGTCCCGTCGTCGCTTTGCGTCGCGCCGGACAGCACGATGATGCCCTTCTGGCTGTTCAGGTAATCGCGGTGCGGTTGCAGCACTTTGCTGCGGATTTCTGCGGTATTCGGGTTGTCGACGCAAGTGATGAGCCAAAGCATGAGATGTTTCCCTAGAGAATTAAGAATATTGAATAGTGGACTTCAGGACTTTCAAAACTTCAGTGAACAGCCCGTGCGTTGTCGGCACGGGAGGGCTTATGATATGGCCTTTTGGCCACCCGCACCCGTCCGGAGGAGTTCCATGACCGTCCCTTACAATCCCGACAACCTGTTCGCAGTCAAATGCTGGGAAGTGGAAGTGCGCAAGACCGCCAAGCGCACGCTGATCGCCCGCATCTACCAACCCCAAGGCACCGGCCCCTTTCCCGTACTGATCGACCTGCACGGCGGCGCTTGGAGCCGCAAGGACCGCTACGCCAATGAACCGATGGCACGCGCCATCGCCGCCTCCGGCATGCTGGTGGTATCGCCCGACCTGCGCCTCTCGGATGAAGCGCCTTATCCAGCCTGCGTCCAGGACGCGCATTACGCGATCCGCTGGCTCAAGCACAACGCCCGCGAATGGAACGGCGACATCACCCATTTCGGTATTCTCGGCAGTTCCAGCGGTGGTCATGTCGCGCAGCTGATCGGCATGAAACCGCATGATCCGATATACGCCGCGATTCCGCTGCCGGAAGCGCAGAACGTCGACGCCACCGCGGCCTACATCGCTACGCGTTCACCGATCAGCAATCCGGTGGCACGCCGCGCCCAGGCAGAGCGCAAGGGGAACAAGGAAATGATGAAAAAGTCTGACACCTTTTTCAATCCGCCGGAAACCATCCACGAGGGCAATCCGCAGGAAATCCTCGACCGCAAGGAAAAAGTCGTCATGCTGCCGATGCTGATCATGCAGGGCGGCCTCGACGACAATGTCATTCCGGAAATCCAGGAGAAATTCGCTGCGACCTACCGCGCCGCCGGCGGCGAATGCCAGCTGGAAATTTTCAAGAACAGCGAACACGAGTGGACCGCGGTACCGAGCGCGGAAGCCGATCTGTCGCACGAGACCGTCAAGCAGTTCATCGCCAAACAACTGCGTACGCTGCAGAAAAAAGCCGCATAAACGTCCGGCACTTCAGCAAAAAGCCCCGCTTCGGCGGGGCTTTTTTATTACAGCAATAATTTTCGGTCACTCCATAATGATGTTCAGTGGCTTCGCCACCTTGTTCCACCTCACGATGTCGGTATCGATCAGCCTGCCGAATTCCGCAGGGGAAACTTCCGTCGCCTCGACACCAACACCGAGCATTTTATCGCGGATATCCGGCTGGCGCACCGCCACCAGTACCGCCGCATGCAATTTGTCGATCGCCGCTTTCGGCGTACCCCTGGGGGCAACAATGCCGTACCAGCCGCTCACCGCATAACCGGGAAGCCCTGAATCGGCAATCGTCGGCACATTGGGCAGTGCCGGCGTACGTTTGGCTGTGGTCACGCCCAGCCCGCGGATCTTGCCGGCCTGCAGATGCGGCCTCGCCACCGCTACGGTCGAGAAAAACACCTGCACGCGCCCGCCCAGCAGATCAGCCATCGCCGGATTGCCGCCCTTATACGGCACATGCAGCATCTTGATCCCCGCCAGTGAATTAAACAGTTCCGCCGCCAGATGGGTCAGATTGCCGGTGCTTGATGATGCGTAGGACACCATGCCCGGTTTTGATTTGGCCAGGGCAATCAATTCGGCACTGGTCGACACCCCGGCAGCGGGGTGGGCAACAAACACGTAAGCACCGTCACCGAACTGGGCGACGGGCACAAAATCGCGTGCCGTATCGTAAGGCAGCTTCGAGTACAGCGCCGGATTGATCGCATGCCCTGCGGCCACCACCAGCAGGGTGTAACCATTGGGCACGGATTTGGCGACGATCTCCGAACCGATCAGCGTATTGCCGCCGCCGCGGTTGTCGACAATCACCTGCTGACCCAACTGCTGGGTCAGCGTGGGTGAAACCAGCCGCGCCACGATGTCGTTCGCACCGCCTGCCGGATATGGCACCACCATGCGCACCGGACGTGAAGGAAAAGGCTGCGCCACCGCCGGCAGCATCACGGCGACAATCAAGGCGCCGATCCAGACATTGAACATTCGGACAGTCATCACTTTCCTCCACCCTTGTGACCGGTTTTGCCCCACTTTACAAATCATTGGAGCACCTCCAACTGGAGAACGCAATCAAATCCCCTCTATGACGTCATTGATTCCCTTCATCATTTCATTTGGTGGACCACGATCCCCGGGATCGTGCAAATTTTGGATTACCATCCCTGCTTTTCCGGAAACTCCGACTTCAAGGAACCACATCATGGGCTTCAGCAGCACCGAAAAAAAATCCGGTCCAACGATCAGCGGCGCGCGCGCTCTGGTCGACGGCCTGCTGCGCGAAGGCATTGATCATGTCTTCGGCATCCCCGGCACGCAGAATCTCGCCATCCTCGACGAACTGCGCGTCACGCCGCAAATCCGCTTCATCCTGACTCGCCACGAACAGGGCGCCGCCTTCATGGCTTACGGCTTCTCCCGTGCCGCGAACAAACCCTCGGTGGTGACCGTCACCGAAGGCCCCGGCATCACCAATATCGTCACAGCCACCGCCGCCGCGTTCAAGGGCAACGTGCCGGTGATCAGCATTACCGGTGTGCAGGAAAGCGTGATGCGTGAGCGCGACGCAACCCAGGACATGGACCAGATTCCGTTCATGAAACCCATCACCAAATGGGCCTATAGCATTCCCTATCCCGAAAAAATCCAGGAAGCGGTGCGCAAAGCTTTCCGCGTCGCGCTTACCGAACCGCAGGGTCCGACCCACATCGAAGCCGCCAGTGAAGTACTGCTGCAACAGGTCACGCCCGAGACCACGGCGCCCGCGGCCTACCGCAACACCGTACCCGCCGTTTGCGATCCGGCGCAGATCGACGCTGCCTGGGCACTGATCAGCAAGGCCGAGCGACCGCTGTTTGTCATCGGGCGCGGCGTGATGAAGGAACAAGCCGTCGCAGCGATGGAGCAACTCGCCACCGCCACCGGCATTCCAGTCACCGTACTGCAGTATTCCCCCGATGCCTTCCCGGCCACGCATCCGCTGGCGCTGGGACCGCTGGGCCGCAACGCCTTCAGCAGCGCCAACAAAAACGCGCCGAAAGCCGACGTCATCGTCGCCATCGGAGCGCACTTCGACGTGTTTTCAACTATGTACAAATACGGCATCTTCAGCGAGACCGCGAAGATCATCCACAACACCTCCGCGCCGGGACAGATCGGCATTGTGTTTCCGGTGGAACTCGGTGTCGCCGGTTCGGCCACGAGCTTCATCAAGGGGCTTGCCGAACGCGCCGCCAAAGGCAAGGCGCGCACACCCTGGGTTGATGTCGCCAAAGCCCGCGCCGAATTCGACGCCGAAATTACCGCGGTGCTCAAGCCCGACATGGAACCGATCCAGCCGCAGTTCGTCGCCCACATCATCCGCAAGGTGCTGCCCAAGGACGGCATCCTCGTCGTTGATGCCGGCAATGGCGGCAAACATGTGCGCACCTATTTCAAGAGCTACCAGCCCAACTCCTTCATGTGCATCGACGACTGGGCTTCGGTCGGCGGTTCGTTCCCGATCGCGCTGGGTGCCAAGCTGGCGCAGCCGAACCGGCCGGTGCTCTGCGCATCGGGCGACATGGGCGCGATGTGCAATATCGGCGAACTTGAAACCGCGGTGCGCGAAAACATCGCCGTGGTTTACGTCGTGTTCAACGACCAGGGCCTCGGCAACGAACGCGCCTTCCAGAACGAACACTTCGGCGGGCGTTACTTCGCGGTGGACTACAAGAACCCGGATTTCGGTGCGCTGGCCAAGGTCTTCGGTGCCCACGGCGAGCAGGTCACCCGGCCGCAGGATCTCGAAGGCGCCATCCAGCGTGCCTTTGCCAGCGGCAAGCCGGCGGTCATCGACGTGATGATCGATCAGAACAATCTGGCGCCGGTAGTGCACCGCACTTAACTGCGGCTGAACGTCTTAGGCGACGTTCAGCCGCCGAAGGCCTTGCGGTGCAGTTCGAGGTCGACGTAACGCAGGGGGTCGGTCAGTGTTTTCTGCGGCACGCCGAAACGTGTACGCAGGGCCAGCACGGTCCGGATGCCTTCCAGATCCAAAGCGACATCCCGCCAGAAACCTCCCTTGTCATCGAGCAGGATGTCCAGCGACAGCCGCGCCAGCTCCGGCGTCACTGAGACATCATGACTCATCAGCAGTTCGGCTGCCGCAGCGCGGTTGTTGCGGTCATACAGCCAGTTCATCGCATCGCGATAGCTGCGCATGAAGCCGATCACCGCGGCCTCGTTGTTCTTGATCCATGCGCGCTGCGCGAAGCCCGTACGTCCCTGATAACGGCCCAGCAGATCCCGCGCCGTACCGAGTTTGGTGAAGCCCTGATCCGCCGCGATCCTGTCCAGCGGCGTCGCCAGCAGTCCCGCCGAGTAATTGCCCTCGAGCATCGCCTTGAGCCGCATCGGCCCTCCGCCGGTGCGTTCGTAAGTGACGTCAGCATCGGTCATACCGGCGCGGGCAATCATTTCACGCAGGATGAAGGCGTATCCAGTAGTCAGTGCATCGACTGCGATTTTTTTACCACGCAGATCCGCAACGGATTTGATGTCAGGACTGGCCATCAGGCTCTGGAAGCTGTCATCCACGCCCATGAAGGCCACGAGGTCGCAGCTGCCCTCATATTCCGCCTCGCCCTGCCCTTCCTGATAGGCCACCAGATTGTCCATTGCGGTGACCGTGATGTCGAATTCGCCCTCGATCAGGTTCTTCATCAGGAACACCGAATTCGGCGTATGCGTGATGTTGACCTCGATACCGTGTTTCGCAAAAAACCCCTGGCCCTGCGCCACCCAGGCCGGCAGCGAATAACCGCCGCCGAAAGTAATCATGTTCACGGTCTGCAGCAGTTTTTTGACGTTGGACATTACGGGCTCTCAAAAAGGATTGCCCGCAACAATACACGACGCGCCGCAGCGTGAGTAGAATGACCGCTCCGACTTCACTGCGAGCAATGCCACATCATGAACGCGCCTGTCACCCGTCGCTGGACCGAACAACGCTGGCTGATCGACAACGTGATCCGCTCCGTCGGCATCGACTGGGACCAGCCACGCAGCATCAATTACAACGCGCCCTGCGGAGCCGAAGCCAACGCTGACTTTGCGGCGATTCGCGAGCGCGTCAAGAAATACGCCGATATCTCCCCGGCCTTTGAAACCGCGGCGAAACGTCGTGAAGCCAAGGCCAAGGCCGCCGAAGACGCCGGCGAGACGGTCACCGCACGCCAGAATTATTTCATCGCCGCTGTGCAATACGCCGCCTCCCAATGGCCTTACGACGAAAACAACGAAAAGAACCTCGCCCTGAACCAGCGCAAACGCGAGTGTTACCTGAACTTCGCCAAATACGCCGATCACAAAGTCGAAGCTGCGTGGATTCCCTTCCAGGGCAAAGCCTTACCCGGCTGGCTGCACCTGCCGCCCGGCCACAGCGGTGGAAAAATTCCGGCAGTGGTGGCGATCCCCGGCATGGACGGCTTCAAGGAAGCCGGCGTGGCAATGTATGGAGACCGCTGGCTGTCGCGCGGCATCGCCGTGCTGAGCATTGAAGGTCCGGGGCAGTATGAAAGTGCGGTCCATAACATCCATGTCAGCATGGAAAACTGGACCGAGGCCGCCACGGCGATCATGAACTGGATGATCGCGCGTCCCGAAATCGATGCTCAGCGCATCGGTGTCACCGGTCAGAGTTTCGGATCGTTTTTCGCCACGATCTCCGCATCCGTCGAGCCGCGCTACCGCGCCTGCGCCGTCACCGCGACCTGCCTCGAACCGGGTTTCCACACCATTTTTGAAGAAGCGTCGCCGACCTTCAAGCAGCGCTTCATGTACATGTCCGGATTCACCGACGAGCAGGCCTTCGACCGGTTCCGCAAGACGCTGACCTGGGAAGGCCATGCCGGCAAAATCAAAGTGCCCTATCTGTGCGTGGCCGGTGAATCCGATGAGCTGTCACCGCTGGTACATACCGAACGTCTGCTGAAGACGCTGCAATGTCCGAAACGCCTGGTGGTTTATCAGGACAGCCGCCACTCCGTCGGTAACGTACCCGCGGCAAGCCTCGGCCCCACGCCTGCCGTACTGGTTGCTGACTGGATGAACGCGCGGCTCGCCGGCAAGCCCTTCACCAGCGAGCGCTGGTTTGTCGAGGCCAGCGGGCGGGTGGTTACAACACCGTATTAAGCGGGAATCCTATTCCGGCTTGATGCCGGCCGCCTTGACCACTTTCGCCCACTTGGTCACTTCAGATCGCACCAGCGCCGAGAATTCCTCCGGCGTATTGCCGACCGGATCGGCGCCGCTGGCGAGGAAACGTTCACGCACCCCAGCATCCTGAAGCGCGAACACCACGGCTTTGTTCAATTTGGCGACAATGTCCTTGGGCATCCCTGCCGGACCCATCAGGCCGTACCACTGCACCGCGTCGTAACCGGGCACGCCCTGTTCGGCGATGGTCGGAATATCCGGCGCAATCTTCGAACGTGCGGCGCTGGTGACACCGTAAGCGTGCACACGGCCGGCCTTGAGCTGCTGCGTGCCGACAATCATGTTGGTAACCATGAACGGTACGTAACCGGCCATCAGGTCGGCAATCGCCGTGTTCGCACTTTTGTACGGCACATGCACCATCTTCAACCCGGCCATGCTCAGGAACATTTCCATGCACAGGTGCAGATTGGAACCCGTACCGGCCGAACCGAACTCGAGCTTTCCAGGACGCGCCTTCGAATAAGCAATCAGTTCCTTGACGTTTTTTGGCTGCATCGAGGGGTGCCCCACCAGCATATTGGGCAACACCACGAACTGGCTGACCGGCGTGAAATCGCGCACCGGATCAAATGGCAGGTTTTTCTGCATCGACGGCTGGATGGTCATGCTGCTGATCGCCGTGAGCAGCGTGTAACCGTCGGGGGCCGCACGTGCAACCGCTTCACTGCCGACGATGGAACCGGCGCCAGGCCGGTTTTCGGCAATGACGCGCTGGCCGAGGGATTCATCCATCTTGGGCAGGACCATGCGCGTGGTCGAGTCGGTACCGCCGCCCGCGCCCGACGGCACAATGATGCGGATCGTTCTGGTCGGATAGTTCTGCTGCGCCGCAACCGACAGCGCTGCGCCGAACAGGGCAAGGCCCAGGAGACCGCAAACACGATAGACCGGGTGGCTGACAGCCATTCGAAACTCCTCTTTCATGTCATCCGGATCACGGGCCGGATTGAATATTAGGTAATGTAATGATTCTCGCCGCGCACCCTGTGCTTGTAAAGGCGGAAAGCGTCAGTGGACAAAGACTACACAGCAGTCATTCCCGCCGCCAACGATATTTTTTCAGGTTGTCATTACGGCAAATCCAGAAGGCATAATAGCCACCAGCAGCAGGGAGAGGCCCTGCTGCCATCATTCCGGAGGTCATCCATGTTGCGCATCCTGCTTGCCAGCATCATTCTGGCGCTTGCCACCATCGCCAGCGCCCAGGACAAACCCGCCGGGGCGCCCGCGGAAAAACCGGCGTTGTTTGCCACCACCAAGGTCGATGGTACCGACAACGTCTATGTGTTCCGCTACGGCAATCACCAGGCGATGTTCGTCGTTACATCCGCCGGCGTGATCGCCACCGATCCCATCGGCTATGGCCGGCCGCAGGCGGTGACCACCTATATTGATGAAATCAAAAAGGTCACCAACCAGCCGATCAAATATCTGATCTACAGCCACCACCACTACGACCACATTGCCGGCGGCAAACCTTTCAAGGATGCCGGCGCCGTCATCATCGCGCACAAGCGGGCCAAGGAACGCCTCGAAGTATTAAAGGACCCGTTTACGCCATTACCTGACGAAGTAATGACCGACAAACGCGTGATCACCCTCGGTGGTACCACGCTGGAGCTGACCTATCACGGCCTCAACCACTCCGACAGCTCGATCGCGATGCGCCTGCCCAAGGAGAAAGTGCTGTTCGTCGTGGATACGCTGCCGGTCGGCTCCGTGCCGGGCCGCGGCATGATCGACTTTCATCCGCTGGAAGTTGAAAAATCCATCGAGTCGATGCTGGCGCTGGACTGGGAAAAACTGATCCCCGGTCACCCGGGTGCACCCAACGGCCGCCTGGGCACGAAGGATGACGTCCGCGCACAGCTGCAGTTCCTGCGTGACGCATCGGATGCCGTCAAAATTGCCGCACGTGAAGGCAAATGCTGGGAACCGGCCGAAAAAGAAGTCCAGCTGCTGCAATACCAGTCCTGGCCCGGCTACGCCGCGGGGATGCCCTTTGTTGTTCGCCGCTATTGCGGCCTGTGGGGACGCGGCACCTGATTGCGGTAAGGACTCAACAAAAACCCCGCATCCGCGGGGTTTTTTATGGCCTGCTGCCGTCATGCATCAATCGACGCGGATGCCCGTACGCTGCACCACCCTGGCCCAGCGATCCATGTCATTGGCCAGCAACCGGGCCAACTCTTCCGGCGTGCCCGACTGCACATCAACGCCGAGACCGGCCAGACGTTCGCGCACATCGTTCTGCTTCAGTGCCTGAACGATTTCCGTGTTTAGCCGGCGTACGATTTCCGCCGGCAAGCGCGACGGTCCGGCAAAGCCGTACCACAAGCTGGCCTCGTAACCGGGCACCGTCTCCGCCACCGTCGGCAGCTCGGGCAATGCCGGTGAACGCTGCGTGCCAGTCGTCGCCAGGCCGCGCAGCCGCCTCGACTGCAGGTGCGGGATCACCGACAGGCTGGTGGCAAACGCCATCGTTACCTGTCCGCTGACCAGATCGGTCAGCGCCAGCGACATACCCTTGTACGGCACATGCGTCATCTTGGTACTGGTCAGCACTTCGAACAGCGCACCGCCGAGATGCCCGGAAGCGCCGACACCCGCAGACACATAACTGAGTTGGCGCGGACGCTCCTTGGCCAGCGCCGCCAGTTCCTTGACATTTTTCGCAGGAACCGAAGGATGCACCGCCAGCACCAGCGGACTGGAACCGGCAAGCGAGATCATCGTGAAGTCACGGACTGAATCAAACGGCAGCTTGCTGTACAAAGCGGCGTTGACCGCATGACCGCTGGGAATCAGCGCGATGGTGTAACCGTCTGGCGCCGCCCGCGCAGTGAACTCGGTACCGATGATGCCGTTGGCCCCGGTGCGGTTTTCAACGATGACCTGTTGCTTGAAACTTTCGGTGAGCTTCGCCGCGACCGTGCGGCAGATGATGTCGTTGCCGCCACCGGCGGCAAACGGCGAAATGATGCGGATCGTGCGCGAGGGATAAGCCTGCTGTGCGACGGCAGGCCAGGATGTTGCTGCCGCCAGAAAGACGGCGAGCAACAGCGGCCGGCGTGACCCTGCACGGCTTTCAGGCATCAGCCACGCAGATGCTGATTGAAAAAGTCCAGCGTGCGCTGCCACGACAGCCTAGCTGCAGCCTCGTCATAACGCGGCGTGGTGTCGTTATGGAAGCCGTGCTGCGTGTTTGGGTAAATGTGCGCGGTATAACGCACATTGTTCGCCTTCAGCGCTTCTTCGTAGGCCGGCCAGCCCTTGTTGATGTTCTCGTCTTCGCTGGCGTAATGGATCAGCAAGGGCGCCTTGATCTTCGCCACCTCGGACGCCGGCACCTGGCGGCCGTAGTACGGCACTGAAGCGCCAAGGTCCGGCATGCGCGTGGCCAGAAGGTTGCAGATGCCGCCGCCGAAACAGAAACCAACAGAGCCGATTTTGCCGGTGGTCTCCGGCCGCGCCTTCAGCACCTGAGCCGCCTGATACAGATCTTCCTCGCGCTTTTTCGCATCCTGTGCCGCAAACAATGCACGCGCCTTGTCTTCGTCGCCGGGATAGCCACCGACCGGCGTCAGCGCATCCGGGGCAAAGGCGACGAAGTTGGCCAGCGCAAGCCGCCTAGCGACATCTTCAATATAGGGGTTCAGTCCTCGGTTCTCGTGAATGACCAGCACTGCGGGCAGCTTGCCCTTGGCATCGGAGGGCTGCGCAAGGTAGCCGCGCATGCGGCCATGACCCTGCGGCGAGTCGTAATCAAGATACTGGGTGCGGATGCGCGGATCGTCCTTCGGCACCTGCTGCGCCCAGGCGAAATTAGGCTTCAGGCTTTCCAGCATCGCGCTCGCGGTAAACGCCCCGACCGCAAACTTCGCCGCACGGTCAAGAAACTCGCGCCGGTCGAGACGGCCATGCACATAACCATCAAACAGCTTCAGCACTTCCGGTGGAAAATCAACCGCTTTTTTGCGTTCCATCGTCAAGCATCCTTTGGGATTGAACCTAGAGTTTGATGCCCAGCAGCTTCGCTGCAGTTTCGCTGAGCATTGCGCGTTTCTGGTCGTCATTGAAACCCGTGGCATTGAGAATGTGATTCACCGAATCGGCCTGCCAGGGAATCGGGTGGTCGGTGCCGATCACCAGCTTGTCGTAACCGACTTCGTGCGCGAGGTGGCGCAGCGCCTCGTCGGTAAAAACCAGCGTGTCGTAGTACATGTCGCGCAGGTATTCGGTCGGCTTTTTCTTCAACTTGACGCCGGTGTCCATTTCCGGCGCGACGCGCAGGGCATTGTCTGAACGCGGCGCGTACGAAGGCAGGTAACCGCCACCGTGGGCCGAGCAGATCTTCAGGCCCGGGAAGCGGTCCAGCGTGCCGTCAAAAATCAAATGGGACAGCGCGATCGTCGTGTCGAGCGGATTGCCGATGGTATTTGCCAGCCAGCCGTTGCCCTTGAACCGCCCGTTGAGCTCCGGCGTGCTGCGCGGGTGGATGAAGATCAGCACGCCCAGTTCCTCGGCCTTTTTCCAGAACGGATGCAAATAGGGATCGGAAAACTCCTTGCCCGGGATACTGGTGCCGACCGCAGCACCGCGCAGTCCGAGTTTTTTTACCGCATGCTCCAGCTGCTGCGCAGCGAGTTCCGGGAACTGCAGCGCCACCGATGCATAGGCGACAAAGCGGTCGGGATGCTGTCCGCACCATTCGGCGAGTTTCTCGTTCTGGATGCGCACCACCTCCGCAGCGAGATCGCGTTCGCTGTGGTACCACAGCGGATTGATCGACAGTGCCTCCATGTCGATGCCCTGCTCATCCATTTCCGCGATGCGTCGAGAGCCGACCTCGCCGAGACCCGGCCCGCGCTGGTCCTCGAGTTTTTCGCCGAGCAGGTCAAGCGCCTCCTTGACCACGCAGTGCGCATGCACATCGATGGTCTTGACCCGCTTGCCGCCGACGATCACCTGGCGGCGGCGTCCACCGGCCGGCGTTTCAGCGGTATTGGTCATGCTGCAACCGGTAAAAACCAAACCCTCGTCGCAGCAGTGCCGCTTATCGCTCATCGTCATGCAACTTCTCCTTGGTGTTGTACCTGTTTTGAATTTATTTTAAAAAATTTGCAGACACTATATTGCGACATCCCGGAGTTCTTCGGCAATCGCTCTGAATTCATCCGCCAGTTCAACAAACGCAGCCACCACATCCGGATCAAAGTGCGTATTCGCACCCTTGGTGATCAGCTCCACCGCCACCTCGTGAGCGAACGGCTTTTTGTACGGGCGCGCGCTGATCAGCGCGTCATACACATCCGCCACCGCCATCAGGCGCGCCGAAATCGGGATCTGTTCACCTGAGAGACCCTGAGGATAACCCGAGCCGTCCCATTTCTCCTGGTGGCTGTAGGCAATTTCGCGTGCGACTTCCAGGAATGAACTCGGCGTCTGGATCAATTTCTCAGCGGCAAGAATTGCATCACGCCCGAGCGTGGTGTGTGTTTTCATGACTTCAAACTCTTCCGCCGTCAGCTCTCCCGGCTTGAGAAGGATGTGATCGGGAATGCCGACCTTGCCGATGTCATGCAGCGGTGCCGATTTATAGAGCTGCTCGATCATGGCATCCGACAAATAGGTTGCGAATTTGCCGTGGCTTTTCAGTTTCTCGGCGAGAATACGGACATAACGCTGGGTGCGGCGGATATGGTTACCGGTGTCATTGTCGCGCGTCTCCGCCAGCGAGGCCATCGCCATGATGGTCACATCCTGGATGACCTGCACTTCCTTCGTGCGCCGCGTGACCTCATTTTCCAGAAATGCATTCTGGTCGCGCAGGAAATCGCGGACATCTTTCATCAGCAGATGCGTTTTCACCCGCGCCAGCACGATCGGCGGGCTGATCGGCTTGGTGATGTAATCAACGCAGCCGACATCAAAACCCATCTGCTCGTCTTCGATCTGGGTTTTCGCCGTCAGAAAAATCACTGGGATCTCGGCGGTCAGCGGATCGGCCTTCAACTGGCGGCACACTTCATAACCGTCAATCCCGGGCATCATGATGTCGAGCAGGATCAGGTCGGGCAAGGGATGGGTTGCCGCGATCTTCAGCGCGCGCTCGCCATTATTGGCAATTTTGGTTTTATAGATGTCTTTCAGCAGCCCGTTCATCAGTGTCAGGTTTTCGGGCGTGTCGTCGACAATCAGTACCGACTTCTTGTCAGTGAAATCCAGTGCTTCGGCCATGGTCAGTGTTCCCCGACCGTAAAGTGTTTGTCTGCGGCGGCAGTACGCAGCTTGGCGAGCGCCCCCTCAAAATCAAAATCGTTGACCGCGCGGCCGATACCGTCGGCTGCATCACCGCCCAGAACACTGCGTAGCAACCCGGCATACTCGGCATAGCAATCGCCGGCATGACCGTCCGAATCGGCCAGCAGCGCTGCGAGTTTCGATATTGCCGCCTGCGCTGCAGCAGTATCCACCGGTCCCGCGGCAGCGGCTGGTGATGCCGCAGCGCCGGCAGCCTCGCGCAAGGCGGCAACCGCATCGGCAATCGCCGCCGCAAAAGCATCCTGCATCGCCGCCGTTTCCCGTCCTTCACGGATGGCCTGCTCCAGAACAGCGGCTGCCTGTTGCGGCTGATCGGCCCCGATAGTGCCCGAAACGCCTTTCGCCGTATGCGCGATGCGCTCCGCCGTCGAGCGGTCGCCGGCAGCCAGCGCGGCACACAGCACTTCCGGCGCACCAGCCTGACCTTCGACATACTTTTCCAGCAGCCGGCGATACAGCGTTCGATTGCCCGCCACCCGCTTGAGCCCTTTCACCGTGTCGATACCCGTAATTATCAGCGCAGGCTCCGCCGCACCGGTATTCGTAACCACGGGCGCAGCTGCAACGTCGGCCCGCTTCGGCAACCAGCGTAACAGGGTAGCGAACATCACATCGGGATCGATCGGCTTGGTGATGTAGTCATTCATGCCGGCAGCCATGCAGCGTTCGCGCTCTTCGGCCATCGCATGCGCAGTAATGGCAATCACCGGCACCTGGCCGCGTTCAGCATCAGCGCGGATCTGCTGCACCACTTCATAACCATCCACTTCCGGCATCTGCAGATCGGTGAGTACTATATCGAATGTGCCTGCCGGCTCCGCACGGAATTTCCGCATCGCTTCGCGCCCGTCATTGGCCACGACAACCGTGGCACCCGCACCCTCCAGCAGTTCGACGGCAATCTGCTGGTTGATTTCATTGTCTTCCGCCAGCAGCAGGCGTGCGCCTGCGAGATTATGGCCGGCGGACTGCAGACCAGCAACCATCGCCTCACGTGCCTCTGGCGCAAACACCAGCATGATGGCGTCGAGCAGCGCCGAAACGCCGACCGGTTTCACCAGGAATCCGTCGAGCTGCGCCTGCTCGGCCTCGTGCTGCACATCATCGCGCCCGAAGGCTGTGACCATGATGATCGCCGGCGGCGACGGCAGCGCCTTGATCGCACGCCCGGCTTCAATGCCGCTCATGCCCGGCATTTTCCAGTCCATGAAAACAATGCGGTACGGCGCCGGGGCATCACGCACCGCGGCCACCGCCTCCGCCCCGGATGCGACCTGATCCACCACAAAGGGCAACGCGGACAACTGATCGGACAACACTTCACGCGCACCGGGATTGTCATCCACCACCAGCACGCGGGCGCCGTTCAATTCCTCAGGCACCACTTTGCGCCGCTTGCCTTCAACACCGATACCGAACCAAGCGGTAAAACAGAAAGTGCTGCCGCGCCCGGGTTCGCTCTCCACCCAGATCGTGCCGCCCATCATTTCGGTCAGGCGCTTGCAGATTGTCAGCCCCAGTCCCGTACCACCGTATTTTCGTGTCGTCGAACCGACAGCCTGGGTAAACGGCATAAACATTCTTGCAGACTGCTCCGGCGTCATGCCGATCCCGGTATCGCGCACCGAGAATTTCAGTTTGACGCGGTCAACCTGCTGCTCTATCCGTTCCACATGCAGTTGCACTTCACCCTGCTCGGTGAATTTAACCGAGTTGCTGACCAGATTGACCAGGATCTGTCCGACCCGCAGCGGATCGCCGACCAGCCGCAGTGGCACATCGGTGCCGGTGTCGAACAGCAATTCCAGCCCCTTGTCGAAGACTTTCTTCCCGATCATCGCCGATACGCTGCCCAAAACCTTTTCCAGATCAAAGGAAACGGATTCCATATCGAGCTTTCCGGCCTCGATCTTGGAGAAATCCAGAATGTCATTGATGATTCGGAGCAGCGCCGTGCCGGAATCGTGGATTTTCTGAACGTAGTCGCGCTGGCGCGGGTTGAGTTCGGTCTTCAGCGCGAGGTGGGACATGCCGATCACCGCATTCATCGGCGTGCGGATCTCGTGGCTCATGTTGGCGAGGAATATCGACTTCGCGCGCGTTGCCTCTTCAGCGATCTCCTTCGCTTCGTGCATCGCCTTTTCGGCGGCCTTACGTTCGGAGATATCGTTGATCATCGTCGCCAGCGCGACCAAACGGCCATTTTCGTCGCAGATCGAACTGGTAATGACGTCGGCCCACAGCAAAGTTCCGTCTTTACGCCGGTAGCAGCGCTCGGTAGAGTAGCTCGACAGCTCACCGCTCCTGAGCTTCAGCTGCATCTTCTCCATGAGCCCCAAATGCTCCGAGTCCATCAGCTGCTCAAAGGGCACACTCTCAATTTCATCGCGCGTATAGCCCAGCAGTCTTTCATAAGCACTGTTGACGCCCAACACCTTGCGTTGCAGGTCTCTCGTGATGATGCCCACCGCGGTATGTTCGAATATCGCGCGAAAATAGGCCTCACGCTCAGCAAGGTCGCGCGTGCGCTGCTCCACCCGCAACTCCAACTCCTGATTGCTGCGCTCCAGGGAGCTCATGGATTCCCGCAACTCCACACGCATGCGCTCCTGTGCGTCGGCCAGATCACGCAACTCTGTCAGCGATGACCGTGTCTGCACCGGCTCGTCCAGATTCATCGCCGCAAGGCGGCCACTGGCCTGCGCCAGTTCCTCCAGAGGCGCGCTGAACTTGCGCGCCATCGTCGCCGCTGAAACCGCTCCTATCGCCAGCACACCGGCAAGCAGCGCCCCCAGCAACAGTGCGGTATGCCGCAGCCAATCGGGCAGGAAATCCTGGATCGGCGCCGCGGCGACGATCACCAGATCCTGCCTGCCGAGACGGATAGGCATAAAAGTCGCCAGCCAATCCTCGCCTTCGCGAACAAACGGCAAGGGCTTGTTAAAAGGCCGGTCCGATGAATTCCACAATTCCCAGGTCTGCGCCAAATGCCAGAGGCCCGCATCAGCAGGCCGCTTGAGCACAAACTTGCGGATGTCATCATCGTTCTGCACCAGCGGGTCTTTGGGAACGCCAACAATGCGACCTTCGGGCGTCAGCAGTGACATGCGGCCGCGTTCACCGATTTTCATCGACGAAGTTATGCGGGACAGATTGATCAGACTATTGTCCAAAGCCAGCACATAACTGGCTACACCGGCAGCGTTACTGAGGCGCACCGAAGCAGTCATGCCCGGTTCCTTGGTCGACAAAAGGATATAAGGCTCTGTCCAGTGCACCGCTTCATCACTGACCAGAGCCATGGCGCCGGTATGCCAGGACTGGTTGCGCGGATCATAATCGCTCTCGATCCACGCTTCCGACTGAACCCCTCCGGTACCATGCCACATCAAAACCTTTTGCCGCTTGCCCCAAGCCTGCTTGTCGGTGATGCGAATCCGCCACAGCCCCTTCTGTTGACGCGACAGCATCATTTCCCGGCCACGGTCATCGGCAAAAAATACCGAATCGATAGTTGCACTTTTATGAAGGATCGGCATCAACAGCTGCGCGAAAACCTGATAGTCACCGAATCTGATCTGGCCAGTACGAGCCCATTCCCTTTCAATCCAAGCAATTTCTTCCGTATCGCTGACGACCGATTCAACGCGACTTTCAACTTTATCTACTGTATGGGCCAACTGGTCGGAGGCGGCCTCGCGCGCCACCGGCACGACAACCAGGAAATACAGCGCCACCGCGAGTAGCAGAAACGCGAATGCAATGAGCCCGACAAAACGCATTACCATCGCCTTGCGGATGGTGGTGGCGTTCAAAGACCAGTGAATATGCTGGCCGATCCTGTTTTTATCGAGTAGGGACAAAGCGGCTTTTTTTGTGACCGGGAATGGACTGAATGTATCCGCAAAAGACGCCGTTGCAAAGCCGCGCAATCGCAGCACTGCCTTACAATCCGCCATCAGGGAGAGCTTCTATGAACAAAGGCATCTGGGCCATCTGGTACGGCATCGCGGACAACGACAAAACGGCTTATCTGGACTGGTTCCATAACATCCATATCCCGGAGAAACTCTCGCGCTCCGGCTATCGCTGGGCCGCGCATTACGAACTCGGTCACGGCGGACGCGGTGCCGGATATGTCGCGCTGTTCGGCGGCGACAGCAGCCACACCTTCCTCAACCCCAGCCCCGTCCAACTCGCCACGCGGCAAAGTGCCGAAACCAAGCAATTCATTGGCATGCGGCGCAATACAGCAGCCGCCATTCTCGCTGAAGAAATCCGCATTGACGGCCCCGATGCCGCAAAACGCGGGCCCGGGCTGACCGCCGCACCGGTAATTCAGATCGGCCATTTCAATGCGCCGTCACCGCAGGTCGAGGACGACCTCGGCGGCTGGTATGCGCAGGAACGGTTCCCGCTGCTGCAAAAACTGCCCGGCATGATCGGCGCGCGCAAGCTGCTGGCCAGCGTCGGCGCGCACAAACACGCGATTCTTTATGAGTTCACTTCACTGGAAGCGCGCGAAAAGCACTACGCACCGCTCGAGGCCGAGTCTCGTGACCCGAGCACCTGGATGGGACGCGTGGTGCCGCAGTTGCTGCACGCCACTTATTCGCCGGCGGTCGGACAGCGGCTCTGGCCTGCAATCTGAAATGCGCTGATCGCACACCCCCGCAGCGCGCAAGCGCAGAGCGCCAATGCGCCATAAGCATATGTTTATATTAATAATTTCTTAAGTGTTTTGTAATACAATGATCGTGCAATGGAATACACCACGCTAGGCCGCACAGGCCTCAAGGTCAGTGTTGCCGGCCTCGGCTGCGGCGGCAGCAGCAAGCTCGGACTCGGCAAAGGCCACAGCGAACAACACGCCGTCGGCATCGTGCAGCGTGCGCTCGACCTTGGCGTCAACTTCATCGACACCGCGCAGTACTACGGCACCGAAACCGTCGTCGGCACTGCAATCAAAGACCGTGCGCGCGACACCCTGGTCATTTCCACCAAACACAAGATCACGCGTCCCAACGGCACAGCGTTCAGTGTTCCGGAAATCCTCGCCGGCCTCGACCACTCGCTGCGCGTTCTCGGCACCGACCATGTCGACGTGTTCTGCCTGCACACCGTCCTGCCGCGCGAATACGACCGCGTGATCCGCGAAATCGTGCCGGTGCTGCTGCGCGAAAAGGAAAAAGGCAAATTCCGTTTTCTCGGCGTCACCGAATTCGCCGGCCGCGACCCGCTCCATGAAATGCTTGCGCGGGCCTTGCAGGATGATTGCTGGGATGCCGTGATGGTGGCCTTCCACATGCTCAACCAGAATGCACGCCAGCATGTGTTCCCGGCGACGCGGGCAAAGAACGTCGGCACCATGGTCATGTTCGCGGTGCGCGCCATCTTCAGCACGCCGGGACGGCTGCACGACGACATCAAGGATCTGGTGCGCGAAGACCGCCTGCCGAAATGGCTCGGCGACAAAAAACAGCCGCTGGATTTCCTGCTCGAAAACGAAGGCGCGGCAAAAGACATCATCGAAGCCGCCTATCGTTATGCCCGCCACGAACCCGGTGCGCATGTCACCCTGTTCGGCACCGGTAATCCGGATCACATCGAACCCAATATCCGCGCCATCCTGCAGCCGCCGCTGCGCGAACCCGACCGCAAAAAAATCGCCGACCTGTTCGGCAACCTGGTCGGCGTGGGTCTGGACGAAGTCAGTCCGCTGCGCTAAGCGCGCAGCCATCCTGCAGAATCAGTGGGCCTTGCCGGTCTCCGTACGAACCGGATCTTCCAGCTGCAGGCTGAACTTCACTGCGCCCGGCCAGTCGACCCGCTCGATCAGCAGATTGTTGTTACGAGCCCAGAAACGCGCGGTTTCCTCGGTCATCAGCATGCGCACCAAACGCCAGCGCGCCTTGCCGAATTTGTCCTTCTCCTGCATGCGCCACTTGTAGAGGGTTTCCATGAAGCCTCCCGGTTGGAGCCGGATGTTTTGCATCCGGGGCTTGCCATATTAGCGCTGTACACGATGTACAGCCAGTTACCGAAAATACGGGGGAATTGCACCCCGCTCAGCCCTTGCGCGGCGCATTGCGCGGCAACACATGGACCGGCACCGGGATGCCGATGCGGTGCACGCCCTCGCCGACCACATCGGCAAGCGTCACACCATCGAGCTCCGCCATGAATTTCTTCAGCGCACGGCTGAGCACGCCCTTCGGCCGGCAGCCCTGGTCGAGACGGCAGTTATTGTTGTCACCGTAACACTCCACCAGCGGGAGGTCGTTCTCGGTCTTGCACGCCACCTCGCCGATGACGACCTCGCGGGCGGGTTTGAGCAGTCGCAGACCGCCGCCGCGCCCGCGCGTGGTTTTGAGCAGGCTGAGCGCGACCAGTGTCATCACCACCTTGGTCAGGTGATTACGCGAAATGTCATGTGACTTTGCGATCTCGGTGATCATCACCGGCGCGTCACTGCCTTCAGCGTGGGCGCAGTACATCAGCACCCGCTGGCTGCAATCCGCCCACTGCGTCAAACGCATGCCTCTACCCTTTACACCAGCACAGTGCTCCGGATGAATTCCGAAACCCCCATCAACAAGGCGCAAACAGCCCCGACCCCTGATAGATTGCGCAAAGACTTCAGTTCAGAAAAGTTTTGAATACTCCGCAGTGCATCGCATCAAGAAATGACGTTTAGCTGGACTGAATTCTGACCGAATCTTCGCAACTGTTCATTGATGTCTCTCAATAAATCCCACGCAACGGGACCGCGGTATTTGCAATAAAAGCACAGGCCGCCAGGCAAATCCTTCGGCCGGAGGGCGAACAAAGCTTTCACGGAAAATCATCCCCTTGTTAAATACCTGTCTAAACCGGGACTTCCCCCTCGATTCGCCGTTGCTGGCGAACCATCCTTTGCATGCGATACCGCCGTTGCAACTGTCCAGCCCTGGCAACAGTGGGTAAGATGCAGGCATAGAAAAAAAGTAACAACCGTCCGCAATGTGACGCCGCAGGGGGATTTCATGTCGTTTTCACTCTCATTCAGCCACGTCGGCATTTTTGTCACCGACCTGGAACGGATGATCCGGTTCTATACAAAATTCCTGGGTTTTGCGATCAGCGACCGCGAGCCGGGCCTGCGCGGCGGCGAGATCTGCTTCCTGACCCGCGACTCACGCGAACACCACCAGTTTGTGCTGGCTTCGGGGCGTCCTGCGGATAGCGGATTCAACCTGATCAACCAGCTGTCCTTCCGCGTCGACAGTCTGGCCACTCTGCGCCAGATCCACCGCGACGCTGTTGCGATGAAGCTGAATGATCTGCACACCGTGACCCACGGCAACGCGCTGTCGGTTTACTTCCGCGACCCCGAAGGCAACCGCATCGAAGTGCTGATCGATACCCCGTGGTATTGCCTGCAGCCGCAACGCATGCCGGTCGACTTCTCGCTGCCGGACGACGCGTTATGGGCGAGCATTGAAAACATCGTCAAGGACAAACCCCGTTTCATGAAACGCGAAATCTGGGTTGAGGAAATCGAGCAGAAGATCGCGCAAGCCACCGCCCAGCGCGGCATCATCGAACCCTGAACCACCGGCGCGACGCACGCGCCCCAACGGAGGAGTAACAACGCATGCGCATTGCCTTCCGGACGCTGTCCGGCCTGACTCTGCTGCTCGCCGCCTTTGCCGCACAAGGCGCTGGCAAAGACCCCGGATTTCCCATGCGCCCGGTGCGGTTCGTGTCACCGTTCGCCGCCGGCGGAAACACCGACATGGTCGGTCGCGCGATTGCGCCGCGACTGGCAGAGCGCATCGGCCAGAATGTCATCGTCGAAAACCGGCCCGGCGCGGGCGGCATCATCGGCACCGCATCGGTCGCCAAAGGCACACCGGACGGCCACAGCCTGCTGTTCGCCAGCGGCGCCTTCACGTCGGTTGCAGCCACCGCAAAAAACCTGCCCTACGACCCGTTGCAGGATTTTTCCTGGATCAACATCGTCATCACCTATCCGTTTGCGGTCATCGTGAAAAATGATTCCCCGGTGCACTCCACCCGCGACCTGATCGAACTCGCAAAACGCAATCCGGGCAAGCTGAATTACGCTTCTGTCGGCGTAGGATCGGTTTTCCATCTTGCGACGGAACTCTTCGGCGCAATGAGCGCCACCGAAATGAACCACGTGCCGTACAAAGGCAGCGCCGAACCGCTCAATGAGCTGATCGGCGGCCGCATCGACGTCATCTTCACCACGCTCACCGGCGCCTACGGCCAGATCAAATCAGGCCGCGTGCGCGCCATTGCCGTTGCATCCAAAGAACGCTCGCCGCAACTGCCTGACGTGCCTGCGGTTGCTGAAACACTGCCGGGTTATGAAGTCACTTCCTTCGCCGGCATCGCCGCACCGCGGGCGACACCCGCATCGGTCGTTGCCCTGCTCAACCGCGAAGTTCAGGAAGTCCTGAAGCAGCCCGACATCAACCGCCGCTTCGGCGAACTTGGCGGCACCGTACAATTCACCACCCCGGAACAGGCGAATCGCCATGTTGCCGGCGAGGTTGGCAAATGGAAACAGATCGTTACCCAACGCAAAATCGACGTGCATTAAGGAGCTCCTGATCATGAAACTCTACGGCACCCCGCGAAGCCCCTTCGCCCGCAAGATCCGCATCGTGCTCGCGGAAAAGAACCTCCCTTATGAAATGGTTGTCACCCGCGGCTCGACCCCCGACTCGCCGGTGCCGGCACTCAATCCGCTGGGCAAGGTGCCGACGCTGCAGCGTGACGACGGCCGCGCGCTGTATGACTCACCGGTGATCGCCGAATACCTCGACGGCATCGGCAGCACCCCGAAGCTGATCCCCGAGGATTTTGAATCGCGCATCGAAGTACGGCGCTGGGAAGCGCTCGGCGACGGCGTCACCGAGGCCATCGTTGCCGTCAATCACGAACGCCTGGAGCCGATTGAAAAGCAACACAACGCGGAATGGTTCGCCAAGCGCCAGGCCAAGATCACTCTCGGCCTTGCCTTGATGGAACGCGACCTCGGCAAGAAGGACTGGTGTTTCGGCGACCGCTTCACGCTGGCCGACATCGCCGTGGGTTATGCACTGGGCTATCTCGATTTTGCGCTGCCGGAGGTAGAGTGGCGCAGCAAACACCCGGCGCTGGCGAAACTTGCCGCGCGCCTCAATGCGCGACCGTCCTTCAGCAGCACGCCGCATCCCGAACAACACTGATTACCTGAATACCGAAAATCCCCGGAGAATATTGATGCACAAGTCCGTCGCTGCCCTGATTACCGCCGCCCTGCTCAGCAGCGCCGCCCATGCCGCCTACCCCGAGCGCCCGATCCGCCTGATGCTGCCCTTCCCGCCCGGCGGCCCCAGCGACATCGTCGGCCGCCTGTTCGCGCAGAAACTCGGCGAATCCCTCGGACAGCAGGTGGTCATCGACAACCGCGGCGGCGCCGCCGGCAACATCGCCTGTGAAATCACCAAAGGCGCGGTGCCCGACGGCTACACGCTGATGCAGGCCACCGTCGGCACGATGTCGATCAACCCCAGCCTCTATCTGAAGCTGCCTTATGAACCGCTGCGCGACTTCGCACCGATCTCGCTGCTCACCGAAACGCCTTATCTGCTGGTGGTGAATCCCAACTTACCGGCAAAAACCGTGAAGGAACTCGTCGCGCTCGCCAAATCGCAGCCCGGCAAAATGAACTTCGCTTCCGGCGGCGTCGGCACCGGCAACCATTTCTCCGGCGAACTGTTTCGCATGATGGCCGGCATCAACGTCGTGCACATCCCTTACAAAGGCAGCGGCGTCGGCATGAACGATGTGCTCGCCGGCCAGGTGCAGATGATGTTTATCAATCTGCTGCCCGCAACGCCCTTTGTCGCCAACGGCCGCCTGCGCGGCCTCGGCGTCACCAGCGCCAAACGCTCCGCCGCCGCACCCGACATCCCGACCATCGCTGAATCCGGATTCCCCGGCTACCAGTCGACGTCGTGGCACGGCTTTGTCGCACCGATCAAAGTGCCGGCGCCGATCATCAAGCAGCTGCACGGCGAGCTGGTGAAAATCGTGAATAACCCCGAAACCAAAAAACGCATGGCCGGCCAGGGCACTGACGTCATCGGCAGCACGCCGGAAGAATTCCGCAAGGTCATTCAGACGGAATCGGCGAAATGGGCCAATGTGATCAAGACGACCGGCATCAAGCCTGAATAAAAAAGCGTTGTCGAAGGGTACATCACCAAAAACAGAACAATAAAAAAAACAGGTCGCGGTCATCACATCAACCAGGCCGTGATCAAAAGGCCATCCGGTTTCCAGCGGCGCAGGCTTACTTTCCGCCTAGCCCCGCGTCCCTCGCCGCCTTCGACCACAGCACCGTTTCCGCAGCCATGCGCTTGGTCATCTCTTCCGGTGTGCCGCCCACCGTCTCCAGCGCAGCATCAAACAGGCGCTGCACAGTCTTCGGATCGGCAAGCGCCTTGTTGTAGGCGCTGGACAGCCGCGTCACCACATCAGCCGGAATGCCCGCAGGCCCCATCGCGCCGAACCACTGCGAAATATCCATGAACTTGAAGCCGAGTTCGGCGAGTGTCGGCACTTCCGGGAAGGCCTTGGAGCGTGTCCCCGACGTGACCGCGAGCAGCTTTACGCGCCCCGACTTCACCTGCGGCACCAGCGGTGCCGTGCCCAGCACCGCCACCGGCACATGGCCGCTGACCAGATCGACCACCGCCTGACCGCCACCTTTGTACGGGATACCAATCATCTTCACGCCGGCACCCTTAAAGAAAATACCTGCGGCAACGGCCTGCGTGCCGGTCGCCGATGACAGCGCATAGGCGATCTGCCCCGGCTGCGCCTTCGCCGCCTTCAGCAGATCAGCCACCGATTTCCAGCCCGGGGCCGGATGCACGGCGATCACGATCGGCTGATTGGTGAGAATGGTGATCGCCTGAAGATCCTTTTCCGCGCGATAGGCCAGCGAGGGTGTCAGCAGCGGCTGGTAAAACGACGAATCAGAGTTGACGACGATGGTATAGCCGTCCTTCGGACCGCGAATCATCGCCTCGATCGCGACACTGCCCGATCCGCCGGGCCGGTTCTCGACGATCACCTGCTGGCCGAGTTCCTTGCCGACAAGGTCCGCAGTCATTCGCGCCGACACATCCGCCGTGCCGCCGGGCGCGAATCCCACCAGCACACGCACCGGCCGCTGCGGCCACTGCTGCCCCCAGGCTGCCGAACACGCCACCAGCACCAGAATCCCGCCAATGATTCTTCGCATCGCATGCCTCCCCGGATAAACCCTGCGTTGAAGTGTTGCTGCAAGCCTGACTGAAAACTACGCCATGCCGATCGGCTCCGCCAGTTTCTCCTGCACCTTGCCCGGCCGTGCGCGCATCAGGTCTTCCATATCCTTGCGCACTTTTGCGTAACCAGGATCATCAAACAGATTGTTCATTTCCGTCGGATCATTTTCGAGGTCGTACATTTCCCCGGCACCCGACGCCAGCTCGAAGGTGCACTTCCAGCGTTTGGTGCGCACCGTACGCAACTGCAAGCCAACACCGCAGCGCGAGGGATGCACATGCCATTCCATCCACGCCGCATCGCGCGGCGCATCCTTGCCTTCGAGTAGCGGCTTCAGACTGCGGCCCTGCAATTCATGCGGAGCGGAAACACCGGCTGCATCGTAAAACGTCGCTGCCAGATCCAGAGTGGACACCGGCTCCTTCACCACGCGGTTCGCAGCCACACCGGGGCCGCGCGCGACCATCGTCACCCGCATCAGGTCTTCGTAAGGCGTCGGGCCTTTCAGATACAGACCGTGGTTGCCGAGCATGTCGCCATGGTCGGTGGTGTAGACGATCAGCGTGTTGTCATCCATGCCGAGGTCATGAATCCTGTCGAGGATGCGGCCGACGTTGTGGTCGATCAGTGAAATCATGCCGTAGTAGTTGGCCGTCATCTCGGCGAGCTGGGCATCGGTCTGCACCGGCGTGCGCGAACCCTCGGCGCGGAACTTGCGCATCTCCGGATCAGCCAGCTGCGGCGTGCCTTCGAGCTGCGCCTTGTGCCACCACGGCCGGCGCTCGAAATCCATCGAGCGGTGCGCCGGCAGCCTGACGCTTTTCGGATCGTAAAGGCGGCTCCACGGCTCCGGGCAATCAAAGGGGTGATGCGGATCGGGGAAAGACACCCACATCGCCAGCGGCTTGTCCTGATCATGATGTGACAACAAATCCATCGCACGATCCGCCGTCCATGTGCTGCTATGCCAGGCCACCGGCAGCGCCGAACTCCAGGTCTGCGCCGCACCGGTTTCCGGGCGCGTCGATTTCGCCCACAGCTTGTAACCCTCTTCATCCTTGCCGCGACCGATAAACCAGCGCTCGTAATGGCCCATCGGCGGCCGGTCCATCGGCCGCGTACGATGGGTATGACCCAGCACTGTCAGTTCAACATACTGGAAGCCCATATATGGACCGTACCAGTCCGGTCCGAACTTGGCCTGGCTCTTGTTGCACTCCGGCGTACCGGTCGGCGCAAACGTGGCCTTGGTCGCGAAATGCGCCTTGCCGATAAAAGCCGTCTTGTAACCGTTGCGCGCCAGCGTGCCGGCGAAACCATCGCCGCCGACTTTCGGATCGAGATCAACACCGTTATCCCACACGCCATGCGTCAGTGGCAGCAGGCCGGTCAATATGGAAGCGCGTGACGGCTGGCACACCAGATTCGGCGTCATGCAGGCGTTGAAGCGCGTGCCGTCACGCGCCAGCCGGTCGAGATGCGGCGTCTGCAGATCGGGATTCTCGAAGCCGTTGCAATCGGCGCGCTGCTGATCCGACGTGATCAGGATGATGTTCGGTTTGCGGGTGCTCATGAAACTCCTTGATAAAAAAGGAAACCGGCGGTGCGGGAGAGAATGCCAGTGCTGTCGCCGGACAAAAAACCGGCAATCATGCGCACCTGCCCTCTGAGGCAGGCCTCCTCCCGACGCTTATTGTTGTATCTACGCAGTCTAGCGGCCCGCCTGCAGGCCTAGCAAGGCACCGCGTCCACATGCAGTGCGTCCCGGAAATTATTGCTAAGCATATGTTTATGCTGATGTTTAAAGCGCGCATCGGCAACGCGTCCGGGCACCAGCCGCGCCGGGGAAACAGTTCGGACATAGTCCCAGCCAAGCCCCATACTGGACTGCTCTGCCCTCCACCGCCGGCGTGCACCTGCACGGGCAAGCTTCTACTACCCCGGCGTGCGTTTCCTTACTGGAGCACACCTTGAACATCATGATCTGGTTGATCGCCGGCGGCCTTGTGGGCTGGGCGGGCCTGCACTTCTTTGCCATGAACCGTGATCGCGGCATCATTCCTGCCGTGTTGATCTGCGCAGCCGCGGGATTCATGGGCGGCAATTCCGTTGCACCGATGCTCACCGCCAGCTCGACCGAACCCGTGATCGGGTTCAGTCCGTTTGCGTTGGTTGTCGCTATCGCCGTGGCAATCGCCGCGATGTACGTCAGCAGCGAACTGTCGCGCCGTTTCGATATCTGAGCCGTCATGACCAACACCATGACCTTTGATGAACACGGCAGCTCCGTCGAACGGCTCTCCTTCGCCATGTTTCAGGAACAGCTGCGCCACGTCGCGCGTTTTGTGACAGCTGCCGCACCCGCCAATCCGCTGGATGCCGTACTCAAAGCCATCCACAACAACCCGGCGATGTCGCAGGCGCGTCTGCTCACGCGAATCCTAGCCGCCTATATCGGCCGACAGGTGTCCTTCCGCAGTGCTGAAGTATCGGCCTTTGACAAGGAACACCTCGCGCTGGTGGTGGCGCTGATGGACAGCCACGACGCCGGCACCCTGCCCGCCACTGAATGGCAACGCGCTGCCGACGAAGCCGAGGCCGCACAGCACGACATAGGGGGTTAAGGTTTTTACTGCACGCCTTGTTTCGATAACGCTGACTCCAACACCTTAAGGAATCCCATGAGAAAAGGCGCCATCACCTTCACCGGCAAATCCGGCTCGCAATATCCCTTCCACATCTGGTCTCTGGATACGCAGTTCAAACCCATGGGCGGCGTCTATTTCATTACCCAGCGCAAAGCCGACAAGGCCAAGCAACTGCGCGCCAGCCACAACGCTATTTTCATCGGCAAGACTGAAGACCTCGCCCAGGCCTTCAACGCCCAGCCGCTGCCCGAACGCTTCATGAAATTTGGCGCCAACTGCCTGTGCGTGCATCTCAACGATGACCCGGAGCGCCGCGCCGACATCGAAAAAGACCTGCTCAGCGTCTACAGCACCGACTGCAACGACAACCGCGGCTGAACCCGGCGGCACGCTGGTCAACACCTCCAGCGGACAGATCGAAGTCGCTCCGTCGGCACTCGCCGAAATCCTCGGCAGCATGCGCCGCATCCATGAAAAACTGCAGTTCGACGCCGAATGGCTGGTCACCGCCTCCACCGTTGCGATGCTGGTGCTCGCACTGCTCGGCGTCGTGATGGGACTGCCGGGATTCAGCAACACCCTGTCGGGCTGGCACAAGGGCATCGCTTGGGTTGGCATGCCGCTGATCGTGCTCTCGCCGCTAACCGGCCTCTTTCTTGCCACCAGCGTCAGCTTTGCCAAGGCTCCCCCGCAGCCGCCGATGGGGACAAACCCGCCAATCCGATCGAAGCCGTGCACATTGTCGGTGAACGCCACGACCTTTCCTCACTGGTCTGGCTGTGCCCGCGCGGCGAACGG
>JAURHM010000070.1 GCA_030833315.1 Burkholderiales bacterium
ACTGGACCGAAAGCGGCATCCCGCGTTTCGAGCACAGCCTGTTTGTGTGGACCACGGTGATGAGTCGCACGCGGGTCGACGTGGCCATCGTTGATGCCGGACTCAAGGCATCGAGTATTGATTCGGGCATGCCGCGGGTGGCGGATTTTCCGCAGGCGGAATTCCTCAAGGCTTCGGATGAACACGGCGTGATCAAGATGAACGGTTCGGCAGGGTTTGCGCTCGGTGAAAAACTCAAGCTGATCCCCGGTCACTGCGATCCGACGGTCAATCTGTATGACCATTACGTCTGCGTGCGCGGCGACAGGGTTGAAGCCTTGTGGCCGATTACGGCGCGCGGCGCAATCTGGTAAGCAAAGGAAGCGTCATGACTGCAATCCGTAAAATCGGTTTCATCGGTGTTGGCAATATGGGCAATCCGATGGCGGCGAATCTGCTCAAGGGCGGATTCGATGTCACGGTGTTCGATGCGCGCGCCGAAACCGCAGCGGCGTTCGTCACCCAGCATGGCGGCAAGGCCGCGTCCTCGCTGGCGGATCTCGCGCGTGGTGTCGATGCGGTTGTCACCATGCTTCCCGACGACAAGATCGTGCGCAAGGTCATGCTCGATGAAGGTGGTGCCGCTGCATCAATGGCCAAAGGCACGGTGCTGATCGACATGGGTACCTGCGATCCGACGGGGACGCGTACGACGGCAGAATCCCTGGAGAAAATCGGCCTGCACATGGTGGATGCGCCGGTGATGGGCGGCGTGGTGTTTGCCAAGGACGCCTCGCTCGACATCATGGCGGGCGGCAGCAAGGAACAGGTCGAACGCGTGACGCCATTGCTGAAGGCGATGGGCCAGAGCATCGTGCATTGCGGCGACGTCGGATCGGCGCATGCGATGAAGGCCCTGGCCAATTACATCAACGCCTGTGCGCTGATCAATGCGATCGAGGCGATGACCATCGGCAAGAAATTCGGACTCGATGCAAAAATGATGGCGGACGCGCTGGTGCCGATGTGCGCCGGGCGCAATCATCCTATCCAGAAAAAGATCATTCCGCAGATTCTCAACCGCAAATACGCCACCGGCATGGCGCTCAGTTTCATCGCCAAGGACGTCAGGATTGCCGTTAATACGGCACATGCCATCGGCGCCGCAGTGCCGCTGGGCGAGAAAGTGTCGGCGCTGTGGGACGACGCGGTGACCAAGGTCGGCGCCACCGTTGACCAGACCGAGGTGGTGCGTTACTGGGAAGATGCGACGGGCGTCAAACTCTGACGCCGTTGCAGCATCAGCAACACGCAGAATACGGCTGCTGCGGCCAGCAGGTGTTTCAGTGAATGGCCGCTGATCATGCCGGCAGTGGCCGCGTAGATTTCATGGTCAAACAGTTCTGCAACCTTGGCCAGCGCATAGAGTGCGACGCCGAACAGCAGATAGTGGCGCAGCGTGTAATGCCCGGTAAAGGCTGCAACCAGGTACGGAATGACCAGCAGCGGAGCGCCCTGGACCCAGATGTAGATGCGCAGGTCGCCGCTGTATTGCCACCAGAACACGCTGAACATTCCCGTGGCCAGTGCCGCGGCCAGTAGCGGCGCTTCCAGCCTTGCGTCGAGGTGCTCGCTGACCAGCGCTGCAAACAGGGCCATGAAGGCCACAGTCATCGGCAACCGGTCCCAAACCAGGGTGTCGTCGTTCGGGTTGTCGTGGTAGTACGCAGACCCGAAAAAAACCAGCGCGACGCCCGAAAAAAACACCAGCCATGACCGCCAGGCACCGCTGTTCCGGCGCCGGCAGCCGATCGCACCGGCGATGCCGACCAGCAGGAACAGCACATTGGAGGCGATGTTGGCGAAATTCGCCACGCCAAGGCAGCTGCGCGTGTCGGCAAACAAGTGGTAGCCACGGTCCTGGGCGATCGGTGTGCCGTGGCCGACCAGAAGCCAGACAAGAGGGCCCAGCACCAGCAGCACCAGTGCGGCGATGCGTGAGGGGCGGGCGCGGCGGGGCTGATCCATGCCGTCATGCTAATACAGGCGGCTAACTCCCCACGCCGCGGGATCGCGTTTACTATTCGTCTTTCGATTCCCGGAGGAGGGTGAGGAAATGGCGTCGCAGAAAACAAAAGTCGTGCTCGGCACCGCAACACCCGGCGGCGGTTTTCCCGCCTATGGCTGGCCCTATGCCGAAGTGCTCAACGCCACTGATCCCACGCTCGACATCGAGCCGATCAATACCAAGGGCAGCGGTGAAAACGTCGGCCGCATCGAGGACGGCTCGCTCGACATCGCGCTGGCCACCGGTGAGGTTACTTACGAGGCGATCAACGGCATCGGCCGCGCGCCGTGCAAGAACATCCGTATCATCAACGCCACCTATTCCCAGGCCGGCATGTTCATGGTGCGCGCCGACAGTCCGTACCAGAGCATCAGCGATCTGGTCGGCAAGACCGTGGTGTGGGGCGCATCGAGTTCGGGTTTTGTCGTGCTCGCGCGTTATGTGTTTGACGGCCTCGGCCTCGACATCAAAAAGGATTTTGACGCGCGGCTGCTGGAGAAAGCCGGCGACGGCCCGCACCTGGTCAACAGCGGCGAGGCCGCGGCGATGTGGGGCGGCGGCGTCGGCTGGCCGCCGTTCATGAACATCGCGAAGAACCCCAAGGGCATGCGTTTCATCTCGCCCAGTGCGGATGAAATCAAACGCATCCAGGGCAAACATATGTTCCTGAAGCAGACCACGATGCCAGCGGGCAGTTATCCAGGACAGACCGGGCCGGTCAACTCCGTGGGTTCGTGGCCCTTCGTGCTGGCGCGCGCGTCATTGCCGGACGATGTGGCTTACCGGCTCGCGAAAGCCCTGCATCAGGGACAGGCTGCGCTGACGGCGAAACTCGATCAGGCGGCGGAATCAACGCTGGCCAACACGCTGGCCGCCGCGCCGACCCGGGATCTGATTCATCCCGGGGTGCTGCAGTACATGAAAGAGATCAAGCTGATCTAAAACCCGTACAGCCGGGCAGGATTGCTCACCAGCACCTGCTCGCGCTGTTTTTCGTCCGGCACCCAGTCGAGCAGCAGATTGGTCAGCTCACCGTCATTGGGGATCTGTCCCTTGTGCATCACATGCGGCCAGTCTGTGCCCCAGATCACCTGCGCGGCATTGGCCTTCAGCAGCGCGTGCGCATAGGGGATGGTGTCGGCGTGCGGCAGTTCGTGGTTGGAGATGCGGTAGGGGCCGGTCAGCTTGACCCAGGCCTTGCCCGCCTGCATCAGCCGCAGCAGTGCCTGGAAGCCGGGATTGTCGGTGCCGGGACAGCCTTTCATGTAGCCGAGGTGACCCAGCACGATCGGTACCGGAAAGTCGGCGAAGGTCTTGTCGAGGTCCGGGAATTCATTGGCGTGCATCAGGAATTCAATATGCCAGCCCAGCGCTTTGATGCGCGCCGCGAGCGGACGCAGCTGTTCCATCGGCAGCGTTCCCGGTTTGCGGTCCTTCACATCCACGATGTTGACGCGCACGCCGCGCACGCCGAGGCCGTGCATGGTTTTCAGTTCGGCATCGCTGATGGACGGATCCACCACCGCGACGCCACGCAGGCGTTGCGGATCGGCTTTCATCGCATCAAGCATCGCCGCGTTATCGGTGCCGTAGACGCTGGGCTGGATCAGCACGGCGCGCTCGACGCCGAGGGTGTCGAGCAGGTGGCGATACTGGTTCGGCAGACAGTCGGGCGGTGTGTAGACCCGTGCCGGCGAATAGTCGTAACGCGCCGCCGGTCCCATCACGTGGGCGTGGGTGTCGCAGGCTTTCGCCGGCATCTTGAATTTCGGCGGGCGCGGATTGAAATCCGGTCCGGCACACAGCGGGGCGGCGGCTGTAGGTGTATTGACTGACATGATATTTATAAGTATTTGTTTTTATTGATAAATTAAGCGATTCTCAAGCGGCCTTCAGGCCCGGCATCTGGAAGCCGATGGCTTTCAGTTCTGCCGACAGCGACGCGCGCTGTTCCTTGTTGAGTTCCACCAGCGGCGGACGAACGGTGCACCACTGATCATCGCCGCTGTATTGCGCAATACCTGCTTTCAGCGCCGCGATCATCAGGTACTTGCTGTTGCCGAAGGTGCCGCGCACGACATCCAGCGCCTTCTGCTGCGCTTCGGCGTCGGCGTTTTTCCACTCGCGGAACAGTTTGTCGATCGGGCCCGGATTGACGTTGGCCGTGGCCGAAATGCAGCCGGCGCCACCGTTCTGCATATTGGCGAGCAGGAAGGATTCACTGCCGGCGAACACGTCAAAGCCCTGCTTGGCGAAGTTGTCGAGGAAGGTCTTGGTGTTTTTCCAGTCGCCCGAGCTGTCTTTCATTCCGGCGATCGCGGTCGGATATTTTTTCAGCAGGCGCTCGACGAGGTTCGGCGTGATGCCGACCACCGCGACGGGCGGGATGTGGTACAGGTAAATGCGCAGTCGGTCGTCGCCGACGCGTTCGATGATTTCGGAGTAGTTGCGGTAGAGACCTTCGTCGCTGACCCCTTTGTAATAAAACGGCGGCAGCATCAGCACGCCGGCGCAGCCGGCCTTGACCGCATGTTCAGTCAGTCTTACCGAATCGGAAATCGAGCAGCAGCCGGTGCCGGGCATCATGCGCGCGGGATCGATGCCGGCGGCGAGGATGGCATCGAGCAAAGCCATGCGTTCATTGACCGACAGCGAGTTGGCTTCGCTGTTGGTGCCGAAGGCGGCGAGGCCGCAACCCTGCGAGATCAGCCATTTGCAGTGATTGATGAAGCGCGCGGTATCGGGGTTCAGGTCCTTGTCGAAGGGGGTGACGACGGGGGACAGCACGCCCCTGATGCGTTGTTGGGTTTTGCTCATGGTGGATTCCTCGAAGGCTGGATCGCAAACAGCGGCGCGGCGCGCCGGCAGGGGCCATAGAATAGCATCGCCGCCGTCATCGCCAAAACCACGGGGATTCCGCATTGTCAGTACCGGGGGCTGTTGTTAAGCTGGCGGCCCGGCTGCGCACCCGATGCGCCCGTCACAGGAGGAGCCCGTCATGAAAAATTCGAAAAACGCCGTGCTTGCCGCTGCCCTGCTGGCGCTTGCGCCGGCCGTTCAGGCTGCGGATTATCCGACCAAGGCCGTGCGCATGGTCATTGCATTCACGCCCGGCGGCCCCAGCGATATCCTGTCGCGGCTGGTTGGCGGCAAGCTGGCCGAACGCATGGGACAGCCCTTCGTGTTTGATAACCGGCCCGGCGCGGGTGGCAACGTGGCTGGTGAAATCGTCGCAACCAGTCCGGCTGACGGCTATACGCTGATGATTGCCAACAACGCGGTATTGGCGGCCAATGCGTCACTCTACAAAAAAATGACTTTTAATCCGGCCAAGGATCTGGTGCCGGTGGTTTGGGTGGCTTCACAGCCGAACATCCTGGTCGTGCATCCTTCGGTGCCGGCAAAATCGGTGAAGGAACTGATTGATTACCTGAAATCGCAGCCCGGCAAGCTGAATTACGCCTCTTCCGGCAGCGGCGCCGCGGCGCACCTTGCCGGCGAGTTGTTCAAAAGCATGACCAGGACCGAAATGGTGCACATCCCATTCAAGGGAGCCGGCCCTGCGATTCTCGACGTGCTGGCCGGACGTAGTCAGATGATTTTCGCCACCGCGCTGTCGGTGAAAGCCTATATCGACGCCAATCGCCTGCGCCCACTGGGCGTGACCACGTTGAAGCGCATGGACACCATGCCCAATCTGCCGACGATTGCCGAGTCCGGGGTGCCGGGTTTTGAGGCATCGACCTGGCATGGTCTGGTTGCCGTGGCCGGCACACCGCGCCCGGTGATGGCGAGACTCAACACCGAGGTCAACGCCATTCTCAAGGAACCACAGATGGCGAAGTTCCTCGAAAGCCAGGGTGCGATCATCGAAGGCGGCACCCCTGAAAAATTCGCGGCGCACATCAAGGCCGAAATTCCGAAGTGGGCCAAAGTGATCAAGGATTCCGGCGCACGCGCTGATTGAGATTGGACTAATCGATCAGTCAGTCACTGTCATTCAAAATTGTTTCAAGAAAAGAAATAAAAATGGCTTCATTGAAAGTGTTGGGCGCAGGACCGGTCAAACGCGGCATCACCCAACTGGCGGCACAGTTCGAAAAATCTTCCGGGCATCAGGTGGCAGTCGAGTTTGCCGGTGCGCCTTCGGTGCGCGACCGCGTACTCGCCGGCGAGGCGGTGGATGTTGCTGTGGTACCGCAGTCGGCAATGGCTGATTTTGTTGCGCAGTCCCGGGTGGCAACGGCGACACGCATGACCGTGGGCCGTTCGCGCATGGGGCTGGCGGTGCGCAAAGATGCGGTTAAACCGGCGCTCGGTTCGGTCGAGGCGTTCAAGGCGGCGGTGGTGGCCGCGGACGGCGTTGTGGTCAATGTCGCGTCGAGCGGCAATTACATCGTCAAGCTGCTCGAAAAACTCGGATTGGCGTCGCCGGGCAAGACAGTGACGCAGCCGGATACGGTCAAGGTCATGGATCATGTTGCGGCGTCGCCGCAGAAACTGCTTGGCGCCGGGCAGCTTCCGGAAATCCGCGAGCTGGTGGAAAAGGGGGTAGCCATTGCGCTCGCAGGTCCGCTGCCCGACGAACTGCAGAGCATCACCGGCTATGACGCGGCGGTGACCACCGCCAGCGCCAATGCCGAAGCCGCCGCGGCGTTCACCGCGTTTCTGTCGACCGCCGAGGCCCGCGCAGCGATGGCTGCCACCGGCATTGACTGAAAACCACCGGGGACAGGCATGGCCAATCTCAAAATACTCAGTGCCGGCGCCGTCAAACGCGGCGTTGCGCGCGTGGCCGCAGCCTTCGAAAATGGCACCGGCCACAAGGTTGACATCGAGTTCACGCCTGTGCCGGAAGTGCGCCGTCGCATGGCTGCCGGCGAAACGGCCGATCTCGTGGTCGCTTCACCCGCGGTGCTCGATGAGCTTGCGGCGCTGGGGCGCATTGATGCCGCGAGCCGCGGCTTTCTCGGGCGATCCCGCGTCGGCGTGGTGATTCATGCGGATGCGCCGCAGCCGTCGCTCCCGGACGCTGCAGCTGTTAAGGCACTGCTGCTCGGCGCCAGCCATGTGGTGCGCAACGAGGGCTCCAGCGGTGTTTATGCCGAAAAGCTGTTTGAAAAAATGGGCCTTGCCGCCGCAGGCGCCAATATCGTTGTGGTCAAGACCGGTTCGGACATCATGCGTTACGTCGCCGATCATCCCTCGCGGGCCGTCGGCCTCGCGCAGATTTCGGAACTGATGGTGATGATCGACAAGGGTTGCGCAGTCAGGCTCGCCGCGCCGTTGCCCGATGAAATCCAGAACATGACCCACTACGATGCCGCGGCCATCACCGGTGCGCCGGCCGCCGCGGCGGAACTGGCACGGCGGCTCGCCTCGGCCGATGCCAAAAAGATTTTTGCCGAAACCGGCATTTCCTGAAAACCACTGACGGAGCGATACGATGAAACGCATGATTGCAGTCCTCACCGGGCTGATACTGACTTCTGCTGTACAAGCGGCTGAAATCACTGTCATCAGCGGCGGTGCGATCGAGCCCGGCCTGAAGTCGGCAGCGGCCGCCTTCGAGAAACAGACCGGGCACAAGGTCAACATCACCTTCAACACCACGCCCCAGATGACCAAGCGCGTCGCGGCCGGGGATACCTTCGACGTCATCATCGCGCCGCCGGCAGCGGTGAAACAGTTTGCGGCGGCAGGTAAGGTCGAAGCCGGCGGGGTTGATGTCGGCCGCGTCGGCAGTGGCGTTGCCGTGCGCCCGGGCGCGCCGGTGCCGCCGATTGCCACCGGCGAGGACATCAAAAAGGCCGTGCTTGAAGCCGACTCCATCGTCTTCAACACCGCTTCTACCGGCATCTATTTCGAGAACCTGCTGAAGAAGTGGGGCATTTACGAGGACATCAAGGGCAAGGCCGTGCGTTACACCACCGGCGCCGAGGTGATGAAGCACACGCTGAAGGGCAAAGGCAAGGAGGTCGCCTTCGGCCCGATCACCGAAATCCTGCTGGAGAAGGAGCACGGCCTGATTCTGGTCGGTCCTTTCCCTGCGGAAATCCAGAACTACACTTCTTATATCGCAGTGCCGATGAGCGCCGGTACGCAGAAAGCCGTTGCGCAGGAGTTCGTGAAGTTCCTGGGCGGCCCGGCGGGCAAGCCGCTGTTTGTGGCGGCCGGCATCGAATAACGGTTCGTCGGATTCTGCCGCGATCTGCGGCGGGGAAAACGGCATCGGGCAAGGGCGGCTTCGGCCGCCCTTGTTTTTTCAACCGCTCACCGGTTCCAGGCCGCTGGCGGCAATCGCCGGTCGCGCCGCGGCCGAGGCCAGAAATTCAATGACCTTGCGCGCACAGTCGCGATCCGGCGAATTGGCGCCGATGCCCGCCGTAAAGTTGGAAGCCTTCTGCAGTTCCGGCGGCAAGGGCGTGACATGGGTAATCCCCGGTACCGGCAGCAGTTCGCTCATCTGCTGGAAACCGAAATCGAGTTCACCGCGCGCAATCACCGCGCCGACGCGTTCGCCGCCGCCGACCAACCGGCTTTTCGGCAGCACCTGATCGGCAATACCGAGGCGCTGTACGAGTTCAGTGGTGTAGTACTTGCCGCTTTCACTGGCGGAATAGCCAATGCCTTTGGCCGCGAGCAGTGCGGCGCACAGATCATCTGCCGTGCGGATTTTCGGATCGGGGGCACCCTCGCGCACCGCAAATCCCATCAGCGAGCGCGCGATAACCGTCGCGTGCTCGGCGAGTACGTAACCGTCAGTAATGAACTGGCGCAACACGCCGTCGGCGACGATGACAATGTCCGCCACTTCTCCCCGCTTCAGGCGGTTGGGAATCGAGATGTCGCCGGTGCCGATGGAGGTGGTGACGGTGACGATGGTCTTGCCGGTCAGTTGTTCCAGCCGGGGAATCAGTGTTTTATAGGCTGCGGTGAATGCGCCGGAGGTCATGACGCGGAATTCTTTGCTCATTGCCGTGGTGTGTCCTGTTGCTCGTTAAAGTGTTTGAAAAAATCAGTTGGCTTGCATGCCGATGGATTTTGCGACTTTTGCCCAGCGGTTCATTTCATCGATGTACATTTTTGCGAACTCATCCGGCGTGTTGCCGATGGGATCGAGGCCCTGGCCAATCAGCAGCTTCTGCGCGTCCGGAGCGTTGACCGCTTTGGCTACTTCCTGCTGGATGCGCATGGCCAGTGCCTTGGGTGCCGTTCCCGGCATGAACAGGCCATACCAGTTGTCGAAGCCGAAACCGGGTACACCGGATTCAGCGACCGTCGGATACTGCGGCAGCGCCGGCGTGCGTTTCGGCCCGACCACCGCCAGCACGCGCAGCTTTCCCGAGTCGAAGAAAGGGCGGGTCGAGATCACACTGGCGATGGTCACCGAGATGCGCCCGGCAACCACGTCAGTGATGCTCGGTGCGGTGCCCTTGTAAGGCACATGGGTCAGTTTGGTGCCGGTCATCTGCGCGAACATTTCCATTGCGAGGTGCTGACCCGAGCCCTGGCCGGAGGAGGAGTAGAACACTTCCCCGGGTTTGCTTTTGGCCAGTGCAATCAGTTCCTTCACGGTTTTCGCCTGGACCGAAGGGTGTACCACCATCACCCCTGGAGAAATCACCGCCAGAGACACCGGCAGCAGATCCTTGCGCGGGTCATAAGCCAGTTTCATGATGCTCGGCGTGATCGAAATGCCGGAGGAGGTCATCAGCAGCGTATAGCCGTCAGCCGGCGCTTTCGCGACGATCTCCGCCGCGATCGATCCCCCGGCGCCGGGCCGGTTGTCGGCGACCACCTGCTGGTTCCAGGCTTCGGTCAGTTTCTGGGCAATAAAGCGCCCGGTGGTATCAACGCCACCGCCAGGGGCCAGTGCAATGACCATGCGCACCGGCCGCACCGGATAGGCTGTCGATTGCGCCCAGGCGCCGGTCGCCGTGCACAGTGCAAAGGTGATCCACAGGAATCCCTGCAGTTTCGACGGGCGGTTCATTGCGTACCTCCTCGGGTGTTTTTTGTTCAGCGGCGGCCGTTGTATTCCAGGATGTCAAAACCGCAGTAACGGTCGACGACGTACACCAGTCCGCGGTCATCGACATCGGTGTCGTTGGTCTGCGGGCAGGGTTTGCCGCCGCAGGGTTCCGGAATGTACCAGCCGACTTCCTGCGGTGCTGACGGGTCGGCGACATCGACAATGCGCAGACCGCCGGCAAACCACGCGCAATACAGCAGCGTGTCGCCGCCTTTCCAGTTTTCCTGGAACTGGTGTGCGCCGAAGCGGCCGGGTGTGGTGCGGCTCCAGGGGCTGTCCAGTTCGCTGACTTCGAACAGCGACAGCGGCTTGATATTCGACAGGTCGGTGACATCCAGAATCCACAGGCAACCATGCGGACGGCCACGGCGGCGCGCCATTTCCTCGGCGTCATGCGCGTGGTCTTCCTCGTCGATGGCCACCGCGATGCGTTTGCCGTCGAGTTTTTTCATTACCGGCATGAAGGTGTGCGAAGGTTCGGGGTAGGGCGGGTGATAGTTGAAGCTGCCGACCGTTTTCGGCTGGCGGATGTCGGTGACGTCGATCACGCGTACGCCGCCGTGCCAGCAGCCGGCCCACAGTTCATTGCCGAAACGCAGCGTGTGGTGCAGGCGGTGCTGGCGGCCGGGCCAGGTCGGTTTTTCGCCGCCGGCAATGTGCTGCCCGGGCATCCACCACTTCGATACCTCCTCCGGTTTCGCCGGATTGCGGATGTCATAGGTGACCAGAATGTTGCCGATGAAGCCCGGCATCTCGGTCGAGATATAGGCGTAATTCTTGTCCATATCGAAGCGGTGCACGCCGCGGCCATGGGTTTTCTGGAAGTGGATCTGTTTCGGTTTGGACTTGTCCGATACGTCATACAGGCTGAAGCCGCCGCGCTCATAGGGGTTGCGCTCGGCTTCCTCGACTGCGGGAATGTCGGCGACGGCGACGCCGAGTTTTGCCGCCAGTTCGGCATGGGTGCCGTCGCGACCGAGTTCGGCTTTCAGACGCGTACGCAGTTTTGGCAGTTCGTCAGCCTTGCGGCCGATGGCGGTCATATTGCGTTCGCTGTTGATGATCATCAGGTCGCCAATGACACGTGCTTTGTGGCTGTGTGAATTCTGATCGGCGACATTGAGCTGCGACACGATGCGCGGATTTTTCGGATCGGCGATATCGAGAATACTGGTGCCGAGTTGCTGCTTGTTCGGAATATGGCCGATGTAGGCGTAGTTGCCTTCAACATAGACCTGGCCGGCGCCGGGCAGGTCGAGGTGGGAAAGGCGTTTGACGTTGTGAGCCAGCGTGCCCGGCTTAGCGATGGTGTCCAAAATGCGTCCCGTCCATGATGTGGTGTGCCCTGCGGTGAGGCGGAAAGTCTACCCGATGACTGCGGTGGCGGCTCGGTTAGAATAACTGCAGTTTGTTGTCCTGCAGTGCCGCACGGCACATCAATCCCGGAGGAGTCCCGATGGCGAGAACAAAAAAACGCCCGGAAGAGTTGCGCAGTCACCGCTGGTTCGGCGTCAAAGGCCTGCGCTCGTTTGCCCACCGTTCACGCACGCTGCA
>JAURHM010000006.1 GCA_030833315.1 Burkholderiales bacterium
GCCTGCTCGTGATCAACATTGAGCTGCTTGACCAGTCCTTCCAGCGTGTCGGACTTGAACGGCTCGCTGGTCGAGTAACGCGGCTCCAGCAGGTGCATCGATTTGGCATCAAAGATCTGGTAGACAAGGCTCTTCGGCTGCTTGAGGATCAGGCCGCCGTATTTGGCGTAGGTGAAGGCCTGGAAATCAACGCCTTCGTCGATCCAGCGTTTGCCTTCGACGTTGATCATCACGCCATAGGGGTAGGACAGGCGGTTGGTCTTGTCAGTGAGGTCCTTGCGGCCGTAGTCGGGTGCACTGGCGACGATCGGAGTGGCATGGCATCCACCCCAATGGCCCCAGGGCATCGCGCCGGCGTCGATCGCCATGCGCAGGCCGTCGCCGTAGTTGAAGTTGGAACCGCGCACTTTGGCGTGACCCCATTCCTGACCGAGGAAGTGGGTGCGCCAGGCCGGGTTGGTTTCAAAACCGCCGCTGCCCAGAATCACCGCCCGCGCCTTGATGGTTTCGAGGCCTTTGTCGCCGCGCACCTTGACGCCGCGCACTGCGCCCTGCCCGTCCATCGACAGGTCGAGCACATGCGCTTCGTAACGGATCTCGACCCCCATGTCTTCGCAGGTCTTGAACCACTGCTGCGACAGACCGACGCCTTCATGCACGGTGCGCACGATTGCGCCCTTGGGCCATTTGATCTTGTCACCGACCCTGATGCCCATCACCGACTTGGCCAGTTCAAAGTGGTGTTTGCCGACATCCTGCATCCAGCAGGTGGTGTCGTAGGACTCGTCGATCAGCAGCTTCGACAGTTCGGGATCGGACTTGTTGTCGGTGACGCGCATCAGGTCATCGGTGAACGCCTCATGCGGATAGGTCGGCACACCGGCGCGGAAGCCCGGATATTCCTCTTCGGCATTCGGCACGAAGCGATCAAGCTCATCCACGTGATTGAATACAAAGCGGAAAATGGCACCGCTGAAATGGGTGTTGCCGCCACGTTGGCCTTTGGGCGCCTTTTCCAGCAACAACACCTTTTTGGCGCCGTTTTCTCGTGCCGATACAGCCGCTGCGCAAGCCGCATTACCGCCGCCGACAATGATCACATCATATTCCATTTAATGGACTCCCGATCACTTCAAGTTGGTCTGTTGGACCGGAAAATTACCGCGTAAGCTTTGCCTTAACCGCAGAATTCACCAGCGACGGAAGTATGCGGCTGCCTATAAAAAAGTGTCAAGAAAGCGTACACGGCATTTTTTTCGTTATATGGACTCTCCATTGCCGCGAGCGTTTGCAAAACGCCGCGGTGGGGTAAACTGCGCACCAGAACAAGGAGGAGTCAGCAATGAATAATGACCGTCGCGCCATCGGCGCACCAACCCGCGAACTCGCGGACTGGATCAGCAGCCTCAAATACGAAGACATCCCGCAACGCACCCGCGAAGTCGTGCGCATTGCGATCCTCGATACGCTGGGCTGCGGTGTTTACGGCTGGTGCACGCCCTGGGCCGACATGATGCTGAAGTGGGCGCGCAGCGGCAGCAGCGGTAAAGGTGAAGCCACGGTCTGGGGTGAAAAGAACACATCGATGCGCGTCGCTGACGCCGCACTGGTCAACGGCGTGGCCTCCCACGCTTTCGAACTCGACGATTATCACAACGCCAAACTGCATGCGGGTGCGGTCGCCGTGCCCGCCGCCATCGCCATGGCGGAAAAACTCAATGCCGACGGCCGCGCGCTCGTCACCGCGATCGCTGCCGGTTATGAAACCATGATCCGCTCCAGCCTCGCCTCGAATCCGTCAGCAACACGCCTTCGCGGCTGGCACATCACCGGCATCTACGGCCCCTTCGCCGCCGCAGCGGCCTGCTCCTCGCTGCTTAAACTGAATCCGGAACAGACCACATGGGCCTTGGGCCTGGCCGGCACTCAGGGCGCGGGCACCTGGGCCTTTAATGCCGACGGCACGATGAGCAAACGCCTGCACGCCGGCAAGGCCGCGCATTCGGGCGTACTCGCCGCGGAACTGGCTGCACTGGGCTTCACCGGCCCGACGCAGATTTATGAATACGGCGACGGCGGCGTGCTGAAAGCGCACTCCGATGATTCCGACGCTGCGCTGCTGACGCGTGATCTCGGTCGCGTATGGCATACCGAAACCAATTCGATCAAGCCCTACTCCTGCTGCGGCAGCACGCATGCCTATATCGATGCCGCGCTGGCGGTGCGCAACAAGATCGGCGCCCCCTGGGATCTGAATCGCAAGGTCAAGGTCGGCCTGTCCAATGTGGTCGATGTGCAGTGCGGCTTCACCTATGCCCCGGGCAGCGCACTCAATGCGCAAATGAGCCTGCGCTACGTCATCGCAGCCGCATTGGTCGACGGCAAGGTCCTGCCGCCGCAGTTCACCGACGAACGCATGAAGGATCCGGCACTGATCAAACTCGCCGCACACCTTGACTGCGAACACGATCCCAAACTTGACGCCCTGTATCCGAAACATTTCGCCGGCTGGGTCGCCGCCGAAAAAGACGGCCAGTGGGTGCGTACCGACATCCTCAATCCGACGGGGTCAATCGACAACCCGGTGGATGCCAAAGGTGTCACCGAGAAATTCCGCGGCATCAATCCGCAACTGCCGGTGGATGCCATCGCCAAAGTCGCGCTCGATATCGAAAACCATTCGGTACGCGAGTTGCTGGCACTGGCAGCACAACGCGCCTGAACATCCTTCAATAAAAGCAACAAGGAAAGCGGACCGCCATGGCCGTCAAAAAAATCCAGGATAAAAACCGCAAGATCGCCGTTGTCGGCAGCGGTGCCATCGGCAGCAGCATCGGCGCCGACCTGACGCGCGCCGGGCATGATGTCACTTTGATCGATCAGTGGCCCTCGCATGTGCGTGCCATGAAAACCAACGGTCTGCAGATCCAGTTCAAGGACGGCTCGCAGTTTCAGGTGCCGGTAAAGGCACTGAACCTGTGCGCGATGTCATCCGAACAGCTGGAATTCGACATCGTCTTCCTTGCCTGCAAATCCAATGACACACGCTGGATGGCCGAATTCATCAAGCCCTGGCTGAAAGCGGACGGCTTCGTCGTCGGCGCACAGAACGGCATGAACGATGACGCCATCGCATCCATCGTCGGCCGCAATCGCGTGGTCGGCTGCGTCGTTGAACTGCAGGCGGAACTGTTCACCCAGGGCACGATCCAGCGCAACACGCTGCGCAAGGGTACCTGGTTCACGGTCGGCGAACTCGACGGCACGCTGACACCGCGGGTCAAGGAAGTCTCCGGCCTGCTCGGCGAAGTCGGCCGCTGCGACATCACCAGCAACATCTACGGCGCAAAGTGGACCAAGCTGATCGCCAACACCATGACCATGGGGCCGTTCAGCCTGCTCGGGCTGCGCAATTTCGAAGCCTGCGCCCTGCCCGGCATGATGGATATTTCGGTGCAGCTGGGACGCGAATCGCTGGCTGTCGGCGCCGCACTGGGTTACCGCATTGAACCGCTGTTCGGGCTGCGCGCCGATGAATTTGCCGGTTCCAGCGACGACAACCTGATCACCACGATGAAAACACTGATGTCGCATGTCGGCGGTGGCCGCACCGCGCCGATTCACGACCACCTCAAGGGACGCACCAGCGAAATCGCCTTCATCAGCGGCCTGGTGTCGGCGAAGGGCCGTGAGCTCGGCATCGCCACGCCGGCCAACGATGCCGTCACAGCCATCGACCACCAGATCAACCGCCGCGAAATCATCATGGATGCGGAAAACTATGCGCTGTTGCGCAGCAAGATCGGCCTGCCGCCGGCATAGGTGGCGATCAACATAAAAAAATTCCGGAGGAGCATCATGGGAACACCTTTTAACCGCGCCGTTGTTCTGGCCTGCATGGTTGCCGCCGGCGGTATCGCCCCTGTTACCGCCGCAACTTTTCCTGAACGCCCGGTGCGCCTGCTCGCAGCTTCAGCAGCCGGCGGCGGCACCGACATCATCGCGCGCCTGCTCGCACAGAAACTCACCGACATCTGGGGCCAGCAGGCGATCGTCGACAACCGCCCGGGTGGCGGCGGCGTGATTGCCACCGACATCACCGCGAAGGCGGTACCCGACGGCTACACGCTGCTGCTGCAGAGCGTCGGCATTGCCTATGCACCGGCGCTGTACAAGAACCTGCCCTTCGACGTGAAGCGCGACATCACTGCGATTTCCATTGTCGGCACGCAACCCTTCGTGCTGGCCCTGCACCCTTCGGTGCCGGCGAAATCGGTGACCGAACTGGTCGCTCTCGCAAAATCGAAACCCGGCCAGCTGCGTTTTGCCTCAGGCGGCGTCAGCGGCGCATCCCACCTCGGCTCGGAACTGTTCCGCGTCACCGCGGGCGTCGACATGATCCATGTGCCGTATAAAGGCACCGGCCCCGGCACCACGGCGCTGTTGACCGGTGAGGTGCAGATGGCAATTGCCGGTGTCGGCACCATCATGCCGCACGCCAAAAGCGGCAAGGTGCGCGCTCTCGCGGTCACCGGCGCCAAGCGCAGCCCCGTCGCACCCGAGCTGCCGACAGTCGCCGAAAACGGCCTGCCCGGTTATGCCTTCGATGTCTGGTACGGCGTGTTCGCCACTTCCAAAACGCCGCGCGCGACCCTCGGTAAAATCAACGCCGACATCAACACCGCGGTGCGCGATACCGAAACCATCAAACGTTTTGCCGGCGCAGGCGTCGACCTGATCGGCGGCAGCGTTGAGGATTCGAACAAGTACCTGCAGGCGGAAATGACCAAGTGGTCGAAAGTCATCCGTGAAGCAGGCATCAAGGCCGATTGATTTTTCTGCACAACCGGAGGAGAACTGCATGCAAACCGCAAAATTCCTATCCGCTGCAATGGCGCTGGCCGCACTCTGCGCAACGCCCCACACGTTTGCAGCACAGGCCGACAAATATCCCAGCCGGCCGGTGCGCATGCTGGTGCCTTTTGCTCCGGGCGGCGGCACCGACATCACCGCGCGCCTGATTGCCGCCAACGTCACCACGGCCTTCGGCCAGCAGGTGATCGTCGACAACCGTGCCGGCGGCGGCGGCACGATCGGCGCCGAGATGGCGGTACGCGCCGCACCCGACGGCTACACCGTGATCATGGTGTCGGGCAGCTACGGCACCAATGCCGCGCTTTACAGCCTGCCCTATGATCCGGTGAAGGATATCCAGCCCATCGTGATGATCGGCGATACCGGATTCGTGCTGTCGCTGCATCCTTCGGTGCCGGCAAAAACCGTTCAGGAACTGATCAATCATGCGAAGGCCAATCCGGGCAAACTGAACTACGCGTCGACCGGTACCGGCGGCATCACCCATCTCGCCACCGAATTGTTCAATCTGATGGCAGTCACCAAAATGACGCACATTCCCTACAAGGGCACCGGCCCGGCGCTCGCCGATCTGCTCGGCGGACAGGTTCAGCTCATTTTCGGCGCGATGCCGGCGGCGATTCCGCACGTCAAATCCGGCAAGCTGCGCGGCGTCGGCGTCACCACCGCAAAACGCGCTCCCGCGCTGCCCGACATGCCGACCATCGGCGAAACGGTGAAGGACTACGAAGCGCCGCTGTGGTACGGCTTGTGGGGCCCGAAAGGCCTGCCGAAACCGATCATCACGCGCTGGAACCAGGAAGTGGCGAAAGCACTGCAGACCGAGGAAATGAAAAAGCGGCTCGCCACCGACGGCGTCGAACCGGCCGGCGGACCGCCTGAACAGTTCCTCAATGCCATCGCCCGTGACGTCGAGAAATGGAAGAAAGTGGTCAAGGCAGCTAATATCAAGGTATCGAGCTGATGGTGAACAGCGGTGTTACGGCTTTTGCAGCACTCGGGAAAACGTAAAAACCGTTTTAAAACATAAGCTTAATAAAACCGGCGCCTCAGGGGCGCCGGCGTTTTTTCAACCCGGCATCACACTGGAGAATGCAGCAATCATGAAATTCCGCAGAGTCGTCACCGACACCAACAAAGAAGGCAAGGCCTACATCAAATCCGACGCCGTGATCGACCCGATCCCGATGCGCCCCGGTTTTCACAACATCCCGATGTGGGCGACCAAAAAACTGCCTGCGGAGATGACCACAGAAGATCCGAACACCTGGGAACTGGGCACCAGTCTGGCCGGCGGTTCGGTATTCCGCCTCGCCAAGTACGATCCGGGCGTCGCCAAACGCTGGCACGTCACCGATTCGGTCGACTACGCGATCTGCCTCGCCGGCGAACTGTGGATGCAGCTGGACGGCGGCGAAGAAGTGCACCTGACGCCGGGCACCGTGATCATCCAGCGCCAGACCATGCACAACTGGGAAAACCGCGGCAAGGAACCCTGCATCATGGCCTACGTACTGCTCGCCACCGAGGGCGCGAAGACCACCGGCTGGGATCACTGATCAAGACTGCGGCGCGGAAACATTCCGCGCCGCATCTCTTCTGTCATGGCCTACATCGAAGAATCACTCTCCGCAGGCGAAGAAATAGCCGGCCTGTTCGAACAGCACTGGATCGTTCGCATCCCGATGGTGATCTGGCTGTTTTTCGTCATCACCCTGCCACTCGCGGTATATGAATACCTGCGCGTGCGTTACACCGAACTCGGTCTCACCAACAAACGAGTCATCTGCAAGACCGGCATCATCAGCCGCCAATCCGAAGAAATGAAACTGACCTCGATCGAAACCGTCGAGATCGATCAGGGGGTCCTTGGCCGCATCCTCGGCTACGGCAATATCCACGTCAGCGGTCGCGGCATCAGCGATGTGGTTCTGCGCAGCGTCAAGGACCCGATGGCGGTCAAACGCGCCATCGAAAGCATCAGCAACCCGGCCTCCTGAACCGCCGGAACAGCCCGGGCCGCCTCCGGCTCAAGTCCAGTTCGCCCGCGCGCGCAATCCTGCCGCGCAATCCGCAGCCTCGCGCAGCACCTGAGTGTGATCCAGCGCAGTGAACTGCCCCGCGCGGCGCAGCACCCGGCCATCCACGATCACCGTATCGACATTGCGCGGCTGCGCGAACGTTACCAGCGCTTCATAGGGATCGCTCATCGGCGACATATTGATGTCGCCGGTGCGCACCAGGATGATGTCGGCGCGTTTGCCTGGCGTCAGTGAACCGGTGCGGTCGGCGATGCCCAGATCGACGGCACCGTCGAGGGTCGCCAGCTGCACCAGCCGCTTTGAAGTCAGGGGTACCTTCGGTCCGATGCGGTGCTGGTGCAGCGCATACAGAATGCGCATGCACTGGAAATAATCGCAGGCGTAACTGCCGGTATGGTCGATCGAGATACTGACCTTGACCCCTGCCTGCAGCAACTCCGCCAACTGGATCACGCCGGCGCTGGCCGCGCGACGCGACTCCCCGGTCGGCGAGGTGCTGTAACTGACGCCGTGTTTGCTGAGCATCTGGCGTTCCGCCGCCGTGGTCAGCAATGGATGCACCAGCTGCAGGTCCGGACCGAGCAGTCCTGTCGATTCCAGCAGCGTGATCGGGCTCGGCCCCGAAGTGTGCATGGTGATCGGCAGACCGAGGGCGCGTGCCCCGCCCCAGTCCTTGCGCGCGGTGTCCACCGAGATATTGCCGCGCAGCGGATTGGTCGTGTCGCCGACGTTACGCGATGAAATGCCCAGCGTCAGCATTCCGTCATTCGGCATCCACTGGCGTTTGATCTGCGCCAATCCTTCGAGATCCATCGGCTGCTCATCGGGATAACCCATCGGCGTGCCGTAGGCGAGACGGCCGCGCAGTCCGACGTCGCGCATCGCGCGCAGCTCGGCATCGGCATGCGCCGGCGAGCGGATGTTGTGCGCCCAGTTGTGCACCGTGGTTGCACCCGCGCTCAAGCCTTCGGCGAGGCCGAGTTTGACGCTGCGGTAACTGTCTTCCGGCGTGTAGAACCGGCCGAGGCGGTTGGTCACCGGCTGATAACCGCTTTTCGGATTATCAATGCGGATTACCGGACGCAACACGCTGGTCCACAGATGCCAGTGCGTATCGACAAAACCCGGCATGCAGATCATGCCCCCGGCATCGATCACCGTCGCCGACGGTGCCGCGATGTCGCGCGCCACGCCGACAATCGCGCCATCGCGCACAAGCACGTCGCCGCGGACAAAATCACCGACTTTGGCGTCCATACTCAGAATGGTCGCGCCGCGAATCAGATATTCACCACGACCGGGCAGGCCGCCGGCGGCGCCGCTAAGGCCGCCCGTCTGCGCGCAGCCCATTCCCGACGCCAAACCCGTTGCCGCCAGTGCTGTTGCGGTCTTGAGCCAGCTGCGCCGGCCCGCATTCAGTTCATCCATGATCCCCTCCCTGCAGGCCGTGGTCGGCCCTGTTGGACTGTAATTCTTTATGACCATGCTAGCACGCGTTGCGGGGCGCCCTCAGTTCCTCATCGGCGTGATTCCGGCGCCGCGGATCACCGTCCCCCACTTGGCGATCTCCTTGCGCACCCGGTCATCCAACTCCGCCGGTGTCGAGGTTGAAAACTCGGCCCCTTGCGCGACAAAACGCTCGCGGATTTCACGCTGCGTGAACATGGCCACAGTTTCGGAATTGATCTTGTGGATCACGGTGCCCGGCGTATGCGCAGGGGCAAACAGCGCGAACCAGCCGATCGCCTCATAACCCGGCAGTCCAGCTTCCGCCATCGTCGGCACTTCCGGCAACACCGTGGCGCGTCGCAAGCTCGAAATCGCCAGGGCGCGGGTGCGGCCGTTGCGGATATTGGGAAAGGTGGTGGCCAGTCCGCCGAACATCACCGAAATCTGTCCACCGAGCAACTCATACATGGCCGGAACCCCGCCTTTGTACGGCACATGGGTAATGAACAATCCCGCGCGCTGCGCAAACAGCACGGCCGCCAGATGCGAAGCAGTCCCCACACCGGAACTGCCGTAATCGAGTTCATGCGGACGGCGCCGTGCAAAGTTGATCAGTTCCGCCACCGATTTCACCGGCAGCGACGGATGCACGATCAAAACGCTGGGCACCTGCGCCACCATGGTCACCGGCGCGAAGTCGCGCAGCGTGTCGTAAGGCAATCGCGTCCACAGCGAGGGATTGGTGACATGCGAGGTGTATGCCATCAGCAGGTTGTAGCCGTCGGGCGGCGACTTGGCGACCAGTTCGGAGCCGATCATGCCGCCGGCACCGGGGCGGTTGTCGACGATCACGCCCTGCCCCCAGACCTCGAAAAAATGCGCCGCCAGTGTGCGTGCGAACACGTCGGTGGAGCCGCCGGCCGCAATCGGCACGACGATGCGCACGGTACGGCTCGGGTAGGCCTGCGCCGCGGCCGTTGCGGCAGCCGCCAGCAGAATCCAGGCCAAACCGGTGCGATAAAAACGATTCACGGGGAAATTGTAATCTGCGGCAAGGGGGTTTCGCGCTAAAATTGGTCCTGTTAAGAGCGGCCCTATTTACCGCAATACGTCACGGCAAAACACGGCAACATCTCCATGAGCAAACCCACCCTGTTCGAAGGCGAGCTGCACGACGCCATGCAGCAACTCTGTGACGAGACCATTGAGGCCATGCAACTGGCCAAGGTCAGCCCTGATCTGGATGATCTTTCAGCGGTTTTCGCGGTCGCCCTGCTGAAACTGGGCATGGCCACAGGCTTCGTCGAACAGCAGCACCCCGGCTTCGCCAAGGAAGTCGAAGAAAAACGTCAGCGGGTGATTGCCGCGCTGACCCAGAAACACTGAGGCCCATGATGCAGACCCCGATCTATCTCGACAATTCCGCCACCACACCGCTGGACCCCGCAGTGGTCGATGCCATGCTGCCCTGGCTGCGTGAGCAGTTCGGCAACCCGGCCAGCAGCACCCATGCCTTCGGTCATGCCGCGAGCAAAGCCGTCGAAGCCGCCCGCATCGAAGTCGCACGGCTGGTCGGTGCTGAAGCGCGCGACATCGCCTGGACCTCGGGCGCCACCGAATCCAACAACCTCGCGATCAAGGGGGCGGCGATGGCCGCGCAGGCGCGGGGTAAACACCTGATCACGGTGCAGACTGAACACAAAGCCGTGCTCGACACCATGAAATGGCTGGAAAAGCAGGGTTTCAGCGTGACCTTTCTCGCGCCGCAGAAAAACGGGCTTCTTGATATTGAAACTTTCCGTGCCGCACTGCGCCCCGATACCGTGCTGGCCTCGGTGATGCTGGTCAACAATGAAATCGGCGTGATCCAGGACATCGCTGCCATTGGTGCGATCTGCCGGGAACGCGGCGTGCTGTTTCATGTCGACGCCGCGCAGGCTACAGGCAAGGTGGCCATTGACCTGTCAAAACTGCCCGTCGACATCATGTCGCTGACGGCGCACAAGACCTACGGCCCCAAAGGCATCGGCGCGTTGTATGTGCGCCGCGCGCCGCAGGTACGCATCGAATCCCAGATGCACGGCGGCGGTCACGAGCGCGGCCTGCGCTCGGGCACGCTGGCCACGCACCAGATCGTCGGCATGGGCGCCGCGTTCCGCATCGCCGGCGAATTGATGGCAACTGAAGTACCGCAAATGCGCATGATGCGTGACCGCTTCTGGAACCGTATCAAAGATCTGCCGGGCGTGCTGCTCAACGGCGATATGGAACAGCGTATCGCCAACAACCTGAACATCAGCCTCGACATCCTCAACTGCGATTCACTGGTCACCACGCTGAGCGAGATCGCGGTGTCGTCGACCTCAGCCTGTTCCACCGGTGGCGTGTCGCATGTACTGCAGGCGCTCGGGTCGGATGACGGCATCGCCGGCAATTCCATCCGCATCACCGTCGGCCGCTTCAACACCGTCGAGCAGATCGACTGGGCCGCCGACTATCTGCGCAAAAAAATCGAGGATTGCCGCGCAGGACGCCAGCAGGCCGCCTAGGCCTGACAATACGCTGAATCAGGGCCGCGGCAGCCGGTTTGCGGCTTCCTGCAGATGGATAAAGCTGTGGTCGCCGAAACTGGGTTCGGCCAGCTCCTGCAAATCTTTGTAAAATCGCTTTGCGGCTCGTGCTCCAGACAGGCGCAAACCGTGGTCACGACATACATGCCCGCAGTGCGCTCGATGTAATGCAGGTAACGCCTCCAGCACCACCTGCACATCAACGGCGCCGGAGCGCCGGGTATCGATGGAACGCACCCGCTGGCCGCGCTGCCGCTGGTAATGCGTCAATGAATCGGAACGCCCCTCAACCAGCAGCTACGGCCCCGTCTGCGGATCGATATCATAGGCGCGGTAAAAGGCTAAGGCGCCATCGGGCTGCGCACCAGTTGTTCGTAGGGAATCGCTGCCGATTGCTGGGCCGCCGCCGGTACAAAGGCAAAAATCACCAGCAGCACGCTGCCACAAAAAATCCCTGCTTTGGTCACGGATTTTTCCACTGCAGGGCTAGTCTGCACCCGCTCCCGGCGGCTGTCCATCGCCTTGGAAAACAGATCGCGTAAGGCAAGTGCGGCTCACTAAAATAAGGCTTAAAGCGAACCCAAGAGACATGGATATGGAACGCATCCACCTCAATCCGCATGACTTATTGACCGACCAAGAATTGAACCTTAAACTAAGTTCGCATAATTTGAACAGTATTAAGATGGCTGCAGCTACATATACTTAAACCGAATCAAAGCTGATGCAGCATCCCGCACCCAGCCCCGCTAAATCCCGAAAAACGACCGTTAACTCCATTATTTACTGAACTTTTACTAAAGGAATTATTCATGGAAAAGCAAAAGTACAAACTAAGACACATCGCCCTGTCCGTTCGAGATGTTGCAAAAACACAGAAATTTCTCGAAGACGCATTTGGCATGACCAAGGCAGGCGATGCTCAAAACGGCATCTACATGACCGACGGGACCATTAATATCGCCGTTCTAAACAAAAAAGGTAACGCGCCCGGAATCGAAACCGGAAAAGAGTTTTATGGAGTCATGCACTTCGGTATGTGGGTCGATGATCTCGCCCAGGCTGAAGAACAGGTCAAGGCTGCGGGAGCAACCCATTTTCAGGGACGCGCGCCGAACACACCCAACAGCTTTTATGAAGTGAAGTATCGTGACCATGACGGCATTGTCTTTGATATAACCGCGAGCGGATGGCGTGGCGCAGTAAAAAACGTGAAGCCTGTGGAATAAACTGATGACCAACCTCAATAAGCCAGTAGTAATCATTGGCGCCGGCCCCGTAGGCATTTGCCTTGCTTTGTATCTGGCCCAGAAAGACATCCGTTCGATCATGATCGAACGACTTGACCCCCAGACCTTTCTTGATCAGGAACCCCGGGCGGGCAGCATCCATCCCGCCACGCTTGAAATGCTCGATGACCTTGGACTTTACGAGCGCATGGAACGCAGGGGCCTGATTGCACCAACAGTTCAGTATTGGGATCGCGAAACAGACTCGATATTTGCGGAATTTGATCACGCCGTCCTTAAAAACGACACCCGTTTTCCTTATGTTCTGCAATGCGAACGAACCAAGATAATTGATGAAGCAATGCAGGTTCTTCGCGAAACAAAGATGTGCGATGTCAGGATGTCCACCGAATTTGTATCTTTTACGCAAAATGAAAAAGGCATTGAGGCACTGATCACTGACAATGCAGGAAATGAAGAACGCATCAGCGGCAGCTATATAGTCAGCGCCGAAGGCGGAAGAAGCATTATCAGAAAGTCACTGGGTATCGAATTCGAGGGTTACACCTACCCCGAAAGAACCCTGACAGTCGCTGTCTGCTACGACTTTGACAAAGCGCATGGCTACGCGTATAGAAACTACCTCTCCGACCCCGAGCAATGGTCCAATCTCTTCAAATGGACGCAACCCGAACGCTGGAGAGTTCACTTCCCGACAGATATTCAGGATCCACCGGAAAAAGTGCTCAGCGACGAGTATATTCAAACCCAGTTGCAGCGCTTTCTCCCCCGCGATCAGCCCTATGAAGTAGTTCACCGCACCACTTATACCGTTCACCAGCGCATTGCCTCGACCTTCCGTAGCGGGCGTGCAATTCTTGCGGGTGACTCAGCCCATGTGAACAGTCCGATCGGCGGTATGGGAATGAATAGCGGCGTGCATGATGCAATCAACCTCGGACAAAAGCTTTGCGATATCCTGCAAGGTCGCACCAGCGACGAAGTCCTCGATCGCTACAGCCGGCAGCGCCGGCATGTTGCTGTCAACCACACCAAAGCCCAAACAGAACGAAACAAGAAACTGTTAGCCGAGAAAGATCCTGCCGTACGTAAAAAGAATCACGACCAGGTAAAGCGAACTGCTGAAGACAGCAAACTGTGCCGCGAATTCATGCTACGCACATCTTTGATCAACAGCGTCAAAGAAGCCGCAGAAATACTTTAGATCGCTAAATCTCATGACAACGGCGCGTCAAACGACGCGCCGCTTCAGCGGTGACCTCAGCAAAAGCGCTGATTTCCTTTTTTGTCATTGCCCCTACCGGGCTTGATACAACAAGTACCGCAGTCAGAAGATTGTCCGCTCCCATAATAGGCGCCGCCACACTGAAATAACCCGGCCTGGTCTCCCCCTCACTGACAGCATAACCATGCGCTCTTACACGGCGAACCGCACTGAAAAATTCTTTTTCAGTTGTCAGGGACTTTGCCGTAAATCGCGGAAGCCCGTATTTTCGTATGAGCCTCCGGGAATCCTCGTCAGCACGAAATGCGGCCATCACCTGTCCACCGGCACCATAATTCAATGGAACTCTCGCACCTTGAGGAATATGGATAGGAAGATGGGTCAGACTTTCTATCATGTCGACCACCAGAAGATCGTCGTCAACGACCAAGCGCAGCGAAACGGTTGCCTTTAATTTTCGGGCCAATTTCCTGAGTTCAGGCCTGGACCAAGCCATCCGGTTGGTCAGCCGCCCCGCCAGAGAGCCCACCTCGAATGTTTTGAAGCCCATCAAATACCGGCGGCTACTGGGATCTCTCCGCAAGAACCCCATTTCCTCCAGCGTTTTTATGGATCGATGAATCAAACTCTTGTGAAGATTCATCTGATGCGCGATTTCCGTAATGCCCCATTCCGGCCTTTCTTCTGAAAAAAGGCACAAAATCTCCAGGCCCCGCCGCAAACCTGCGGAACGACCGGGATCATTCGATACAGCAGACACCGCCGTTTTTTTAGTGGTTGAGGCTGATTTACTTCGGCTCTTCATATTCGAATTTCCACTTTCATAAACACCAAAAAGCAGTCGTTGCGACGCATCATTTTCTGGTGCTAGACTGCATTAATATTGAGTTATATCAATATAGTACAAAAGTTTTCATAATCCTTCGTCCGCGCCAAGTTGAGTAACCTGATTTCCAACAAACTGAAATTGAACTGGAGAAATTATGTTGCGCCGTCTCGCACGACTTATTCCAATTCTGCCGCTGATTTTCCCGTTTTTGGCAGGAATTAACCCGGCATCCGCGCAGACTTATCCCAACAAACCAGTTCGAATAATTTCAGCCTTTGCAGCGGGCGGAACGAATGACGTAATTGCCCGAACCATAGCCCCCAAGCTATCCGAGCACTTTGGACAACAATTCATCGTTGAGAACAGACCCGGCGGCGGCGGCGTTATAGGCACTGAATTTGCAGCCAAATCGCCCGCCGATGGTTATACGCTGACCATCGCCACAACAACCACGCATGTAATTGCTGCAGCAATGCGCAAACTTCCCTACGATCCCGTAAAGGATTTTTCACCCATCAACTTGATAGGTGCCACCCCTTATATGATTGTTGTTCATCCATCCATGCCCGTTAAAAACGTAAAGGACTTGATCGCAGTTGCGAAATCACGTCCGAATCAGGTCGAATTCGGCTCTGGCGGCGTAGGAACACCCGGACATCTCGCTGGCGCAATGCTCAATACGATGACCGGAATCAAAATGCTGCACGTCCCCTACAAGGCCGGCAATCTCGCGCTCAATGAATTGATTGGAGGACATGTTTCCCTTACCTTTTCCACAACAATCACTTCCACACAATTTATTCAATCCGGCCGGTTGCGCGGCATTGCAGTGACCAGCATTAACCGCCTGCCTGCCTTCCCCAATCTGCCCACCGTAGCGGAGTCCGGTGTACCGGGCTATGAATTCAGCCTTTGGCTTGGACTTTCAGCACCGGCAAAAACGCCTGAGCCCGTTATACAGATGTTAGCTGACGCCGTTGCCAAGGCCCTGCAAAACGAATCGGTACGCAGCACCTTGATCGCACAATCAGTTGAACCGGTATCGATACCAAGGCAAACCATTGCTAAACGCATTGAATCAGAACTAATTGCATACGAAAAAATTGTCAAGCAGAGTGGAGCAATGACAAATTGAATCAGACATTGCAGGAAAGTGACCAAAAGAACTGCGAAGGAATCGTCTTCCTTCAGTACACCCAAAGTGAACTGGACCACGCCTACAATCAGAGAGCCTTCGCACCGAATTCTGAGCATGTAAGAAAGCGGCTTTCGGTTCTCAGCAAAGACATCAGATTACGCACCCCTCCCTCAGGACGACATTCTTACGGCACTGAGGAAATCGAACAATTAGACATTTACAGTGCAGGCAGAACGAATTCGCCGGTGAATATATACATTCATGGCGGCGCATGGCGAAAAGGCAGCGCTGCTGCAAGCGCATATTTGGCGGAAGTTCTCACCAAAGCGGGATCAACACTTGTCGTTCCTGATTTTTACAACGTTGAACAAGCCAATGACAGCCTTCGAACCATGGTCAGCCAGGTTCGATCCGCCATTGCCTGGGTTTATCAAAATTCGAAAAAACTGGGGTTGGATGACAACCGTATCTATGTGTCAGCCCATTCCTCGGGGGCGCACCTTGCAGCCTGCACCCTCATCACAGACTGGGTGAAAGATTTTGGCCTCCCTGCCGATATTCTGAAGGGGGCTTTTTTATGCAGCGGCATGTACGATCTCAGAGGGCCGCGATTATCGGCCCGCAGCTCATACGTCAAGTTCGATGACCCCATGGAAGAAGAACTCAGCCCGCAACGTCATGTAAACAAAATCAACACCCCGATCATATTGGCTTACGGAACACAGGAAACCCCGGAGTTTCAGCGGCAAGCCATCGAGTTTGCTTCAACTCTTGAACTGGCCGGAAAACAAGTGGAACTCATTGTTGGTCACGAGTACAACCATTATGAAATTCGCGAGACATTTGCAAATCCTTACGGTCTCGCCGGAAAAGCTATTTTGTCCCAGATGAAACTTTCCTAGGCTGTTGACGAACCAACCCCGCAATTCAAAATAAAAAGAATTTCATCATGTCAGCAATGACCGCAGTAGAAAAAGTGCTGGCCGCAAAAAGCGGCCGCAACTCCGTCAAACCCGGAGATGTCGTTTCCCCCGATCCCGACTACATCATGATCCACGACGGTGTGGTGATGGCGGCAAAACGCGAACTTGACGCTCTGGGCATCACCCGGCTGGCAACGCCGGATAAAGTCATGATGGTCACCGACCATGACGTCATTTACGGCAGCGCACGCGCGGCCGAACGCGGCGCCTTCAACCGCAAGGCGGCAGCACAATGGGGAGTAAAGAATTTCTTTGATGTCGGCCGTGGCGGCCACGGTCATATCTTCCCGATGGAATCCGGACTGCTGCTGCCCGGCATGTTCTATTTCGACAACGACCGCCATGCCACCAACGCCGGCGCCATCGGCGCCTTCGGTTTCCGCATGGGTACAGAGATTTCACGTGTGCTCGCCACCGGTACCAACTGGGTAATGGTGCCGAAAACCGTGCGCCTCACCCTCAAAGGCCGGCTGCAGAGCGGCGTGCATGCCCGCGACGTCGGTTTTCATTTTGCGGCAATGCTCAAGCAGGAAAAACTGTCCGCCGACCTCGATTACCGCGTACTTGAATACGCCGGCGACCTTGAGCAGTTCGATCTCGCTTCACGCGCCGCACTATGCTCCACGCCGACCGAGATCCGCGCTTACGGCGTGTTCGTGCCGCCGTCACAGGCGATCATTGAACACGCTAGGGCACGCGGTCAGCGGCTGTTCACGGCGGTGTATTCCGACGCCGATGCGGCTTATGACGCTGATCTGATGCTGGACATTTCAAGACTCGAACCGCAGGTATCGCTGCCGGGCAGCGTCGAAAACGCAGTGGATGTCTCGAAAGTCGAAGGCACCGTCATTGATCACGCCTTCATCGGCTCCTGCGGCTCCGGCATGTGGGAAGACCTGGTAACAGCGGCTTCCATTCTCAAAGGCCGCCGGCTCGCGCCAAATGTCCGGTTGTTTGTCGCCCCGGGCTCGGAAACGACCAACCGCCGGCTGGCCAGCGAGGGCCTGCTCGGCATTTTCATCGAAGCCGGCGCAGTCATGCTGCCGCCGGGCTGCGGCCCCTGCAATGACGCCGTGATCGGCCCGGTGCATTCGGGTGAGGTTTCGATGTCGACGGCAACCAATAACAATGCCGGGCGCTTCGGCGCCAAAGACGCGCAGTTGTATCTGGGCAGCCCGGCCACGGTCGCCGCCTCCGCAGTCGCCGGTAAAATCACTGATGCACGCAAGTTGAACTGAGAAAGCACGGTCATGAGCGAATTCCAATGGGTTTTGAAAGGCCGCTGCTACAAACTGGGGCATGACGTGTGGCATGCCGGCGGCGTGGTGCCGAGCTGGATCATTACCGGGAGACATTTCGATCCCAAGGACATCATCCCGCATCTGTTTGAGGAAACCGACCCCGGCTTCCATACCCGCTGCAAACCCGGCGACATCATCGTCACCGGAAAAAACTTCGGCATGGGCCCGAAAATGAACGGTTATATCGCGATGCAGGCGCTGGGGCTGGGACTGGTCTGCGAATCGATGCCCTTCCTCGCCTACCGTGCGGCCATCGGCTGCGGCGTGCGAGTGATGACCGACTGCGTCAACGCCACCGACCTGTGCGACACCGGCGATGAAATTGAAGTCAATTTCCGCGACGGCTTTTTCATTAATCACACACGCGACATCCGCCGTGAATACCCGCCGATCCCCGATGCGCTGATGGAAATCGTCGAACTCGGCGGCAATGCCGGATGGCTGCAGCAGTGGCAGGCCAAACGCGCCACCGCCGTATCGTGACGCAACATTTCAACGCGCTGGGCCAGCCGGTCGGATTTCCGCTGCCGGACTGGACAGCACCGCCGCGGCCGCCGCGCACAACACTGACCGGACGTTATTGCCGCGTCGAACCGCTGGATGCGCAACGTCATCCCACCGAACTGCACACGGCAAACCGGCTTGATCCGAGCGGACGCGCATTCACCTATCTTGCAGCCGGACCTTTTGACAGCCTCGACAGCTACCTGAAGTGGATCAACACCAGCTGTCTCAGCCCTGATCCGTTGTTCCACGCCATCATCGACGGCGACAGCGGCAAGGCCTTGGGCGTCGCTGCCTATATGCGCATTGATCCGGCCAACGGCGTGATCGAAGTCGGCCACCTCAATTTTTCACCGCTACTACAGCAGACCCGCGTCGCGACCGAAGCGATGCATCTGATGATGAAAAACGCCTTCGCACTTGGCTACCGGCGTTACGAATGGAAATGCGACTCGCTGAACGCGCCGTCGCAGGCGGCGGCACGACGGCTGGGCTTTTCCTACGAGGGCCGCTTCATCCAGGCGATCACCTACAAGGGACGCAACCGCGACACCGACTGGTTCTCGATCACCGACCGCGAATGGCCTGCACTTCGCGCAGCTCATGAACAGTGGCTCGCGCCGGAGAATTTTGATGGTGAAGGCCGGCAGCGCCTCAGCCTGTCGGCACTGACCGCGCCGCTGCTGCGCGCCGCGGATAAACAATAACTATTTGTTTTTATTGTGTTTTTTTGAACGCGCCCGACTGAGCGCTTCATTCACAATACGCCGCAGCGCATCCCCCCAGGCAACACCGGCAAAACACTGGTTGTTGCCCATCGCGTGCGGGTGCAGATCCGGATTGGCGTTGGCCTCGAGAAACACCAACCGTCCGTCCGGCGTCAACCGGTAATCTATACGCCCGTAATCGCGCTGCTCAAGCGCATGGAAAATTGCACTGCTGACGGTTTCAATATCCCGCCGCAGATTGCCGGAGATTTTCGCGACACGCCAGCGGATGCGCCAGCGGCTGCGGTAAGCGCCGTCATTTTTCAGTTTATACGAGGCAAAGGTCGGTGCACCCGGACCGCGACGGCCAATGAACAGTTCAACCGCCGGCATCACATCCGGTTTGTTGCCAAGCAGGGCCACATACAGGTCGCGGCCTTCGATGAATTCCTCGCAGATCAGCGGCGCATGCACGCGCTTGCGCAACATGCGCACGCGCTGCAGCAGTTCGCGCTCGTTCTTCACCAGTGAATTGACGCGCACTTCGTCGGAACCGTCGCCGAACTGCGGCTTGATGATCAGCGGGTAAGGTACACGCGGATTGCGGATCGGGCCCGTCGGCGGAATCACGAAGTAACGCGGCACCGCCACGCCAAGGTCGGCAGCAATGTGTTTGGACAGCGCCTTGTCGCGCGCCAGTCGCAGGCCGCCGGGACCGGATCCCGTATACGGAATCTTCAGCAGATCGAGCAGGCCTGCAATGGACGCATCCATGCTGCGGTCACCATCGACGCATTCGGTCAGATTGAACACCAGCCGCGGCTTCAGCGCCCGCAGTTCGGCAATCGTGGCGTCGACACCGGCGACAAAAGGCAGCGCCGTGACCCGCAGGCCTTGACTGCGCAGTTCCGCCAGCAGATAGGCTTCAACGCTGCTGCGATCGGGAACATAAAGCCCGTTTTTGCGGCGGTCCACCGCCTCCGCATCGACCAGCAGCGCAATGTCGCAACGCACGGCTTCGGCTCGTTTTTGTTGTTGGGCCATGTCCCGATTTTAACCCCGGCGCCGGCACGTTGCGCCCGCCCCCCTGTCGCTGCTATCGTGCCCCCCATCCGCGGAGACCACTTCGTCTTTCGCAGCAACCACCGGAGGATAGACAATGAAACTCGCAACCATCGCCTCAGCGATCCTGGCGACATTGCTGCTGTATGCCGGCAGCGCAGCTGCACAGGCCTGCCCCGAGAAAAACATCAACTACTGGCAGGCCTTTCCCGCCGGCGGCGAATCCGATATTTCGGCGCGGCACCAGCAGCTGGTACTGAAAAAACGCTGCCCCGGTATCGAAACCATCGTGCAGTACAAACCCGGTGCAGGAGGTGGCCTGATGTGGGCGCAGATCAACAACATGCCCGCCGACGGCTTCAACGTGATCGGCGTCAACCTGCCGCATATCGTGCTGCAACCCTTCGAGGGCCAGGTGCAGTACAAGACAGACGATGTGATGCCGGTCTACTGGTTCCATTACACGCCGGATGCGCTGGTGGTGCCCGCCGACAGCCCGATCAAATCCTTCCAGGACCTGGTCAAGGCCGCGAAGGCACAACCCGGCAAGCTAACCCTCGCCGGCTCAGGCACCAACTCCGCCAACCATGCCGCACATGAAAAACTTAATCTGGTCGCCGGCGTGCAGACCACCTATGTGCCGTTCAAGGGCACCGGCGACATGACCACCGCCGTGCTCGGCGCGCATGTCACCGGGGCGATGTCGTATTCGGCCTTTGCCATCAACAACAAGGGCAAGGTTCGCGCGCTGGCGGTCGCGATGGACAAGCGTCACCCGCTGCTGCCCGACGTGCCGACCTTCAAGGAACTGGGCTTTGACTGGATCGACGGCGCCTACCGCGGCATCGGCATGCCTAAATCGACCACCCCGGATGCACGCAAGCGCATGTCGGACCTGTGGGCTGCGCTCAACAATGATCCGGAGATGAAGGAACTCGCCGCCAAAAGCGGATTCGAACTGGTCAATGTCGGCGTCGACAAGATGGAGCCCTTCATGAAAGACCGCATCCGCGCCTATACCGAAGTGGCCAAACGCATGGGGCTGACCAAATAAGCAATACACCGCTCAATAAAAAACGGGGCCTGCAGGCCCCGTTTTTTATTTCTGCGAACAGCTCTCAGGCAAACTTCACGCCGGCCTCGCTCATTGCCTGCTGCACCCGTCCCGGCAGCAACGGCTGCTGGCGCAAGCGCACACCGGTGAGCTGGTGGAAGGCATTGGCGATTGCCGACGGTACCAGCGGTGTCGCCATCTGGCCGGCGCCCGTCGGATGGTTGGGCGTCTGCACCAGCTTGATGTGGATGTTCGGGATGTCGCGCATCCGCGGCACGTGGTAATCGAAGAAATTCGACTGCTGCACGAGACCGCCGCTGACATCGATATGCTCGGTCAGCGCCAGACCGATACCGTAGACAATCGAACTCTCGGTCTGGGCAACAATGTTGTCGGGCTGAATAGCGACCCCGGCATCAATCACGCACCAGAAATCATGCACGCGGATGCGGCCGTCCTTGTTCAGTGAGACTTCGGCAATACCCGCGAGCTGGGTGCCGCTGTAATCGAGATAGGCCACGCCAAGGCCGCGCCCCTCACGCTTGCGGCCCCATGCGGCCATGCGGGCAACCTCACGCAGCACGTCACGTCCACGCTGTGCACGCGGCGTGCCCGCCAGCTGGCGAATGCGGAATTCAACCGGATCCACACCCAGCTTCGCCGCGACTTCGTCGATGAATACCTCGTTGGCAAAACTGTTCTGGCCGACACCAATGGCGCGCAGCGGCGCGGTGCGGATACCGGTGGGCTGCTGCAGACCTTCAGCCAGGCGATGAGGAATGTCATAAGTCGGCAGTTCGGTGCCGCGCATCGCGATATTGTCACGGCCCTGCGAAGCCTTGAAGCGAACCGGATCCATATAGGCCAGCGCCTCGTCGCTGACCACGCGATGGTGCCAGGCGACGATCTTGCCCTTGTCATCCACCGCTGCGCGGATGCGGTTCACGTATTGCGGACGGAAGCGGCCGTTCTTGACATCGTCCTCGCGCGTCCACAGCACTTTCACCGGCTTGCCGACGGCTTTGGACAGCAGCGCCGAATCGACCATGAACTCGAGGTCACGGTTGCCGCGACGGCCGAATCCACCGCCAAGCAGCATGCCGTTGAACTTGATCTTGTCCGCAGACAGGCCAAGCGCCGCAGCCACGGCATCCACGGCAATGGTCTGGCTTTGCGTGCCGCACCAGATCTCGCAGCCGTCCTTGCTCACCGAGGCCACCGAGTTCAGCGGCTCCATCTGCGCATGATAGGCATAATCGGCGCGATACTCGCCTTCAATGACGTTCTGCGCCTTGCCCAGTTCGGGAACAGCCTGCCCGACGGTTTCCCAGGCCACGCCTTTTTTGCTGTCATCGCGGGCAATTTTCGTGAACGCTTCAAATCCGCTGCCACTGGAATGTTTCCAGCCGCGCGCCTCGGAGGACCAGGTCACTTTCAAAGCCTGCTTGGCCTTGAACGCCGCCCATGGCGATTCGGCAATCACGCCGACACCGTATTGCAGCGGCACGATCTGCAACACGCCGGCTACGGCACGCGCCTCGCGGTCGTCGATCTGCACCGGCTGCGCGCGATCCACCGGTTCACGCAGGATGGCGCCGTAGACCATGCCCGGCACCTGCACGTCGATGCTGTATTGCGCCGATCCGTTGGTCTTGCCGGCAACATCGACCCGCGGCACATCTTTGCCGATCAGACGGAAATGCGCCTTGTCGAGCGCATCCAGCTGAACTTCAGGCGCCTGCGCCGGCACCTTGGCAAATGCTGCGATCTCGCCATACGACAGCCGGCGCCCCGACTTCGTATGCTCGGCATAACCGGGCCCGCTGACGACTTCCGTCAGCGGCACGCCCCAGCGCTGGGCTGCGTTATCGAGCAACACGTAGCGCACCTGGGCGCCGAACTGGCGCAGATTGGTGAAGTAACCGGTGACGGTAGCGCTGCCCGCGGTGTACTGCAGGTAACGGAAGGCCGGATTGCCGTAGATCTGATTGTTCGGCGGCGCCGCGACAATGCGCACCTTTGACCAGTCGGCATCCATTTCCTCGGCGACGATCAGCGGCAGCGAAGTCAGCGACCCCTGCCCCATTTCAGCCGCCGGCGACTGGATAACCACCGTGCCATCGGTGAATACCGTCACCCAGTTGTTGATTTTGCTGCTGCCGGTCGCCGCCTCCGCGGCGCCGACCACCAGTTCCTGCAGTCCCGGCGACGCCACAGCGACACCGAAGGTCAGACCGGCAGCACCGGTCATGAAACGGCGGCGCGACGGATTCTTGATCATGGGGTTTTGTGCACTCATCTCACACCTCCCCTTTCGCGGCGCGCTCAATCGCACGGGCGATACGCACATAGGTGCCGCAGCGGCAGATGTTGGGACTCATGTATTCAACAATATCTTCGCGCGAGGGCCGTGAATTCTGCTTGAGCAGGCCGGCAGCACGCATGATCTGCCCGGACTGGCAGTAACCGCACTGCGGTACCTGTTCGGCGCGCCAGGCTTTCTGCAAGGGGTGATTGCCGTCCGGCGACAGACCTTCGATGGTCGTCACCTGCTTGCCATCGACATCCTTGATCGCATGCAGGCAGGATTGCGTTGGCTCGCCGTTCAGGTGCACGGTGCAAGCGCCGCACTGGCCGACGCCGCAACCGAATTTGGTACCGGTGAGTTTCAGTTGCTCACGCAGCACCCACAACAGCGGCGTATCGGGTGCAGCGGTGATTGTTTTTCGCTGGCCGTTGATGGTCAGCGTCACGGTAACGTTGCTCATGACCCCCCCTTTGAGATTGGCTTTGCGTCCCTCGTTGCGCGCGTTCTGCGCCGCGCGCTGCGACGGTTTAGATGTTTAGATATTAGCCCAAACCTTGCTCCCCGAAACCCGCAGCTCGACAGCGCCGCAGGTAATCCCCTGAACCTACATAAGTTATTGTTTTTATTATTAAATATTTTGACCGGCGCGGAACAGCCCTCGTGGCGCGCGATGCAGCGGCTCGCAACCGTCGCGTGTGATGCGCATCAGCTCACCAACCTGCACGCCGGATCGTTTCGATTCATCCGCTTCGGTGGTTACCGGATTGGGTTGGACCACCACGGTCATGTTTTCTTCCAGCGTCATCTGCGGCAAGGCGCGCCCGGCCATGCGGCTTTTCGTACCGATGATCGGCTGGAAATAGCCGCCACCGAAACCGTGCACCAGGTCATCACACACCGTGTAACCCTTTTGCTCGATCAGTGCGGTGGCGTCCATGATTTCCTGCATGGTCGTGCCATGGCGCAATACCTTGGTCACCGCATCGAAGGTGGCTTCGGCCGTCGCATGCAGATCCGCATAACGCGGCGTCGGATCGGCATCAACGGTAAAGGTGCGCAGGATCTGCCCGGGATAATCCCACCAGAATGCCGACAGCTCGCAGAAAATGACATCGCCCGCCCGCACCTTGCGCGGCGAAGGATGCTGCGGCGGCACATAGATATGCGGCTGCGCCATCGACGTCACGCCGATGTAATGGATCATCGTCGTGCCGCCGTGTTTGATATAGGCGCTCTCCACCAGCGCGCCGAGTTCACGTTCATCCATGCCCACGCGCGTGCCGGCCACCAGCGCGCGCAGTCCGGCGTCAGACAGCGCCGCACCGATGCGCAGCCAATCGATTTCCTCTTCCGATTTGCGCATGCGCAACTGGGTGTAGTCAGCATCCAGCAGCTTCACTTCGAAAGCCGCTTCAAGCTGGCGGCATTTGGACAGCACCAGCGGACCGATCAGACCGATACGTTTCGCGCCACGCCGTTTCAGCTCCTCGATGGTCAGCGCGATGCCCTGATGCTGCCCCCAGCGCACATCGACATCGCGGGCGATCTTGCGGCCCAGCGGAAAATGGTTGAACCACTCCATGTGCATGACCATGCGCTCACCGGGCTTGAACACGACATAGGCCTCGACCGTTCCGGGCCAGCCGGTCAGCCATTGCACGGCATTGCCGGCGCGGTGATCGGTGACCACTAGCAGATGGTCACAGCAATGTTTTTCCATCGCTGCCGCCAATGCGGTCTGGCGTCTTACATATTCAGCATCCGAAAAATGCGGGTATTGCTGCTGCATCACTGCCTGCAGACGCGGCTCAACCTTCAACACTGCACTCATTGCTTCTCCTGAATCGGGTAAGTGGAACAGATCAGATGGATTTGGAAAACACCGGACTGACCGGCTCCTTGAGACTGGGCAGATCGGGCGCGGACGGCAGATCCGTGCGCGAACCGAGCAATTGATGGTAACGCACGGCCAACGCCAGATCCTGCAAGGCCGTGCCTACGGATTTGAAGGCGACAAGCCCTGATGCAGGCGGCTTGACCACAGCCGCGACAATATGCGCCAGTGTTGCCTGTTTCGTTTCTGACACGGCACCGGCCTGAACCGCCCTCTGCAGGTCACCGGCCTCATCCGCAGCACGGGGTGAATCCACCACCACCAGCGCAGCATCGGCAAAACACCGCGCATCGACTTCCACCGATTCGGGTCGCGTGCTGCCGACCGCGCACAGCAGGCGGCAGCCTTCCAGCCATTCGCCACGCACCAGCGGCTCACTGCCGCGATGGCTGGTCGCGGCAACCACAACCGAGTGTCCGCGACAGGCGGCTTCTGCGCTGAAAACCGGTGTAACCGGAATCCCCAGACGGGCCGAGTTGTCCCGCGCAAAACGTTCACGGTTTTCAGAAGAGCGGCTGAAGACGCTGACCGAGGCCAGCGGATAGACGCTGGCCAGACTGTCGAGTTGCATGCGCGCCTGATGGCCGGAACCGACCAGCCCCACCGACACCCGTCCGGCAATGGCAACCTGCCGCGCCAGCACGCCGCTGGCCGCACCGGTGCGCAGATCGGTAATCAGGCGGCCGTCGAGCACTGCCAGCAGTTCACCGTCGGAGAGACGGTACAAGGACACGACGTAACGCACGCCGTGGCCTTCGCGCAGATGGAACACCTTGGTCGCCGCATAACCCGCGGCGTAATCGGTGGCGAACATCATGCGCATCCAGCCGCCCTCGAAGGCGGTATTCAGCCGCGGCGACACGAAGGTCTTGCCTGCAGCCTCATTCCGCGACATCGCCTCGAGCAAGTCGATCGCATCCCGCATGCCCAGCACGCCTTCCAGCGCACCGCTTCCCAGCATCACCGCCATCTGCCGCTCCCTATTTCAGATGGTCTGCGAGCCAGTCGGCGATCAGCGGACGCACGATATGGTGCAGGTTGTTGCAGACATGCACGCCGTCGTCATAAACGATTGTTGTCGTCGGCCCCTTCACTTCCTTTTCGACGCGATAGGCGTGTTCCGGCGGCGAGGCCTTGTCGAGTCCGCCGTAGATCTGGAGCAGCGGCACCGTCAGCTTCGCCGCGACATCGGCCATGGTGATGCTGTTTTGCACCTCTTCCGCGTTCTCGCCCATGTACTGCATCAGCCCGACCTGCGACAGCGGATCCATATGCTTGAAACGGCCGGCCGGCGTGTACCAGCTGCTCACGGAGACTGCCGCCATGTAACGCTTGTCCAAAGCCGCGGCGCGGCAGGCAAAAATGCCACCATAGGAAATCCCGCCGATGGCCATGCGCGTGGTATCGAGATCCTTGCGCGCAGCAACCAGATCGGTGACCGCCTTGATCGGCACTTCGTAGTCGGGACGGATCTTGCTCTGCGTGCTGAGCATGCCCTGCCCCGGGCCGTCGAAGGCGAGAACGGCCAGGCCGCGGCGGAGCATGTGCTCACCGAAATCGTAAAGCTCTTCCTTGGTCGAGTCGCCGCCGGGCACCAGCACCACCACCGGCGGCTTCGCCACGCCCTTGGGTTTGCGCAGCCATCCCGGCATGCGCAGGCCTTCAAACGGAATCTCCAGCAACTCCATCGGCGGATCCACCAGCGGCGCCGCTTTTTTCCAGCATTCGTCCATCGCCAGCATCGCGCCGACAAACTGCTTCTGGTCGTGCACAAACAGGAAATTCGCCCAGTGGTAATACAGCGCCGCGCGGATATAGGCGCCGCCGGCCGTCAACGCATGACCTTCCTTCGCCGCCTTGTCCCCGGTTGCGGCATGTTGTGCCGCGACCTTGCTCCATTCCTCGCACCACTGGTCCCAGCGATCGATGCGCTGTTTCAGTCCGTCGAACTCCCACTGCGAAACCTGCTGCGACAACATGCGCCAGGTAAAACGGTCCAGCGCCACTTGCGTATTGCGGTCTGCCATTCTGCTGTTCCTTGTTGATGGCCGCGGACGGCCGGTTTCAGGGACGACTATTCGGCTTTTGCGCCACTGGCCTTGATCAGCGGCACCAGTTTTTCGATTTCGGCGCGCAGGAACCTGGCGAACTCTTCCGGCGTACTGCCGACAAGTACCGAACCTTCACGCGAAAGGTAATCCTTGAACTCCGTTGTATTCGCCGCTTTCAGCGTCGCTGCGTTGAGCCGGCGCACGACATCCGGCGGCGTACCGGCGGGCACAAAAATCCCCTGCCAGCCGCCGAACTCATAACCCGGAAGGGTTTCCGCGATGGCCGGCAGATCCGGCAGATTGGGCAGACGTTTGGGACTGGATACGCCGAGCATGCGCAGCTTGCCTGCCGCCGCCTGACCGATGGCGGTGGAAACCGGCGAGTACGAGAGATGCGCCTCGCCCGAAACCACAGCAACCACCAGCTGGCCACCGCTCTTGTACGGCACATGCAGCATGCGGGTACCACTCATGCTGTTGAACAATGCACCGGCGAGGTGACTGGTCGATCCGTTGCCGGCAGAACCCATCAGCAACTCACCCGGCCGCGCCTTGGCCAGCGCCACCAGTTCCTTGACGGTTTTGACGGGCAGAGAAGGATGTACGGAGGCGACGTTATAAAACTGCGAAACCAGCGACACCGGCGCAAAGTCCCGGAGCGAGTCGTAACCGACCTTGGCATACATCGCCGGACTCACCACCATCGACACCGACCCGCCGACATAAATGACATAACCGTCAGCCGGCGATTTTGCTGCCGCTTCCGTACCGATCACTGCACCCGCACCGCCGCGGTTGTCGACCACGATCTGCTGGCCCACCGCCTCCCCGAGGCGCTGGGCAAACGCACGCGCCATCATGTCGGTGCCGCTGCCCGCCGACCAGGGCACGATAAAGCGTATGGGTTTGGCCGGGTAAGACTGCGCCATCGCCAGCGGCGCGGTGCAAAGCGCCAGCAGGACCACCATCCTCAAATGCCTGGTCAACATGTCTCCTCCTATTGGTATTGCTTTTTGTTGTGCCTCTTTTACCGGATCAGGCCGCCCGCGCCGGCGCTGCAGCGGCATAACGACCCAGCAGCCCGCAACGTTCAAGGTCGGCGCGCATTTCAGCACGCTGCGCATCCGTCACCTGCGGCAGCGGCGCCCGTACGTGGCCGCCGGCCATACGGATCAGGTCAGCCCAGGCCTTGAGCAGGTGGATGGGGATGAGCTTGTGTTTGAGCCAGGGTTCGCGCATCCATTTCTCGTGCACGTCGCGCAGCGGCTGGATGCTGTCGCGCAGCGCCTGCGCTTCAGCGAATTTTCCGGCCAGCGCCAGCTCGCCGTAGTCGCGCATCGGCGTCCAGCCCGCAACCTGCATCAGGAACGGCGCCGCCGAAGACATATGCACCTTCATGTCGTTTTCGCGGACCAGTTTCAGGAACTCCGTTTCCGACGGATGCGAAAACACGATCTTGTCGCCGCACAGTTTCTGCGCCGTGGCGTAATGATCCAGCGGCCGCGAGCACTTGATACCGCAGATGTTTTCTATTTTTGCAATGCGCGCGGTCAGTTGCGGTGAAAACGCCACGCCGGAAAACGGCGTATCGAACATCCAGATGCCGATATCAACGCGCGCCGCAACGGTGGCGAACCATTCATACAGCGTGTCTTCGCTGGCCCATGGATAGTAGGGATTAATGACAATCGCGAAATCGGCGCCGACATCCTGCGCATGGCGGGTCAGGTCGGCGGTCTCGTTCGGCGAATGATGGCCGGTATGGGCAATGACCTTGCACTTGCCGTGCGCTTCCTCAACGACGATTTCGACGGCGCGTTTGCGCTCTTCCTTGGTCAGCGCCCAGAACTCGCCCATGGTGCCGGTGCAGAAAATGCCGTCGACACGCAGTGCATCGGTGTAATGGCGCATATTGCGCCGGAGCCCTGCTTCGTCCAGCCGGTCATCCGGCGTAAACGGCGTCGGTATCGCCGCCCAGACGCCGCGAAACTCGGCGCGTGATGCTTCCTTGGCTTCGGATTTTCGGTAACGCATGCAGGCTCCCCCGGGATTTCTACCCTTTATGATTTGCAGAAAAAAACGGGCGGCGCATGAAGCACCGCCCGTCCGTTACATGCCGGTCGACACGGTGCGCTTACTGCGGCTTGATACCCGCCGCCTGCAGCACTTTCGCGCCGACTTCAATTTCACTGCGCACGAACTTGGCGAACTGCGCCGGATCCATCTCCATCGGCTCGTTGCCGAGTCCGGCCAGTTTGGATTTCACGCCGGCATCGTTACCTGCAGCCTTGATCGACTGCGAGATCTTGTTGATCACCGGCTGCGGAACACCGGTGGGTGCCCAGACGCCAAACCACAACGAGAAATCAAAACCGGGAACGCCGGATTCGGCGATGGTCGGGATGGTCGGAAGGATACTGCTGCGCTTGATCGTGCTCACCGCAATGGCACGCACCCTGTTCCCCTGCACATGCGCCAGCGTGGTCGAGATCGGCGCGAAATAGAAGTCAACGCGGTTGCCGAGAACGTCGGCCAGCGCTTCCGCCGAGCCCTTGTACGGCACATGGTTCATGTTGATCTTGGCCATCAGCTTCAGCTTCTCGAGATTGAGATGCGTGCCGCTGCCGACACCGGCCGATGCAAAATTCAGCGCGCCGGGCTTGGCCATCGCTGCTTTCAGAACATCCTGCACTGTCTGGTACGAGGTGCTGGGATGAGTCACCATGACATTGGGCTGCTGCGCCAGCGGGCCGATATCGACAAAATCCTTCAGCGTGTCGAAGGGCAGCTTGGCATACAGCGAAGGATTGACCGTGTGGCCGGAGGAATGCATCAACAGCGTATAACCGTCGGCCGTCGATTTCGCCGCGATGGCCGCAGCAATCGAACCCCCGGCGCCCGGCCGGTTGTCGGCAATGACCTGATGCCCCCACATTTCCGTCCACTTCTGGGTATACAGGCGGCCGACGATGTCGGTGGCGCTGCCAGGAGGGAAAGCCACGATGAAACGCACCGGCTTGTTCGGATAGTCCGCGGCAAATGCCGAAGCACCGGCATACGCCAGTGCCGCCAGCATCAGGGTGGTCATTTTTTTCATGTTTTTCCTCCTCCAGGTTGGATCAACGATCAGAGCCCGTCGCCGATGTCCACGTTCTCGGATTTGAGTTCGATGCCCGAAGCCTTGGCCTGCAGCAACAGCAGCTGCGAGAAGTCCTGATCATAGCCGTTTCCGATCAGGGTTTGCACCAGATCGCGGGTGACGCTGGTGGTCGGCATCGGTACGCCAAAAGTGCGGCCGGCGGCCAGACCCAGGTCGATGTCCTTGCGCAGCAGTTCCGGCGTGAAGGTGACATGGAAATCGAGGTTCGAAATCGCCGGCGTCTTGTAAGCGGTGAACATCGAGCCCATCACGCTCTTGTTGAGGAAGTCGAGAAAAGCATGGCGCTGCATTCCGGCCTTTTCGGCAAGCACGGTGATTTCGCAAAGATTCTGGATCACCACACCGAGCATCACGTTGTGACAGATCTTGGCGATACGCGACAGTTCGCCGTCGCCGACATAGGACACGCCGCGGCCAATGGCCTCCAGATAGGGGCTGACCGCCTTGAAAGCATCTTCAGGACCCGACGCCACCACCGTCAGCTTGCCGGCCTTGATGACCTTGGCATTGCCGGATACCGGCGCCGCCAGCATCTGGATGCCCTTCTCGCCCAGCTTGGCGCGGATTTCCGCGGACTCTTCCAGAGAGATCGAGGTGCTGTCGACGATCATCTTCGGCTTGCCGCCCTTGGACATCACGCCGTTCGGTCCGAACAGCACTTCCTTGACATCCTTGCCTGTCGACACCATCGTAAACACGATGTCGCAGCCGGCGAGATCAGTCAGGTTGTCGGCGACCTTGGCGCCCGACTTGGCCAGCGGCTCCGCTTTGGATTTGGTACGGTTCCACACGGTGATGTCGCAACCGGCTTTCGCCAGACGCTCCGCCATCGCGTAACCCATGCGACCGATGCCGATCCAGCCGAGTTTATGTTGTTTCATGTTTGCCATTTTCTTATTTCCTCGAAGATTTCAGATTCAATATGAATTCAATAATTCCATGTGACCCGTACATCAGGATTCCAGCGCCTGTTCCCAGTTGCGCGTCTCGATCGCATTTTTGACCTCAGCGAGAAAAGCCGCGGAATAGGAACCATCGACCGCGCGATGGTCGAAACTCTGCGCGAGCACGCCGACCGGACGGATCGCAATCGAATCGCCGCCGTCGCTCTCGACCACCACCGGCTTTTTACGGATGCCGTCAGCGGACAGAATCGCCACCTGCGGCTGATTGATGATCGGCGCGGTGATCACGGTGCCGAAAGCGCCGTTATTGGTGATGGTGTAAGTGCCCTCGGTCATCTCATCCGGGCGCAGCTTGCCGGCGCGGGCGCGCTGAGCCAGATCATTGATCTCGCGCGCGATCTGCGGCAGCGATTTCGCCGGCACATCCTTAAGCACCGGCACCACCAGCCCGTCGAAGTTCAGATCGACGGCAATGCCGATATTGATCCGGCGATGCAGCACGAGGCCGTCGCCCTGCAGGCTGGCGTTAAGCTTGGGAAACTTGCCCAGCGCAATCGACACCGCACGCACGATGAACGGCAGATAGGTCAGCGAAAAACCTTCACGCGCTTTCCATGCTGCGCCATGCAGCTTGCGCGCCTGATCGACACGCAGGAAATCGGCTTCGGCCACTTGCAAGACATGCGGCGCGGTCTGCCAGGACTTCGCGGTGTTTTCGGCGACACGCTTGCGGATGCCGTTGAAAGCCACCGTCTGTCCGGCCTGAACCGGTGCGGGTGCAGCAACAGCTGCCGGCGCAGATGCCGGACGCGAACCACGGCGTGCGATGAACTCCTTGACGTCTTCACGGGTAATGCGGCCGTCGCGGCCGGTACCGGTGATGTCCGACGGATTCAGGCTGTGTTCGGCAACCAGACGGCGCACCACCGGCGACAGCCGGTCGGCCGCATTGACCCGCGGCCGGCCCGAAGGTGCCTGAGAAAGCACCGCTGCGGCAGCAGCAGGAGCAACACTGGCCACAGCGGGCGCAGCAGCCGCGGGTTTCGCAGCCGCCTTGGCGTCACCGGCTTCCCGGATGATCGCCAGCGTCGCACCAACCTTGGCAGTCACGCCTTCAGCGACCACGATCTCGGCAACTATCCCCGCCACCGGCGACGGAATCTCGGTGCTGACTTTGTCGGTCTCGACATCGAACAGCGTTTCGTCGGCCTTCACGGCATCGCCGACTTTTTTGTACCACTTGGTGACAACGCCCTCGGCGACGGTCTCGCCGAGCTGCGGCATGATGATGTTCATCGTTTGCGCCCCCGCCTAGTCAATCTTTTCGCGGATTTCGCGCACGATGCGCTCCACCGACGGGATGGTGTTGTCTTCCAGCTGATCGGCTGAAGGCAGCGGGATATGCGGCGTGGTAATGCGGATGATCGGACCGTCGAGCTCCCAGAAACATTCATCGGCGATGATCGAGGCGATTTCCGCGCCCCAGCCGCAGAGCCGCGGATTCTCTTCCACCGTGACCAGACGACCGGTCAGCGCCACCTCGGCGAGGATGGTCGCGGTATCCAGCGGCACCAGCGAACGTACGTCGACCACCGTACAGGAAATACCATGCTCCTTCTCGAGAATCTCCGCAGCCGCCAGTGCACGGTGCACCATCAGCGCCAGCGCGACAATCGTGCAGTCCTTGCCCCGGCGCAGCACACGTGCCTTGCCCAGTTCGTCAACATATTCGCCGTCGGGCACCTCGCCCTTCATCGGATACAGCGACTTCTGTTCGAAGATCAGCACCGGATCATCGTCGCGCACTGCAGCGGCGATCAGGCCTTTGACGTCAGCGGGGAACGCCGGCGCCACGACCTTGATGCCGGGGATCATCATCGCCCAGTTTTCCACCGATTGCGAGTGCTGCGCGCCGAAACGCGAGCCGGCGCCGTTAGCGGTGCGGATCACCAGCGGCATCTGCACCTGGCCGTTGGTCATGTAACGCGACTTCGCAATCTCGTTGGCCACGATGTCCCAGCACACCGCCAGAAAATCCGAGAACATGATTTCGGCAATTGGCCGCAGGCCGGTCATCGCCGCGCCCATGGCCGCACCGAGGATGGCCTGTTCCGAGATCGGCGTGTCACGCACGCGCATCGGACCGAATTTGTCGAGCAGGCCGACGGTGGCCTTGAACACGCCGCCGGCGGCGGCAATATCCTCTCCGAGGAAAACCACGCGCTCATCGCGCGCCATTTCCTGTGCGATACCCGCGGCGACCGCGTCGCGATAGGTCAGTTCCGCCATGATGCACCTCCATCCGCCCAGACATGTTGATGGATGCCGTCCAGTGAAGGCGGCGGCGATGCCTTGGCGATTTCAGTGGCTTCGTTGACCTGTTGATTCACTTCGTCCTCAATGTCTTTCAGCGTGGCGTCGACAATGCCGAGGCCCAGCAGGCGTTCACGGTAAATTTTGATCGGGTCGCGCTCCAGCCACTTCTCCAACTCGCCCTCGGGGCGGTATTTCGCCGGATCGGCGCGCGAGTGTCCGGAATGGCGATAGGTCATGCACTCGATCAGCGCCGGACCGCCGCCCTTGCGTGCGCGGTCGATGTATTTGGTCGCCGTGCGATAGACCGCGTCGGCGTCGTTGCCGTCGACAACAATTTTTTCCAGGTTGTATGCCGAAGCACGATCCGCCGCGGGGTGTTCCACTGCGGTCACGGTGTGGATCGGCGTGTATTCCATATAGAGATTGTTTTCGCAAACAAAGATCACCGGCAGTTTCCAGATCACCGCGAAGTTCAGCGCCTCATGGAAAGCACCGATATTGGTGGTGCCGTCGCCGAAGAAACACACGGAAACCTGTTCGGTGCCGCGATACTGCGCGCTCCAGGCCGCACCCGCCGCCACCGGCAGATGCGCACCGATGATGGCGTAGGAACCCATCGCGCCCTTGGAGACATCGGTCAGGTGCATGGAGCCGCCCTTGCCGCCGAGGAGACCGCATTCACGGCCCATCAGCTCGCCGAGCACGCCGCTCATCGAGGCGCCGCGCGCCAGAGTGTGCGCGTGTCCGCGATAGGTACAGAACGTGTAATCATCAGGTCGCATTGCCACGCCAAAGGCCGCAGCAATCGCCTCCTGTCCGAGCGACAGGTGGCTGGTGCCCTTGATCATGTTCTGCAGGAACAGATCGAAGGCGCGCTTTTCACAGAGCCGCAGCTCCAGTTGCATGCGGAACAGCTCGAGCCGGATATCGCGGCCGATGTCGTCTTCCGCCACGGCGGTTTTCTTGCTTTTCACTTTGGGTTCCTGTCCTTGAAAACTCAATACTTGTTGGCGATCGGCAGTTCCTGCGCCGGGAACAGCGTGATGATCTTCGCGCCGGTCGGCGTCAGCACCACTTCTTCTTCTATACGCGCGGCGGAAACGCCATCCTTGGCCGGGCAGAAGGTTTCAACGGCGAACACCATTCCGGCCTTGAGCTCGTACGGATCCTTGAACGAATTCAGACGCGAGATCAACGGACGCTCATGCAGGCCAAGACCCAGGCCGTGACAGAAGTTCAGGCCGAAGGCCGCCATCTCGGTTTCAAACCCGATCTCGGTGCACTTGGGGAAAGCCTTGGCCACAGCCTCGGTGGAGACGCCCGGCTTCAACATCGCAATGGCGTCATCCATCCACTTGCGCGCCCGCTTGTAGGCATCATGCTGCGCCGGCGTGGCGCTGCCCACGGTGAAGGTGCGGTAGTAGCAGGTCTTATAGCCCATGTACGAGTGAATCAGGTCGAAATAGGCCTGGTCACCCGGACGGATCAGCCGGTCGGTGAAGTTGTGCGGATGCGGACTGCAGCGTTCTCCGGCAATCGCGTTGACGGCTTCCACGCAGTCCGAACCCATTTCATAAAAACGCTTGGCCGCCATCGCGACCACTTCGTTTTCGCGGATGCCCGGCTTCAGGGCTTCGAAAATATCCTGATACACGCCGTCGCCCATCGCCGCTGCAGTATTGAGGAGAGTGATTTCGTCGTAGCTCTTGATCTCGCGCGCATCGAGCATCACCTGCTGGCCGTCCATCACTTTAAGGCCCAGCTTCTGCAACGCAAACAGAAAAGGCGGCTCAACGACGTCGATGCCGATCGGCATGTCGGCGACGCCCTCCTGTTTGAGGATGTCGTAAATCTCTTTCGCCGCGGCTTCGAACAGGCCGACCTTCGGCGACACCGCGCCGCGTAGTCCCGCCAACCCCGGAATGTTGTGGTTCTTCGGCAGCCACGGCGCGTACAGTTTGTGATGGCGCACAGCGGAACCGAAGTCCCAGACCCAGGGCTCGCCGTTGCCGGTCAGCAGACACCAGCGCGTGAGTTTGTCGCGTGCCCATTCGCCGATCACCGTACTCGAGATGTAACGCATATTGATCTGATCGAACACCAGCAGCGCACCCAGCTTGGATTTTTTCAGCGCATTGCGCGTGCGTGCGAGGCGGTATTCATGCAGGCGCTGGAAATTGACGCGTTCTTCAAAGTCGACCTGCATGCGGCCCGGGGCCTGCAGCGGACGCTCCCAGCGATGACCCGGATCGGCCGGATCAAACAGCACATCTGGTGCTGACGACACGCCCTTGTCCGGGTTGATGCTGGCGGTCTTGATGAGTTTCGGCTCGACCGGTTTTTTCTTCCGCGCCATTAATATTTCTCCAGTATAAACAAATACTTATAAATTAACGCTGTGGCCGTACCTCAGTCCGCCTTGATGCCGGCGGCCCGGATGATCGGCGTCCATTTTGCCAATTCGCTTTTGACATAGGCCTGCAGTTCTTCCGGCGTTGTCGGTGAGGCCACTGCACCACGCTGCAACAGGGAAGCCTTGACCTCCTCCGTACTCAGGATGCCGGTGATTTCCTTGTGCAGCTTGGCAACGATGGGCTTCGGCACTTTCGCCGTGGTGAACAGCCCGAACCACAGTTCGGCTTCCATGCCGGCAATGCCGGCCTCGATCGTGCTGGGAATGTCCGGCGCGCCGGGGAAACGCTCCTTGCCCGATACCGCCAAAGCACGCACCTTGCCGGTCTTCAACTGCGCATAAGCGGTGACCGGCGACAGGAAGGAAATCTGCGTTTCGCCGGAGAGAATGGAGGTCAACGCGAAGCCCGCGCTTTTGTACGGAATGTGCTGCACATCGACCTTGGCAACCTGCTTGAACAGTTCACCGGTGAGATGGCTGACCGTACCGTTGCCGGCCGATGCGTAACTGAGATTACGCTGCTTGGACAACGCCACCAGTTCCGGAATGTTTTTCGCCGGCACCGAAGGGTGGACGACCAGCACAGTGACGCCGGTCGCCGTGCGGGTGATCGGCGAAAAATCCTTCAGCGGGTCGTAAGGCAGGTTCTTGTACAGCGACACCGCACTGACCATCGGGCCGGCATGGCCCATGATCAGCGAATAACCGTCAGGCGTAGCCTTCGCCACCACTTCCGCCGCCAGCGTGCCGCCGGCACCGGCGCGATTGTCGACCACCACCGCCTGGCCCCAGCGTTCAGTCAGCTTCTGGCCGATGTAACGTGACAGGTAATCCGCCGTGCTGCCCGCGCCCTGGCCCATGATGCGTATCGGTTTTGACGGGAACTTGTCTGCCGATTCCGCCGCAACCACCGGTCCGGCGATCAGAGCCGCGCCCATCACCATGCCGCTTAATGCGTATCCGATTTTTCTCATGTGACACCTCCGTGGATTTGGTATTGGTAAGAACTTGTTATGAACGAAATCAGTTGCCGGCGCGCTGCTGATACGACAGATCCATGTATTTGCCCGGCTCACCCTTGGGCACGGACAGCCCTTCGGCCTGCCAGTAAACATCGATGACCTGGCGCAGGCCCGACGCATCGATCGCCGGCAGCGGACGCGCGACGAAGGCATCAAAAGCTTTGTTCGCCAGTTCCGGCGCAATCTTCAGGCGCTCGGGCAGCAGCTTGATTGCTTCGGCCTTGTTCGCGGGATCTTTCAGCCAGCGGCAGGCATTGCGGAAAGCGCGGATAAAAGCCACCAGACGGTCACCGTTCAGGCTCGCCCAGGAACGGCGTGCTGCGGCAATCGAGCCGGGATATTCGGGGAAAAACTGCATGGTCGTGCCGAGCGAAGCGAAACCTGCAGCAAACAGATTGCGATCAAAGGGCGGATTGAGCCAGCTCGCCACACACTGACCCGACTGCAGCGCATCGAAGCGCTCCTGCGAACCGCCGATTTCGATAAAGCGGTAATCGGTTTTGGCCAGACCGTTTTCGGCGAGCAGCTTACGCAGCAGCAGCGCATATCCGGTATTCGCACCGTCGACGGCAATGTCACGGCCTTTCAGATCGGCGATGGCCTTGATGCCGGGTGCCACCACCAGCGACAGCTCCGGCGCATGGCCCTGCGCCATCACGATGCACAGGTCGCTGCCGGTTTCGACGGCGCGCACCACGTGGTCGGACTGCTGGAAACCGATGTCGTAACCGCCGCTGCGCATCTGCTCCAGCTGGTGGTTCGAAGAGCCGGTCAGCGTGACATCAACCGCAACGCCTTCCTGCTCAAACAGTTTGCGGCCCTGGGCCACATATAGAGGCCAGGCATTGACCCCTTCGGAAATGATTGCCAGTTTGACCGGCGTTGCAGCGGCTGCGGACATGACTCCTCGCGGATTTTCTTGGAATGGTTACGTATTGTCGTTGATCAACAGCGGTCGTTGATCAAAAGCGGTCGTTGCTTGCGGCGTCCAGACCACGGTCCGTAGCCGCAAAACAGCGGTGACAGCGCCCGAAACTCTAGACTTGGTTCAACCAATAGTCAATGATTGAGCCAAATTGGTTGTTTAATTCAACCAGCGCCTTTTCCCTATATGACGCATTGCACAAGAGAGAAAACCCGCCTTGGCCGGATTGGTGTGCGCATATGATGGTTGCAAATTGGGCGGATTTCACGAACCAATTGACCTGAATTGGTTTAAAGCGGCACAATCCGCCGCAACCGGAAAAACCATGACCACGATCCGCCGCTCCGAAACCGATCACCACCGCCGCAGCAGCAAGCGCGACGGCGTACAGGAAATCCGCGCCTTCCTGCTGGAGACAGTCGCCCAGGGCGCACTGGGGCCCGGCGGCAAACTGCCGACTGAACGCGAACTGGCGACGCGTTTTGCGCTACCGCGAAATACCGTGCGCAAGACGCTGTCGCAGCTGGAAGCCGAAGGCGCGATCACCCGCCATGTCGGCCGCGGCACCTTTCTCGCCGACATCGGCGGCTTCCCTGCTGACAGCATCACCCACACCAGTCCTGCCGAACTGATGGAAGCGCGGATGCGCCTGGAACCGACGATGGCGGAATTGATTGTCATCAATGCCACGCCCGCCGATTTCGAACGCATGGAAACCTGCCTCGACCGTGCCGAAAGCGGCGCCTCCCTCGATGACTTCGAAGTCTGGGACGCGGCGCTGCACCAGGCTCTGGCCGCCGCCACGCACAACCGTTTCATGATCCGCGTCTTCGACATGGCCACCGCCGTCCGTCACCAGACCGAATGGGGCAAGCTGAAAGACCGCGTGGTGACCGCCGAACGGCGGCTGAAATACCAGCAGGAACACCGCGCCATCGTCGAGGCCTTGAAAGCACGCGACGCCGACCGTGCACGCGCCGCGATCCTCACCCATCTGCAACACGCCCGCCGCAACCTCTTCGGCTTTTAGGTGCCCCGAATAACCTGCTGCGCGGCGCAATTGCAGCGTCGCCCGGTGCTCGAAGTCTCGCCTATCCACATGATATGTCTCGACTCCTGCGCGCCGTGCTGCTTGCGCTTGCACCGCTCGCTACGGTGCTTCAGGGCACCTCGGGGTAAACTGTCTTAATGGACGTTTCATTCACCTCGACGCTGGTCGTGCTGCTGCTGGTCATGGACCCGGTCGGCAATATTCCGGTATTCGCCGCGCTGCTGCGCAATCTCGAACCCGCACGACGGCGCCTGGTGATCCTGCGTGAATGTGCGATCGCTTTCGGACTGCTGCTGTTTTTCCTGTTTTTCGGCCGCAGCATTCTCGACCTGTTCGGCCTGTCCGATTCCTCGCTGAATATCGCCGGCGGCGTGATCCTGTTCCTCATCGCGATCCGGCTGATCTTCCAGCACCCCGAAGGCGCTTTCGGCACCGACAGCGTTGATTCAGAACCCTTTATCGTCCCGCTGGCAATCCCCTCGATTGCCGGCCCCTCGGCCATCGCCACTATCGTGCTGGTGGTGTCACGTTCGCCGGAACGCATCACCGACTGGATCATGGCTCTGGCCATCGCCAGCACGATCACTCTGCTGTTGCTGCTGGCTGCCGACCGTATCGCCCGTCACATCGGCCGCCGCGGACTGGCGGCGCTGGACCGGATGATGGGACTGATCCTCACCGCCATCGCCGTGGAAATGCTGCTCAAGGGCATCGAGAGCTTCGTCCGCGGGCTCTAAGCCCCCGCCAATCCGTTTTCCAGCGCCCGAAATGGCTTGACAGCGTCGCAATTGCGGCATGTTGATATCTCACGCATCGCAACAGAACCAGGCCGCTACAAAAGTCGAACAGCACTGTCAATATCCGGGGTGCCATACAAATGGCACAAGGGGCAAACGAGTGCTAAGTGTTTGACGTAATTAGGCTTTTACGACGTTTTTTTGACAGCATGCAAGCCTTTGTTTTTTATGAATAAATCGGCGCTTTCCCCTTGCGAAAATCCGTTCAAAATTTTTTTTCGCGGGTTCGGAGCGCGGTCCGCAAGGTATGCGCCGGGACCGCGCTCACCGTTCCGGTGCATGGCCCGAAAAAGCATGCACAATTTCTGTGGATAAGTCTGTGAGCAAACCCAAAAATACCGGGCCGGGACTGCGCCACACCGGCGCACAAATGAGCTTGCCTAAAATTTCATCAATTACGCCACTATCTGTACCATGACCGCCCGGCAGCCCCTTCTTCACCTCATCGCCGCAGTCGCCGCCCTGCTGATCACATCAGTTAGTGCGCACGAACCTCTGACGCTGCACATCGCACATCGCGCCGCAATACGCGACCTGCCGGCGCCCGCCGCCACAACACAGTCTCTGGAGTTACGTGTGGTCAATCTTGATCAATGGCCGGAAGCAGAGATCCACGCTGCTTTGCGCAGCACTGCACAAATCCTCGGCCAGTGCGGCATCCGAGTCACCCGCGCCGACCTGCTGCAGGTCACCGCGCCTGAAAGCCACCGTCATTTCGACACGCCGCGCTCGCGTGAACTGGCACGCGAGCTGGCACTGCCAAAACCCGCGGTTTTTTTTACCGCCGGCACGCGCCAGATCCCGGCCTTTGATGCCGAAGCCATCGGCCGCGGCAACAGCCGCACGCGCCCGGAACTTGCTGACACCGTGTGGATCGCCAAAGGTGCGCGCGACCTGGGTATCGTCGTCGCGCATGAACTCGCTCATGTACTGATGGACAGCGGCGAACATGACAGCAGTTCCGGCAATCTGATGAGCGAGTCAACCACGCCGCAGAACACGCAACTCACCGCCGCGCAATGCGAACGCCTCAATGCCACCGGCCGGCGCAACGGCCTGTTGCGCGGCGTAGACTGACGTTCATGCCGATCACCCTGCAGCTGCAGCTGAGCGAAGGGCCGTGGAATCCGGGGCTGCAATCGCAGATCCCCGCCGATCTGCTGCCGTTGGCGACGATCTACCGGCCCGAATACGTACGCACCACGCTGCGCGAGGCGCGCGAACTTGCCGACCTCACCGGCCTGGCGATGGAAGAACTGGTGGTCTTCCGCCCCGAACGCCTGGTCGTGCATGAACTGCTCGCACTCGTCACCGCCGATTTCACGGTGGAAGACGGCCAGAAAACCGAAGATCTCGGCATCAACTTCAGGCGCATGACCGACGCGCTGCTGGCGCGTCACATCGCGCCGCAGATGCCGCAGATTGTTGCCGCTTACGAAACCGTCCGCAGTCGCCTGCACGAAGCCGCAACCGCAGAGCTCGAACGCGGCCTCCACGAAGACATTGCCGCCGCCAAACCGGCGCGCGGCTTCTGGGCGCAGCTGTTCGGCAAACACAAAACCGCACCGGTCATTGATGAAGGTGAAACCACCGACGTGCGCGCAATCCGTCGCTGGGAAGCACAGTCACAGTCCGCTGCCGATCCGCTGGTTCGCGCCGCAGCTGCCGCACTGGCCCGCGTCGCCACCGCGATGCTCAACCGCCATGGCCGGCTGTGGCGCGACCGCGCGCTGATCGCCCGCGTCGCCACCGATCTCGCCTGCAATGAATACGGCAGCGAGGAAATCAGCCGGCTGATCGAGCCTTATGTGCAGCGCGGCGCCGACGCTGAAGGTTTCCGCCGCCTGCCGGTGCAGGCGCAGCCGGTGGTGATGAACACCAAGGGCGCCTCCGCCGCCGGTAAAAGCACATTACGCCCACTGCAGCGCGCGCTCGCCGCACGCATCGGCGTCAGCTGGCAGGATTTCGCGCTGATCAGCCCGGATATTTTCCGCAAGTTCCTGCTCGACTATTCGACGCTGGGGCCGGCCTATAAATACGCCGGCTCCTTCAGCGGCCACGAACTGCAGATCGTCGATCACAAACTCGACCGCACGATGGCGCGCAAGGCCGAGCGCGGCCTGATGTCGCATCTGCTGATCGACCGTTTCCGCTTTGATACCTTCGCGCCGGCATCGGATGTCGCCGGCAGTAATCTGCTGACGCGTTTCGGCAGCCTCGTCTATCTGTTTTTCTTGATCACGCCGCCGGACGCCACCGTTGAGCGCGCTTGGTACCGCGGCCTCGAAGTCGGCCGCTACAAGGCTGTCGATGACCTGCTCGCGCACAACGTCGAAGCCTTCTCCGGCGTGCCCGAGGTGTTTTTCACCTGGGCGCTGGCCGCCGACAAGAAGGTGCATTACGAATTCCTCGACAACAGCGTCGCACTCGGCGAGACACCACGCACCGTGGCCTTCGGCTGGAACGGCGAAATGCATGTACTCGATGTCGGCGGCATGCTCGACATCGAGCGTTACCGCAAAATCCATGTCGAAGCGCGCACGCCGTGCGAGGTCTACCCCGGTGCCGCCGAAATGACGCCGGAGAACAACACCCAGTTTCTCGCGCAGTGCATCCGCCGCCTGCCCATCGTCAATTTTGCCGATCGCAGCAGCCAGCGCATCTGGCTGCGCATGGAACAGGGCAAGCCGGCGTGGTTCGATCCCGCCGCGCTGGCCCTCGCCATCACCGATCCCGAAACCCGCGCCGGCATCGCCGCGATTGCACCGGAAGCACTGAGCGGCCACAAGCTGCCGGAAGCCACCGCACGCATCCTCGACAGCGAGCGCCTGCACACACTGGGCAACTGGGGCCTCGCATGCGAAGATGTTGAAAAAATTCCTGAATAAAAACATCGCCCTATGAATATCCTGCTGCCCGGCGCCAATGGCGCCCTGACGACCTACACACTGCGCGGCCCCTGCGCCTTTGATGCCCCCACAGCGCCGTTCAACCGTGTCGCCTATGCCGCAGCGCATGTCGTCGCCGATCCGCGCGCCGCGATCAATCCCTGGCAGCAGACCGCGATCGACTGGGACGCCACGCTCGCCTACCGCCATTACCTTTGGAGTCTCGGTTTCGGCGTCGCTGAAGCGATGGACACCGCACAGCGCGGCATGGGCATGGACTGGAAGGATTCGCTGGAACTGATTCAGCGCTCAGCGGCAGCAGCGCGCGATGTACCCGGCGCACTGCTCGCCTCCGGCTGCGGCACCGACCAGCTCGCCCTCGAAGAAGCCAAAACCCTCGACGACGTGATCCGCGCCTATGAAGAACAGATGGCCGCGATCGAACGCGCCGGCGGACGCCTGATCCTGATGGCCAGCCGCGCGCTGGTGCGCGTCGCGCGCAGCCCTGCCGATTACGAAAAGGTTTACGACCGCTTGCTGCGCCAGGCGCGCGAACCGGTGATCCTGCACTGGCTGGGCGGAATGTTCGACCCCGCACTGGAAGGTTACTGGGGCAGCCTCGAACTGCCGGGGGCGATCAACACCGCGCTGGGCGTGATCAACGCCAATGCGGCCAAGGTCGACGGCATCAAGATGTCATTGCTCGACAAGGACATCGAAATCGCGATGCGCCGCCGCCTGCCCGCGGGCGTGCGCATCTACACCGGCGACGATTTCAATTACGCCGAACTGATTGCCGGCGACGGTGAAGGTTCGCTGCCCAACCACGGTCACAGCGATGCACTGCTGGGCATTTTTGACACCATCGCGCCGGCCGCCAGCGCCGCACTCGGCAAACTCGCGCAAGGTGATACAGCCGGCTTCCACCGCATCCTCGAACCGACAGTGCCGCTGTCACGCCATATGTTCCGAGCGCCGACCTGGCATTACAAAACCGGCGTGGTGTTCATGGCCTGGCTCAACGGCCACCAGGATCACTTCGTGATGGTGGGCGGCCAGCAGAGTGCACGGTCGCTGATGCACTTTGTTGAACTGTTCAAACTGGCCGATGCAGCAGGATTGTTGCTGAAACCGGAACTGGCGGTGGCGCGAATGAAGAAGCTACTGAAATTGCACGGCGTCGGTCAATAACCAATATATCTGTCTTTGAGAACAAGTCACAGAAAGTCTGACGAAGCCACAAAATGGGGGCGGTCGCGGGTGTCCGGTTCCGCAACCCGAAGCGGACATTCAGACCAAACAAATATCCCACCGCAACGGCGCCCCCCTTTTTGTCAGTCAGGGCATAGGATTTGTTCTAAGCGCTACAAAACTGTCACAACAGGGTCCGAAGATAATTCGGATGACTGCCACCGGATAAAGTTTTCTTATGCAACCCAAGGCGCCGCGTGACACCCGTTTGACATGGATCAATGCGGTTGGGCGAAAAAGCGCGTGAAGTAAACATCAACGCAGTTCTTTGAATGCGCACCTTAATACGGAGGAAGCAGGCAATGAACGGACTCGCCGCAGGTGCTGTACGCTGCCAGCCTTGTGAGTCGTTGTTGCTTGCGGCATCGATGGTCACCGTTCTGCTGACCGTGACGGTCCAGCCCGTATTCGCCCAGCATGGCGAGCGCAGCGGCAAGCAGGTTGTCGAATCGGTGTGCACCGGCTGCCATGCTGAAGGTCTCAACGGGGCCCCCAAGATCGGCGACAAAAGTGCATGGATTCCGAGGTTGTCGCATGGTCTGCCACTGCTCTTACAATCCGCGATTCGCGGCCATGGCGGCATGCCACCGCGCGGCGGCGTCGCCAGCCTCACAGACAACGAGATCCGCAGCGCCATTATTTACATGTTTTATCCGGTTGTGCCGCCGGTTGGCACCCCGGGGATGAGCAGCCGCGAGTCGGGTGCAACTGGCAAGAACGCAGACCCGAACTACAGAACGGCTGGGAATATGGAAATCTACCTGGGGATTGCGCCTGCGAGCCGCCTGCGTGGCTTTCCCAGTGGCTCCCCCGAGCGATCGATGCACGGCGGCCTGCCGGGCGGCGAGAACTATCAGCACGTCAACATTACCCTGCTCGACCAAAAGCGCAAAGCTCCGATTACCGGTGCGAAGGTAGACGTTCGGGTCGAGCAGCCGAACCTGGCGCGAGTATCGAAGATGCTTGAACCGATGCCGTTCGGGGGATCGTATGGCAACTACGTGAGGATACGGACAGACATTGGTTACCGCATTACCGTCAACGTGCAGATCCCAGGCGCTGCGCGGCCGACCGAGGTCCACTTTGAGCATGAGCACTGAAAAAACGGAACGGGATCTCACTTCGGCATCATTACTGTTCTGCCGCCGTACCGGCGGCAACCCGTTCCAACCCGTAGCGGACGGTCTCCACGCAAACAAAAACCCGCCGCGGCGGGCTCAGTAAAAAGTCTGAATCCGGCTAGCGCGGACCGTCCGCTTCTGGCCGATAACAGTCATACGGGTTGGGGAGCGAATTCCAACCTGAAGCGCCAGTACCCCACACAGTAGGTCACGAAATCTTCGCCGCCTTCTTGATCGCCGCCACCTTCGCCATCTCCGGCGACTTCTTGTAATGCGCATCCAGCGGATAACAGCCTGACACCAAGCCGTGACGCGGCGCGGTGGTGCAGTCGCTGAAGGTGCGGCAAAGACGTTTGCGCTGCAGCGGCCGCCCGGCGAGTACGTCGGCGGGAAGGTCGGGATAGGAGAGCATCATGCGGCCAAGGCCAACGCTGTCGGTCCAGCCGGCGCGCACCGCCGCCTGTGCAACGTTGGGCAGGAATTCCTGCAGATAGGTGTAACCGCTGCCGACGAACACCGCACCCGGGAAGGCCTGCTTGAGTTCGCGCACCACATTCAAATGCCTCATCACCCCGATCAGCGGATCTTCCGGCGGGTGGTAGCCGTCGGAAGGTGGATACAGCGCGGGGCGCGTCAGGTGCGGGTTGTAATAAGGGCTGCCCAGCGTGATATTGAAAAGGTGAATGCCGAGGTCTCGTGCGATGGCGATGACTGACTTGGTTTCACTGAGATCGAAGGCCAGCGGATCGGATTCCTTCGTACCGAAGCCGTAGCGGTACGGCAGCAGATTCGCAAAATCCTCCGGCGCGCCCGCCCCCATCGCGTCCGCCGTAGTCAGCGCGGGATCGGGACGGAAGGGCACCAGATCCGCAGCGGAAATGCGCATGCCGAACTTCATGCCCGGCGCTTCGGCTTTGATGCCGGCGACGATTTCACGCAGGAAACGCGTGCGGTTTTCCAGCGAGCCGCCGAATTCACCGTCGCGGGTTTTCGCGGACAGGAACTCGTGGCCGAGGTAGCCGTGGCAGGCTTTGACATCGACAAACTCGAAACCGAGCTTCGCCGCGCGTTTGGCGGTCTGCACATAATCATCAATCAGCCGGCGGATTTCGCCGTCGCTGATCAGCGGATAGTCGGGGCCGAGTTTCTGGCGGCGGTCGAGCAGCGGATGCCGGTAGAGGATCATCGGCTCCATCTTGTGATGATCGTTGGGTTTGCAGAAACGGCCGGAGTGCGTCAGTTGCAGGCCGACGACCAGCCCCTTGTCATCACCCATCGCTGTGCGGTGCGCGGCGACCAGGGATTCGCGCATCGCACCGATTTCGGCTTCCGTGTGCGCATTGAGCATCAACTGATTCGGATTGGCGCGGCCGTCGGGGCGCACCGCAATCGCTTCGCAACCCCAGATCAGCTTGGCGCCGGAGGAACCGAAACGCTCCCAGCGCCGCCGCGTATTGTCAGAGGGACACCCGTCGTTCAGCGCATCCCAGCCTTCCATCGGATGTACGGTATAGCGGTTGCCGATGGTCAGGCCATCGACCTTGAGCGGCGCAGCCATCGGCGACGCAGGCCCGGCTTCAAGTGCATCGTCGCAGGGCATGTCAAGCCCGAGACGCTGCAGGTTTTCCCGGAATCCCATTGCGGTCTGCAGCGATTTGACCTTGACGTAATCACCGAACTTCATGGTTCTCCCCGATCTGCTGCGCCATTTTCCGGCCGTTGTTGTCGGGCGGCGACAGCCACCCACAATGATTGTCGCCGTAAGCCGCCACACTGGCAAGAAATCACCCTTTAAAAACGCCGCGGAAACATCTGCTTACACATTAATACAGAATGGCACAAGGCAAGCCCTTAATCTGTGGCCGTGGTTCAAAGCAAGGGATCACGCATAAGAACAGTGAACACAGGGGCACGCGGTACACCACACCGTGGCCACACAAAGGAGACCAGAATGAAACGGATGACAGGTGCAGTGTTGGCGGCGGTGATGCTGGCAGCAGCTCCCGCCTGGGCGGATCGCGGTGATGACCGCGGCCGGGGTCACGGACATGGGCATGGCCATGAGCATAAACACTGGAAGGATGCGCGGCATTACCACCCGCACTATGCTCCACCGCGCGTGGTTTACCGCGAAGTGGTGCGCCACCATGCTTACTACGCACCGGCACCGGTGTATTACGCGCCTCGGCCGGCAGCCGGGATCCATGTCGTGCTGCCGAATATTTATATCCCGATTCGTTAACGGCAGGGCGCAATAAAAACGGCAGGGTATGACACCCTGCCGTTTTCTTTGTACGGAGCCGGATTATTTTTTGAGCAGTGACTTGAGACCGGTCAGCGCGAACCTGTAGCTTTCGATACCGAAGCCGTAAACGCAGGCCTTGCACACCGGCAGCATTACCGAAGTAGTGCCGCGCGCCGTCGGATTGCTCAAGTGGACTTCGATCACCGGGAATTTCATCTGCGCCACCGCTGCACGCAGCGGACCGGTGACCATGGTAAAGCCGCCGGGGTTCATCACCACACCGGCGATGTCGCTGTCGAAGGCCTGGTAGAGCTTGTTGACGACTTCTCCTTCGATATTGGAGTGGAAGAACGAGACTTCGATTCCGAGCTCCCTGGCGTAACCGCGGATATGTTCTTCATACTGCGGCAGCGTCATCGGGCCGAAGACGTCGAGCTGCACCTTGCCTCGCATGTCGAGGCCGGCGCCGTGGATGACCAGTATTTTCATCGCATTTCTCTCATGGTTATTCTTCCTTGATGTTGGCGGCTTTCACCACCTTGCGCCACTTCTCGATTTCAGCCTTGATGAAGGCCTGGCTCGCCGCCGGCGTCGTGCCGATCATCTCCGCGCTGTATTTTGCGAAGTTCTGCTGCACCTGCGGGGTTTTCATGACCTTATTCATGTCTTCATTGATGCGCGTGACAATGGCCTTGGGCGTTTTCGCCGGCGCCAGCATCGCGGTGAAGGTACCCGCCTCAACACCGGTCACGCCGGCCTCCTTGGTCGTCGGCACTTCCGGCAATTCGGGGGAACGGTTGGTCGCATTCACCGCCAGCGCCCGGACCTTGCCGCCCTTGATATGGCCGATGGCCGAGGAGATCTGGTCGAACATCACGTCGATACGGCCGCCGATCAGATCGAGCATCGCCGGATTGCCGCCCTTGTACGGCACATGCGTGAACTTTGTGCCGGTGATGCCCTGAAACAGTTCACCCGCAAGCCGGCCGGTGGAAAAGTTGCCCGACGAGCCCATGATCAATTCGCCGCGGGATTTGGCGTAGGGAATGAACTCCTTCACCGTTTTCGCCGGCGACGACAGCGGCACCAGCATGATCACCGGCACGTTGGACGCCAGGTTGATGGTTTCGAAATCCTTCACCGGGTCGTAACGCAGCTTGGTGGAAACGACTGGCGCAATGGTCAGCGAACCGGTCGAGGAAAACAGCAGCGTGTAACCGTCGGGCTGCGAAGTCGCAACGATTTCGGAACCCACGGCGCCGCCGGCACCGGCGCGGTTATCGATGATCAGGTTACGGCCCAGCAGCTCACCGAGACCCGGCGTGATCGTGCGCGCAGTCAGGTCGACATTGCCGCCGGGTGCGAAGGGCACGATGACGCGGATCGGGCGCTCGGGCCAGGCTGCGGCGGCATTCATCGCCACCGTCACCAACAGGACGCAGAAAAAGTCGGTAAATCGATATTTCATTGCTGGCTCCGGATCGGGCTTCACAATGAAGCCTTCTTGAGAATGGGTTGCCGGTTTCTACTGAAGATGCCGGGAGATACCCGCTTGGGCGAATCAAGGGCTTCCGCTAAACTGCGGCTGGATTTTACAGGCATCCAGCCGGTATTTTAATCACGGAGCAAACATGGACCCGAAACACATCGAAGCCGGTCTCGCCATCCGCCGCAAAGTCATGGGCGATCAGCATGTCAACAAGCGCCAGACCAGCACGGACAAGTACACCAGACAACAGCAGGAACTGGTCAATGGATTTTCCTGGGGCCAGATCTGGACAAGGCCGCAGCTGACGCTCAAGGAACGCAGCCTGGTCACGCTGGCCTTCATCTGCGCCGCCGACAGGATGGATGAGCTGCCCGGACATATCCGGGGCGCCCTCAACAACGGCGCGACCCCTGATGAAATCGTCGAGGTTTTCGTGCAAGCTGCCGTTTACTGCGGCTTTCCCTCCTCAAATACCGCTGTACGGCGGTGCGTGGAGGTTTTCAAGGAGCTGGGCGTCGTTACTTGACGGACATACCCAGATCGTCGAGGGCTTTTTTCAGTTCACCGTACTGCGTCTTCAGATAGGTCTGGGTCTCCCTGCTCGTCATGAACAGGGCTTCGAACTCGTTGTCATCGATGTCCTTTTTCCATTCCGGCGTTACCGCCATCCGGCCCAGCGTCGCCTCCCAGTAGGTGACCTGTTGCGGCGTCATCGCCTTGGGGCCCACCATCATGCGGCCGTTGCTGATCACCACGTTGTAACCCTGTTCGCGCAAAGTCGGTACTGCGGCAAAGGATCCCTCAAGCCGCTTCTCCGATGTCACGCCAAGGACGCGAATCTTGCCCCCCTGCAAGTGGGGCACGACATTGTTGGCTGCTGAAGCCATCAGATCGACATGTCCACCCAGCACGGCGGTCATGGCCTGGCCGCCACCCTGAAAAACGACTGCACGCAATTTCCGGGGGTCGGAACCCGACAGCCGCGCCAGGCGCGCCATCGCGATATGGTTGGCGCTGCCGAGACTGCTGCCGACGGAGAAACTGACCGAGGCGGGATCCTTGCGCAAGCGTTCGGAAAGGTCCTTGATCGAGCGGATCGGCGACTCGGCGCGTACGCTGATCGCCACCGATTCAGTAAACAGGTTGGCGACCATCGTAAGGTCGGTGTAATTGATATTCGAACGACCGGTGATGTGATTGGTCAGCAGCGTCGGATTGGCAATCGCGATGAAATGACCGTCCGCGGCCTTCTGATTGAGATAAGTCCAGGCCACCAGACCGCCACCACCCGGCTTATTCTGCACCGTGGCCGCCACCGGCAAAATCCGGCCTTCCTGCAAAATCCGCTGAACCGTGCGCGCGGACTTGTCCTGTCCGCCACCGGCGCCGGTGGCAACAATGATCTCGACCACGCGATCCGGTTTCCACTCAGCCGCGCCAGCTGCGCCGGGCATCGCCAGCATTGCGCAACAGGTCACAACCCCCAGCCACTGCACTCCCCTGAACCTGACCTCCATCATCTCCTCCTGCCCTGAATAATCACGCTGCCGCATTGACCTTGACCGGTTGACCGGTTCTGAGCGATTCCTCCATGGCCAGCGTCACCGCAAGCGTCTGGCGTGCCTGGGACGGCGTTGAATGCAGCGCAGGCGTCCCGGCTGTCAGGTGGTCAATCCAGGCACGCGTTTCGCTTGCCACCGGCCCAAGAAACTCGTCCATGGCCCAGTCGCCCGGCGTGCCGCTGCCGAGGAAAGCCATGTTGACTTCGTGCCCGGGAATATAGACATGCCCGACGCCATGATCGCTGTAGAGCATGCGGTCGGTATGGTCATCGTCGAGCAGCATCACGCCGTCAGGACCCAGCAGCTCAACGCGCGCCGCGTGTCCGAGAACCGGAAAACCTTTGGGCAAGGCGTAGCTGACGCTCATCGCGATGACAGCGCCATCGGCACAGGTCAGGATCGCATGCGCGAGATCCGTGGTGTTGTGCCCCGAATTCAGCAGCACGCCGCGCTTGCCCCGGGCCACCACTTCGACAACCGGATTGTTCTCGAAAAACCAGCCCATCAGGTCAATGTAGTAGGTGAGCCCGGAAGTAGGACTGTTCTCCGGCAGGCGCGAGAGGGTTTGCATCGCCTGCGATCGGGTATTGAACAACCGTACTACCGCACCCGTCAGCGCACCGAGCCGGCCGCGCCGGAGCTGTTCCTTCGCAATCATGTAACGCTTTTTGAAGCGACGGCTGAAGCCGACATGCAGCGTTGCGCCCCGATCGGCATGCCGGCGCGCGGTATCGATCAGCAGATCGGCGTCAGCCAGCTTCAGCGCTATGGGTTTTTCGACAAAAACTTTTTTGCCCATCTCCAGCGCCTGCACCACCGGCTGCACATGCTCGAGTTCGATCGTCGATACCACGACCGCATCAACCTCCGGCCTCGAAATCACTTCAAGATTGTCGCCGGACCAGAACTGAGCGCCGCATTGTGCTGCCAGCTTTTCCGCCTTTGCAGGCTCACGGTCGGACACCGCCACAAAATTTACTGCAGGGTGACGGGACGCCATGACGGCCCGCAAGGTGCCAATCCGCCCGGATCCGACGACGGCAACGCCGATTGTTTTCTGATGCATGTCAGGAAGGCTCTGGAAATCAGGCGCTCAGCGCAGCAACAATGCGGTCGCGCGTGAACGGCATGTCGCGCAGCCGTGCACCGATGGCATTGTAAATGGCATTGCCAATCGCACCCGATACGGGACCCTGCGTGCCCTCGCCTGCGCCTACCGGCGGCGCTTCGGGCCGGTTGATCAGCGCAACCTCGATCTCCGGCACTTCAACAAAACTGAGGATCGGGTAATCGAGCCAGTTGCGCGTGGTGATGCCGACCTTGTCGAAATCGACACGCTCCTTCAGCGTCCAGCTCGCACTCTGGATCATGCCGCCTTCGATCTGGTTGATCACCCCATCGGGATTGATCGCCTGACCGACATCGACCGCGCCCCACAGCTTGGTGACGCGAACATCTTCGGCAATATGCACTTCGGCGATCACCGCGATATACGCCGCAAGATTCTTGTAACGCGCGAAACCGATGCCGCGACCGCGTTCGCCGTCGCCCTTCTCATTGGGTTTCCACCTCGCCATCTGTGCCACTTTTTCGATGACCGCCTTGGCGCGGGGATCTATCAGGTGGCGCAGGCGGAATTCCACCGGATCGGCGCCCGCCGCTTCCGCCAGCTCATCGATGAAACATTCGATGGCATAGGCGTTGGCATGACCGCCCAGCGCGCGCAGCGCAGAAGTGCGCAGCGGCGATTGGCGGATCAGGTGGTTGGTGACTTTCTGGTTGGGGAAATCGTACAGCGGCACCGCATTGCGATGGCTGCCGCCGCCGGGCAGCGGCGGATTGCCGGGCTTGGCTGCGGGCAGTGGTTTTTCCAGATGCCAGGCCGCCAGCAGGTTGACACCACCCTTGCCGCCGGGCCGCGTGCTGTGCGCGTGACTCCACAACTCATGCCCCCAATTGACGATATTGCCTTTGTCGTCGAGCGAGGCATTGAGCCTGACCACCATCGGTGAACTGAAGGGCTCCCAGGCGAATTCATCTTCGCGCATCCACTGCACACGCACCGGCTTGCCGGGCACCGCGCGCGCCAGCAGCACGGCGTCGAGCGTGACGTCGTCGGCGGCGTTGTGGCCGTAACAGCCTGCCCCTTCGGCGTGGGTGATGATGATGTCCTGCTCGGGCATGCCCAGCACCTGCGCCATGTCACCGCGCAGCGGATAAATGCCCTGGCTGTGCGTCCAGATCCACAACTTGCCGCTGTCCGCACCGCTACCCCACTGCGCCAGCGCGCAGGACGGCGCGAGTGAAGCGTGGGCGAGATAGGGTTTGGTGTATTCGGCGCTGAGCTGCTTCGCGCCCGCAGTCGACGGATCGCCCTTGGTGCTGATGACTTCGCTTTCGGCCTGCGCCTGCAACGTCAGCAGATGGCGCGGATCGTTGGCGGGCAATTCGGGGCCGTTATTCCATTGCGCAATGCGCGCAAGACGGCGCTCGGCGCGGATCGCCTGCTCTTCGCGCTGGGCCACCACGCCGAGGAAATTGCCGTCGCGCACGACGGCAACGACGCCCGGCATCTGCTCGACTTCCTTGAGATCGATGGCTTTCAGCGTCGCCTTCGGTCCCGGCGGACGGCTGATGCGTCCATGCAGCAGCCCTTCCGGCTGCATGTCCTGCACAAAGGACGGCTTGCCCGTGACCTTGTTCGGGATGTCGACGCGCTCCAGCGAAGTGCCAACAACGACATGTTCCTGCGGCAGCTTGGCGGTGATATCGAAGGTCGCCTCGCGCGCCAGCAGATCCGGCGTGGCGAGTTCCCAATACGTAACCGATCCGCCGCCGCGCGCCGAGACCACGCCGTCGGCAACCGTGAGGCTTTCCAGCGTCACACCAAGCTTCTGCGCCGCGCGGGTCAGCAGCAGGTCGCGCGTTTCGGCGGCGACATGGCGCAATGCTAATCCACTTTCCTGGATCGAGCGGCTGCCCGAGGTGATGCCTTCATCGGGGCTGAATGCGGTGCTCGCGGCCTTCAAACGGATGCGCGAGACATCGATGTCGAGTTCTTCGGCGGTCATTTGCATCACCGCGGTGAGAATGCCCTGACCGATTTCGACTTTGCCGGTGTACAGCGTCACTGTGCCGTCGGCGTTGATGGATAACCAGCGATCGAGACGGCGGTTGGTATCGAGACTGCCCGGCAGTTTGCGTGCGGGGGCTGCGGTATTGGCCTGTGCCATTATTGTTCTCCCCGGAGTTCTTTGGCTGCGCGCTTGATCGCACGCAGGATGCGACTGTGCGTGCCGCAGCGGCAAAGATTGCCTTCGAGCGCCTTGCGGATCTCGGCGTCGGACGGGTTGTTGTTGACGTCAAGCAAGGCTTTCGCCGACATCAGGATGCCGCTGGCGCAATAACCGCACTGCGCGGCCTGTTCGGCGATGAAGGCCTGCTGCAGCGGATGCATGGCCGCATCAGTGCCGAGCGCTTCGACGGTGGTGATCGGTTTGCCGACCACCGCGGACACCGGTACGTCGCAGGACTGCACCGGTTTGCCATCGATGATCACGGTGCATGCGCCGCACTGGCCGAGGCCGCAGCCGTAACGCGAGCCGATCAGTCCAAGGTCGTTGCGCAGGGCATAGAGCAGCGGGGTTTCCGCGTCGGCCTGAACCTCACGCGGTTTGCCGTTTACCTGTATCGTCAGAGCCATATAAATTTACCAATAAAAACAAATAGTTATAAATAACCCGCCTTGCCGTTGCCGGCCTGCAGGCCTATACTGCGCTTCCCCTCAACTGCCGTTCCGCACCCCTCATGTCCGACCGCAACGAGACCGACGCCATCGAAGCACGCATCGCCGAGCTCAAGCTGGAGCATCGCGATCTCGATGACGTGATCTTGCGGCTCACGCAAACGCCGGTGATCGATCAACTGCAGCTGCAGCGGATGAAAAAACGCAAGCTGATGGTCAAGGACCAGATCGCGCTGCTCGAGCGGCAACTGACGCCGGACATTCCCGCCTAAGCAGTACTGCGGCGGGAGCGCATCGCCAGCCACACCAGCGCAACACCCAGCAGGACAAACCACAGCAGCGACCAGCCGGGTATCGTCAGCCCGAGAAAACGCCATCCGGCTTCGGCACATTCGCCCGAACCCGACAAGACCTTTTCCAGCATGCGCGTCACCGCATACTGCTCCAGCATGTATGACAAGCCTGGCCCACAGGCCGGCACCTGGTCCGGCGGCAGGCTTTGCAGCCAGACATGGCGCGCGGCAATACCCGCGCCGGTCAATGCAAACAATCCGCCGAGCAGGGCATAAACTGCCGCACCGGTTTTGCCCGGGCCATGCAGTGCAGCGACCACAAAAACCAGACCCAGCGCGATAAACGCGACGCGCTGGAATACACACAGCGGGCAGGGTTCCAGGCCTTCAACATGCTGCAGATAGAGACCGAAACCCAGCAGTGCGGCGCAGATGAGCGCACCCAGCAGATAAGCGATACGTTTGTTCATAAGCTCCATACTTTACACATAAGCCAGCAGTCGGCCGCAGGCAATGATACCGATCCAGATCAGCAGCGAAACCGCTGCATGCAATTTGGCAAGCGCAGGCACCGCAACATTGCTGTCCCAGACGGCCGCGCCGCGAAACACGCCGGCGTGAAACAGTGCCGCATTAAGTCCGGCGCAGAACAGCAAAGACATCTTGATCACAAACGCCGGGTTGGCAATCAGATCCCCGGCGTGCGCGATGAACATCAGAAACCCCGACGGCACGATCAGCAGCAGCGCGCCGAAACTCCACGGCAGTGCATGACGCGCCAGCGCTCGCACCGGCAACGCCCGGGTCAATCCCAGCAGCCGCAGGTCGAACACCAGCACCGACCCCACCAGTATGACAAAACCGAGGATGTGCACAATCTCGACCGCAGGATACAGCCAGAGTTCCTGGCGCATGGCGACCGCCAGCGGCAGGCGCTCGATCGCAGCAAGCGGCGCGCCGGGATCGGTCATCGCAGCTCGACGGTTTTGCCGCCGACGATGATGCGCTCGGCGCGCATTTCATCCGGTTTGCTGCGATTGGGGTAACCAACAACGGTCACCGTGCTTCCCGACTTGAGGTCAGCCGGCGGCAGTCCGCGCGCGGTCATCCGCGACGGCGGCGCGAGTACGGCATGCCAGGTCTTGCCCGGCACCACCAGCTGGATATGACCGTGCGGATGTTCATATCCGGATTCGGCGATGGTGCCGGTCAGCTTGAGTTCCTTGCTGCTGTCGTATTCGCTCCAGCCATGGTGCGCCAGCGCCGGCAGACCCAGCACGGCCGCCAATGTTGTTGATGCGGCCAACAATAGAATTTTCAGCATGTCCGGGCTCCTCTTGCGCCACGCGGATTGCGCGGGCGCGTTACTTTATACTTAATCGAATATGCGAGTCACGCGCAGCATCACCATTGACGAATCGGAGTTGACCGAGCGTTTCATCCTGGCCTCCGGACCCGGCGGCCAGAACGTCAACAAGGTCGCCACTGCGGTCGAGCTGCGCTTTGATGTCGCCCATTCAAAAAGCCTGCCCGCAGCGGTGCGCGAACGCCTGATTGCACTCGCCGGCAAACGCTTGTCCTCTGCCGGCATCCTGGTGATTGCCGCGCAACGCTTCCGCAGCCAGCCGCGTAACCGCGAGGACGCGCGTGAACGCCTCGCCGCACTGATCCGCGAAGCCGCGACACCGCCCAAGCTGCGCCGCGCCACCAGCCCGTCGAGGGCCGCCAAACGTCGGCGTGTCGATGACAAGCGTCAGTTGGGCGCGCGCAAACGCGAGCGCAGCGGCAGCGGCTGGGATTGAATGTATCAGTATCCTTTAAAACTCTAATATTTAATAAAAACAATAACTTGAGCCGATAGACCGGCACTGAAATCCCGATCAAATGGTTATAACAAACTGCTAAACTGCGTCGCCTCAAGAAATAAAGCCGTTCCTGCAAGCGCTTGCCAGCGGCAAGTGATTGAATCGCATTAACAACCCACGGGAGATTATTCATGAAGCACGCTCTGATCACCGCACTCATCGGCACCTCGACGCTACTGGCCAGCGGCACCGCGTCCGCGCAAGCGAAACCGGAAGATGTCATCAAATACCGTAAGGCGCTGATGGTGATGCAGGCCAACAGTGTGCGTCCGCTCGCCGCAATGGCCAAAGGCCAGCGCCCCTACGACAAGGACATCGCCATCCGCAACGCCGCCATTCTGGAACTGACTGGCAAAATGATGATGGAAACCGTCGCTGCCGGCTCCGACAAAGGCGCCGAGACCCGCGCCAAGCCGGAAATCTGGTCGGACGCTGCCGGATATAAGAAAGTCTCGGACAACTACAGTGCTGAAGCCGCCAAACTTTCGGAAGCTGCAAAAGCCGGAAACGTTGACGCGCTCAAGGCCCAGATCGGCGGCGTCATCAAAGCCTGCGACTCCTGTCACGACGCGTATCGCAGCAAATAAGCCTTCATAAACCGCGTCACGAAAAAAGCCGCCTCCGGGCGGCTTTTTTATTGCCGGAGTTGCACCCTCAGATTCTGATCAGCGCCCAAACCCCTGCCGCACAGACCGCCAGCAATATCACAGCCAGCAACGCGCTGCGCATCGTCGCCGGCGCAGTACCCGCAGGCAGGTGCTTGCATCCGGTAAACATCGGCTTGATCAGATTCTCCGATTTATAGAACAGGTAAAACAGCACCGCGCTGATGTGCACACCGATCAGCGCCAGCAACAAATTGAAGTTGTATTTGTGGATGGTCGTCAGCCAGTCACTTAGCTCCTTGGTGACATGCTTATAGAGCGGACCTTCAGTCAGTATGTCGTCATTGGAAAACAGCCCGGTGCCCGCCTGCACCAGAACGCAGAGCAGGATCAGCACGACACTGATTCCGCCCAGCGGATTATGTCCGGCGAACTTCGCAGCGGTACGCGACGGCAAGGTGCGGATATAGGCAATGACGGCGCCGGGGCCGTAAATGAAACTGCTGAAACGCGCATGAGTACTGCCGACAAAACCCCAAATCACGCGGAACAGCACGAGCGCGAGCACGGCATACCCGGAATACAGATGCCATTCCATCCAGCCCATCTCGCCGGACAGCCAAGAGAATGCAATCAGCAGCACCAGCGTCCAGTGGAAAAACCGTACCGGAATATCCCAGACCGGGGTTGCGCCGTTGTTGTGTTGCGTTTCTGGCATATTCAGCCTCCCCTTTAAACCGTTACCGGAATGAGCATGCTCCCGACATTATGACAGCGACTGCTGTTCAAGCGTCACGCAATCCACCTTCAATACCCGCCGCACTACCGCCAGATCCTGCGCATTGATCAGCCGCGCTGCGAACAGCAGTGCAATGCGGTCCAGCTTGGGATCGGTGGTCAGCAACACCGTGCTTTCACCGGTATTGGTCATTTCCACCAGCGCGGCATGTTTGAAATCGGGCGCTTCCCGGCAAGCGAAGTGCTCGGCTCGCTCCAGCGACACTAATTCACCTGCGATCTTGGCGAAACATTTGACGCGGCCGTGGATTGTGAAAAACCGTCCTCATCGACGCTGACTACGCCTTTACCCAGGATCTGAGTGACTCCGAGGAAAGCCGGGTATTCGTCAAAGCCGTCAACGGCCTTACCTGTGACCTCAAGCGACAGGTGATCGCCAAGAGCGTCGAGACGGAACTGATGCTGAATCTGCTGAAGGATGCCAGCTTGCTGTATGCCGGCTCGCTGTATGCCTAGGGAGATTATTTCCAGCCGGCCGCCCCGCTGGCCTCGTCCATTCCGGCCCCCGACCGGAAAACTTCTCTCGGCTGGCTGACCTGCGGCGCCGCAAGACGCTGGCGTACATCAAAACCCTACCACTCGCCTTTGGCAATTTTCTCGGCCCACAGCAGGCCGAGAACGGTTTTTGAATCGCTGATCCGGCCTTCGACCACCCAGTCCAGCGCCTCGCGTAGCGATACGGTCATGACTTCAAGAAACTCCCCCTCGTCGAGCCGGTCGCCGACATGCTGCAAATCCGTGGCGAGGAACAGCTCAACACGTTCATCGGCATAGCCGATGCAGGGATGCAGCGTGGTCAGGTGCCGCCATTGCCCGGCGATGTAGCCGCACTCCTCCTGCAGTTCCCGTTCAGCAGTAGTCATTGGTTCTTCACCTTGATCGATCTTGCCAGCCGGCAGTTCGATGAAATGCCGGCCCACCGGATAACGGAACTGCCGCTCCATCAGTACCGACTGCGGATCGGGCTGGGCGATAACGATGACGGCGCCGGGGTGTTTGATGTATTCGCGGGTGGCGGTGCCGCCATCCGGCAGGCGCACGGTGTCGCGATGCACGCGCAGCAACTGGCCCTCGAACACCGGCTCCGAGGATAGCTTTGTTTCGGTGAAATCAGCAGGATCGCGCGGCTTCATGCCGACAGCACTCAGAGCCCCGGCCTGCGCCAGAGGAAGCGATAGACAAAACCGGGGTAGGCAAACACCAGGAACAGGCAGACGGTCACCGCGTAGAACTCCCAGCGCTGGGGATGGACCTGCCCGGCGCGGCCTTCCATCAGCCAGGCCGCGGTGCCGACGACGCAGTACAGCAGCACGAGTTCCAGCAGACGCCACCCTCCTGCCTTGTGGCCACCCGGGGCGGGCCTCACCAGCAGAATGCGTTCAGACAGAAACGGCAGGTTGGCGAGAACCAGCGCCAGCAACAGCAGCGCGGCGGCACTCCAGTTCATGATCAGATCGAGGCGCGGACGGCTTCGATGCAGAGCACCAGCAGCGGTTGCGGTGCGATGCCCAGGACCAGCACGGCGAGGCCGTTGGCCGACAGCAGCGCACGCACGTCGCCGGAAGCGGCGATCGGTGCGGTATCGACCGGCGCATCGAAATACATCAGCTTGACGATACGCAGGTAGTAGAAGGCGCCGATCAGCGAGAACACCACGGCGACGACGGCAATCCACCACATGCCGATGCTCACCACGGCCTGCAGCACCGACAACTTGGCGTAAAAGCCCACGGTCGGCGGAATGCCGGCCATCGAGAACATCAGCAGCAGCATCAGGAAGGCATACCAGGGGTTACGCTGATTGAGACCTTTGTAGTCCTCGAGGTTTTCAGCCTCGAAACCGCTGCGCGCGAGCAGCAGGATGATGCCGAAGGAACCCAGCGTCATCAGCACGTAAACCACGACATAGAACATGCCGGCGCCGTAACCGTCGATGGTGCCCGACAGCACGCCGAGCAGCAGGAAGCCCATGTGCGAGATCGTCGAATAGGCCAGCATGCGTTTCAGATTGGTCTGCATGATGGCCGTCAGGTTGCCGATGACCAAGGACAGGATCGCCATCACCGTCAGCATATGGCGCCATTCATCCACGAGCATTTCCGCACCCAGACTCTGCGCCAGCAGGCGCATCACCATCGCGAACGCGGCGAACTTCGGCGCCGAGCCGATGAACAGGGTTACAGCCGTCGGGGCGCCCTGATAAACGTCGGGCACCCACATGTGGAAAGGTACGGCGCCGAGCTTGAAGCCGAGGCCGGCGACTATGAAAACCAGGCCGAAGACCAGCACCAGCTGTGCCTGCACGCCTTGCGTCGACAGCTGCGCGAGTTCGGTGATTTCAAGCGTGCCGGTGGCGCCGTAGAGCATCGACATGCCGTACAGCAGTACGCCGGAAGCCAACGCGCCAAGCACAAAATATTTCATCGCCGCCTCGGTCGCACGCACCGAATCGCGCTGCAGCGCGACCATCGCATACAGCGACAGCGACAGCAGCTCAAGGCCCAGATACAGCGTCAGCAGGTGGTTGGCGGAGATCATCACCATCATGCCCAGCGTGGCAAACAGCGCCAGCGTGAAAAACTCGCCGCGGAACATGCCGCGCGCGGCGTTATAGGCGCGGGCATAGACCATCACCATGATCACCGAGACACAGGTCAGCAGTTTCAGCACATCGGCCATCAGGTCGTCGACGAACATGCCGCTGAAGGTATAGACGGGCTCGGGATTGCCGGTGAAGAAGGTCAGCAGCGCGCAGCCGGCCAGCGTGAACTGGGTCAGCCCGTAGGTGACGATCCGGTTGTCGTCGCTGACAAACAGATCAACGATCAGGACCACGCACGTCATCACGAGCAGGAACAGCTCGGGGTAGGCGGGCCACAGCGGCATGATGAATTCCATAGTCAGCTCTATTGCGCCGGCAGCTTGCTGAAGGACACGTGCGCCAGCAGTTCATTGACCGAAACGTGCAGCACATCGGCGAAAGGCTGCGGCCAGACGCCCATCACCAGCACGAGCACGGCGAGGACGCCCAGCACCAGGAACTCGCGGGCGTTGAGGTCCTGCAGTTCATCGACATGGGCATTGGCCACTGCACCGAAAATCACCCGCTTGTACATCCACAGCGTATAGGCGGCGCCGAAGATCAGCGTGATCGCGGCAGCAAAGGCAAACCAGAAATTCACCTGCATCGCGCCCATGATCACCAGGAATTCGCCGACAAAACCGCTGGTGCCCGGAAGGCCGGCATTGGCCATCGAGAAGAACATGAACAGCGCGGCGAACACCGGCATCCTGTTGGCGACGCCGCCGTAATCGGCAATCAGCCGCGAATGCATGCGGTCATACAGCACGCCGACGCAGAGGAACATGGCGCCGGAAATGAAGCCGTGCGAAATCATCTGGATGATCGCGCCTTCCATGCCCTGCGCGTTGAACAGGAAAGTGCCCAGCGTGACGAAGCCCATGTGCGAGATCGACGAATAGGCGATCAGCTTTTTCATGTCGGTCTGCACCAGCGCGACAAGGCCGATGTAGACCACGGCGATCAGCGACAGGCCGATGACAATCGGCGCCAGCAGGTGACTGGCATCAGGCACGATCGGCAGCGACAGCCGCAGGAAGCCATAACCGCCCAGCTTCAGCATCACCGCGGCCAGCACCACGGAGCCGCCGGTAGGCGCTTCGACGTGGGCGTCGGGCAGCCAGGTGTGCACCGGCCACATCGGCACCTTGACTGCAAATGCCATAAAAAATGCAATAAAAACAGATACTTGCAAAACAAGCGGCAGCTGCGTCTGGTAGAAATCAAACAGGCTGAAACTGCCGCCGGCGGAGAAATACAGGTAAATCAGCGCAACCAGTGACAGCAGCGAACCCATCAGCGTGTAGAGGAAGAACTTGACCGCCGCATAAACACGGTTAGGTCCGCCCCAGACACCGATGATGATGAACATCGGGATCAGCGTCGCCTCAAAGAACACATAGAACAGCAGCGCGTCGAGCGAGGAGAACACGCCGTTCATCAGGCCCGACAGGAACAGGAAGGCCGCCATGTACTGCGACACACGCGATTCAATGACCTGCCAGCCCGCCGCCACCACCAGCACCGTGGTCAGGCTGTTGAGCAGAATCAACAACAGCGAAATACCGTCGATGCCGATATGGTAGTTGGCGTTAAGCGTGTCGATCCAGGTACGCATTTCGACGAACTGGAAGCCACCCTGCTGCAGATCGAAGCCGGTGTAGAGCGGTATCGTCACCGCGAAACCGATCAGCGCACCGATCAGCGCGATCACCCGCGCGGCCTGGGCATTGCGGTCGCCACCGGTCAGCAATACCGCCACGCCGGCGATGATCGGCGCCCAGATGGCGAGGCTCAGTAGTGGTAATCCCTGCATCATGAGGTCTTTTTCTTCAATTTCACCGGGTATAGGCCAGTGTCAGCAGCAGCAGGATGCCGATGATCATCGCGAATGCGTAGTGGTAGATATAACCCGACTGCACATGGCGGATCACCGCAGCGAACCAGCCGACCAGACGCGCCGAACCGTTAACCATCACGTTATCAATGACGGCGATATCACCGCCCTTCCACAGGCCCGTGCCCAGCGCGCGCGAGCCGCCGGCAAAGAACCAGTCGTTGAAACGGTCGAGGCCGTATTTCTCCATCAGGATCGTCACCATGAAGCCCCACTGTCGGCGCAGTTTCGCCGGCAGCTCCGGACGCAGGATATAGAGAATCCAGGCCGTGGCCGCACCCGCGACCGCCAGCCAGAACGGCAGCGTCGACAGCGCGTGGGTCATCATCGGAACGACACCATGGAAATGTTCTTTCAGCATGGCCATCGCGGTGTGCGCCGGGCTGACCATGATCGCGCTGCCGAAGTAACCGCCATAAACAAAAGTGCCGATCAGCCAGCCGGCGCAGACTGACGGGATAGCAAGCAAGACCAGCGGCACCCACACCACGGCGGGCGACTCGTGCGGCTTGTGTGCCTCGGCATGATGATCGTCGTGACCATGATCGTCATGACCCGCCGCAGCCGCCTCGGCATCAGCCGCTTTCACATCCGGATGGTGCGGATCGCCGAAACGCTCCTTGCCGTGGAATGCGTAAAACACCAGGCGGAAGGAGTAGAAGCCGCCGACAAACACGCCGGCTACCGCCAGCACGTAGGCAATGCCGGCGCCCGGCACCGTGGCGTGATGCAGCGCATCGACGATGGTTTCTTTGGAGAAGAATCCGGCGAACGGCGGCAGACCCGCGTTGGCCAGTGCGCCGATCAGCATGGTCATGTAGGTGATCGGCATGTATTTTGCCAGGCCGCCCATCTTGCGCATGTCCTGCTGGTGATGCATCGCGATGATCACCGAGCCGGCACCAAGGAACAGCACGGCCTTGAAGAAGGCATGAGTAAACAGATGGAATATCGCTGCCGAGTAGGCCGAGGCGCCCAGTGCCATGGTCATGTAGCCGAGCTGCGACAGCGTTGAATAAGCCACCACGCGTTTGATGTCGTACTGCACCGTGGCAATCAGCGCCATGAAGAAGGCGGTGATCGCGCCAATGATCAACACGAACGACAGCGCGGTTTCCGACAGTTCGAACAGCGGCGACATCCGCGCCACCATGAAGATGCCGGCCGTAACCATCGTCGCCGCGTGGATCAGCGCGGAAATCGGGGTCGGGCCTTCCATCGAATCCGGCAGCCACACATGCAGCGGGAATTGCGCTGATTTGCCCATCGCACCGATGAACAGCAGGATGCAGATCACCGTCATCAGCGACCACTGCAAGCCGGGGATCAGTTCAATGGTATTGCCCGACAGGCGGTCAGCGCCGGCAAACACCGCAGCGTAGTCCAGAGTGCCGAAGTACATCAGCACCAACGCGATGCCGAGCAGGAAACCGAAGTCGCCGACGCGATTGACGAGGAAGGCCTTCAAGTTGGCGTAGATCGCCGTCGGCCGGTTGTACCAGAAACCGATCAGCAGATAGGAAACCAGACCAACCGCCTCCCAGCCGAAGAACAGCTGAAGGAAGTTGTTGCTCATCACCAGCATCAGCATCGAGAAAGTGAACAGCGAGATGTAGCTGAAGAAACGCTGGTAACCGGGGTCTTCGGCCATATAGCCGATGGTGTAGATATGCACCATCAGAGACACGAAGGACACCACGATCATCATCGTCGCTGACAAGGGATCGATCAGAAAGCCGATTTCGAAGCGGATGCTGCCGGAGGCCAGCCAGGTGTAGATCGGGCCGTTGAATACGTTGCCGGCCATCACGTCCTGGAATACCAGGATCGAGGCGCCCAGGCACACCAACATACCGAGGATGGTGATGACATGCGCGGCGCGGCGGCCGATGGCCCAGCCGAACAAGCCGGCGATGATCGCGCCGAACAGGGGCGCCAGCGGCACCAGCAGATAGAGTTTTTGCATCTCGGTCATGTGCGGCTCAGCCCTTCAACTGATCGAGGTCTTCGACATTGATGGTGCGCAGATTGCGGAACAGCACCACCAGGATCGCCAGCCCGATCGCCGATTCGGCAGCAGCGACGGTCAGGATGAAAAACACGAACACCTGGCCGGCGGTATCGCCGAGAAAATGGGAGAACGCGACGAAATTGGTATTCACCGCCAGCAGCATCAGCTCGATCGCCATCAGGATCACGATGATGTTCTTGCGGTTGAGGAAAATTCCGATCACGGAGATCGCGAACAGGATCGCGCCGAGGACCAGGTAATGGGACAGTGAAATCATGTTCAGTCCCCTTTTTTCTCGGCCGGCATCGACACGATCTTCAGCCGGTCGTTGCGTTTGACCTGCACCTGCTCACCCGGATCGATGTACTTGCCGTGCTTGCGGCGGCGCAGCGTCAGCGCGATGGCGGCGACGATGGCGACCAGCAGGATCACCGCGGCCAGTTCAAACGGATAAACGTAGTCGGTATACAGCAGTCGGCCCAGTTCCTTGGTATTGCTGTAACCCGCGGGCGCGGACGTCGGCTGCGGCGCAGCTTCCAGCCCGAACCACGGCCCGGTCAGCACCAGCGCCATTTCAGCGACCAGCAGCAGCGCAACCGTCGCACCCACCGGCAGATAGCTCCAGAACCCCTGGCGCAGTTTCTCGATGTTGATGTCGAGCATCATCACCACAAACAGGAACAGCACCATCACCGCGCCGACATACACCAGCACCAGGGCGATGCCGAGGAACTCGGCCTCCAGCTGGATCCAGATTCCAGCCGCCGTGCAGAAGGCCAGCACCAGAAACAGCGCAGCATGCACCGGATTACGCGCCGTGATCACGCGCAGCGACGCGAAGATCAGGACCGCGGAGAAAAACCAGAAGATGAGTTGTTGAAAAGTCATTATGTCTTGGCTTTATCGATACTTGGCGTCGGCCGCACGATCCTGCGCAATCTGTTCTTCGTAAGCATCACCGATCGCCAGCAGCATCGGCTTGGTATAAATCAGGTCGCCGCGTTTTTCACCGTGGTATTCGTAGATCCGCGTCTCGACGATCGAATCCACCGGGCACGATTCCTCGCAGAAGCCGCAGAAAATGCACTTGGTCAGGTCGATGTCGTAACGCGTGGTGCGGCGCGTGCCGTCTTCACGCTGCTCGGACTCGATGGTGATCGCCAGCGCCGGGCACACCGCCTCGCACAGTTTGCAGGCGATGCAGCGTTCTTCGCCGTTGGGATAACGGCGCAGTGCGTGCAGGCCGCGGAAACGCGGGCTCTGCGGCGCCTTCTCTTCCGGGTATTCGACAGTGATCTTGCGCGCGAACAGGTAACGGCCGGTGACGGCCATGCCCTTCAGCAGCTCGAACAGAAGGAAGGTATTGAAGAATTTGCGGATGCTCTGGATCATCATTTCCACCATATCCACAGCGGGGTTTGCATCCACGCGCCGAGCACGACGATCCACACCAGCGTCACCGGAATGAACACCTTCCAGCCAAGACGCATGATCTGGTCATAGCGATAACGCGGGAATGTCGCGCGGAACCACAGGAACAGCGACGCCACAAAGAAAATCTTGGCAAACAGCCAGCCGAAGCCACCGGTGCCGATCAGCCCCCAGGACGCCGGGAACGGCGACAGCCAGCCGCCGAGGAACATGATCGCAGTCAGCGTCGAGATCAGGATCATCGCCGAGTATTCCGCCAGCGAAAACACGGCGAAGGTCATACCCGAATATTCGACATGGAAGCCGACAATTTCCGATTCACCTTCGGCAACGTCAAACGGCGCGCGGTTGGTCTCGGCTACGCCGGCAATCAGATAGGTAATGAACAGCGGGAACAGCGGCAGCCAAAACCACCCAAATGCGCCAGCCGAATTTTGCTGCGCCTTGACGATCTCGGCCAGGTTCAGGCTCTGCGAGGCCATCAGCACGCCGACCAGCGAGAAGCCCATCGCGATTTCGTAGGACACGATCTGCGCCGCGGACCGCAGGCTGCCGAGGAAGGCGTATTTGGAGTTCGATGCCCAGCCGGCGATGATGATGCCGTAGACCCCCAGCGAGGTCATCGCCATCAGATACAGCAGTCCGGCATCGATGTTCGACAGGATCAGTTCCGGCGAGAACGGAATCACCGCCCAGGCCGCCAATGCCGGCCCCAGCGCCATCACCGGTGCCAGCACAAACAGGATTTTGTTCGAACCGGTCGGGATGATCACTTCCTTGACCAGCAGCTTCAGGCCGTCGGCGATCGGCTGCGCCCAGCCGCCGAGCCAGCGGATACCGAAGAAGGTCACGCGGTTCGGGCCCTTGCGGATCTGCATATAGCCGATCAGCTTGCGCTCCCACAACGTCAGGTAGGCCACGCACAGCATCAGCGGCGCAACGATCAGCATGATCTTGACCAGCGTCCACACCACCGGCCACAAGGGACCGAGCAGCGCTTGCGGATAAGCGAGCAGCGAATCGAGCATCATGCGCTCGCTTTCTGCACCTGGGCGACGCGTTCCAGCAGCAGCGGCGCATCAGCCGCGCCCAGCGTCGCCGTTTCACCGCGCGCTGCGGCGATACGCACGCATTCGGCGGGCAGTTTGTCATCAATGCCGTACGGCAGCACCGCGGCGCCACCGTCCTGCACCACACGCAGTGCATCACCGTCACGCAGGCCCAGCTTGTCGGCAAGCGCGCGGTTCATCGTCGCGACCGGCGGCAGCGCATCACGCGTCTGCTGCAGGCTCGGCGCACGGCGTGCCAGCGCATCAGCGGCATGGATCGGCGTTTCAGCGATCCGCGAGAGGCCGGCAACCGTATTCGGCAGTGCACTGATAGTAACGCTCAAGTTATTGTTTTTATTAAATATTTCTGATTTTCCGTGGAGCGCTTCACGCTGCGCATCTTCGGCGCTGTCATGCTCGAAGCCGGACAGGCCCAGCAGATTGCCCAGCACGCGCAGCACTTTCCACGCCGGACGGGTTTCACCGAGCGGCTTCACCACGCCGGCAAAAGTCTGCACTCGGCCTTCGGTGCTGATAAAAGTGCCCGCGGTTTCGGTAAACGGTGCAATCGGCAACAGCACGTTGGCGTATTCCGTCGCGCCATGCTGGAAGGGGCTCAGCGCCACCACCAGTTCCGCCTGCTTCATCGCGGTAATCGCCTGACGCGGATTGTGCATATCCAGTTCAGGTTCGACGCCAAGCAGCAGATAGGCTTTCAGCGGCGACTCGATCATCTGCAGCGCATTGATGCCGATGGTCTTGCCAGTCGGCACGCAGCCGGCGACATAACCACCGACGCTATTGGCCGCCGCACCGAGCACGCCAAAATTACAAGTGATCACAGTGGCCAAAGCCTGAGCCAGCGCCTGCAGCGTGGCCGCAGCAGCATGCTGTTCGGCGAAGTTGCCGAGGAACACGCCGGCCTTCTGGCCACCAATCAGGCTGGCAGCAATGCGTTTGGCCGCGTCATCCACGGTAACGCCGGCAACGGCGCTGCGAACGGCTTCAGGAATCGCCACGTTTTTCAGTTCAGCCGCAGCCTTCACCACCTGCGCCAGAACCTGCGGCAGCAGCGCGGGAGCCACAATGGCCTTGTTCGCCACGCGCATCAGCAGATCGTCATCAACAGCGTGGATGATATTAAGTTCGGTAGCTTTCTTGGTCGACTGACGCAAACGGTGCGCCAGCAGCGGATGATCCTTGCGCAGCGTCGAGCCGATCACCAGCACCCGATCCAGTTGCGCGAAATCAGTTATAGACATGCCCAGCCAGGGCACACCGGCGCGTTTACCGTCAGCGCTGAATTCAGCCTGACGCAGGCGGAAATCGACATTGCCCGAACCCAGGCCGCGCACCAGCTTCTGCAGCAAGTGCATTTCTTCGAGCGTCTGGTGCGGCGTCGCCAGTGCGCCGATCGCGGCGGCACCGTGTGCATCCTTGATGCGTTTGAGTTCGGCGGCGACAAACTCCAGCGCCACCGGCCACTCCACGTCCCGCCAGACGCCGTCACTCTTGACCATCGGCTTGGCGAGGCGTTTATCGGAATTCAGCGCTTCGTAGGAGAAGCGGTCCTTGTCCGAGATCCAGCATTCGTTAACGGCGTCGTTTTCTCGCGGCAGCGTGCGCATCACGCGGTTCTGTTTGACCTGCACCGTCAGGTTGGAACCGAGGCCGCAGTGCGGGCTCACGGTGGGACGGCGCGTCAACTCCCAGGTGCGGGCGCTGTAGCGGAAGGGTTTCGACGTCAGCGCACCGACCGGACACAGGTCAATGGCATTTCCCGAGAGTTCCGAATCGACGGTCTTGCCGACGAAAGTGATGATTTCCGAATGTTCGCCGCGGCCGATCATGCCGAGTTCCATGATGCCGGCGATTTCCTGACCGAAGCGGACACAGCGCGTACAGTGGATGCAACGCGTCATGTCAGTCGAGATCAGCGGGCCGAGATTCTTGTTGGCGACGACGCGCTTGTCTTCCTGGTAGCGCGACTCGCTGCCGCCGTAACCCACCGCCAGATCCTGCAGTTGGCATTCACCGCCCTGATCGCAGATCGGGCAATCGAGCGGATGGTTGATCAGCAGGAATTCCATGACGCCCTTCTGGGCAGTCACTGCGGCATCCGAATGCGTCCACACTTTCATGCCGTTGGTAACCGGCGTCGCGCAGGCAGGCAGCGGCTTCGGCGCCTTCTCGACCTGCACCAGGCACATGCGGCAGTTGGCGGCGATCGACAGCTTCTTGTGATAACAGAAGTGCGGCACGAAAGTGCCGGCCTTGTTGGCAGCATCCATGATTGTGCTGCCTTCGGGCACTTCCATCAGCTTGCCGTCGAGTTCGATTTCGAGCATGGCTTCAGTCTAGATATAAGGTGTGACCAGGCACTTCTTGTGGTCGATGTGGTATTGGAATTCGTCGCGGTAGTGTTTCAGGAACGCCCGCACCGGCATTGCCGCGGCGTCACCCAGCGCACAGATCGTGCGGCCCTGGATGTTCTGCGCCACGTTGTCGAGCATGTCGAGATCTTCGGGCCGGCCCTTGCCGTGCTCGATGCGATCGACCATGCGGTACAGCCAGCCGGTGCCTTCGCGGCACGGCGTGCACTGCCCGCAGGACTCTTCATAGTAGAAATACGAGAGGCGCAGCAGCGACTTCACCATGCAGCGCGTCTCGTCCATCACGATCACCGCGCCGGAGCCCAGCATCGAACCCGCCTTGGCGATGGAGTCATAGTCCATGTCGGTGGCCATCATGATGTCGGCCGGCAGCACCGGCATCGACGAGCCGCCGGGAATGACCGCCTTCAGTTTCTTGCCGTCGCGCATGCCGCCCGCCATCTCCAGCAGCTTTGCGAACGGCGTACCAAGCTTGATTTCGTAGTTGCCGGGACGCGCAACGTCGCCCGAGATCGAAAAGATCTTGGTGCCACCGTTGTTCGGCTTGCCCAGCGCTAGGAAGGCATCGCCACCATTGTTGATGATCCACGGCACCGCGGCAAAGGTCTCGGTGTTGTTGATCGTCGTCGGCTTGCCGTACAGGCCGAAGCTCGCCGGGAACGGCGGCTTGAAGCGCGGCTGCCCCTTCTTGCCTTCGAGCGATTCCAGTAGCGCGGTTTCTTCGCCGCAGATATAGGCGCCGAAGCCGTGGTGAGCGTGGAGCTGGAACGAGAAATCGGTGCCGAGGATCTTGTCTCCGAGGTAACCCGCAGCGCGCGCCTCTTCCAGCGCTTCTTCAAAACGCTCGTAAACGTCCCAGATCTCGCCGTGGATGTAGTTATAGCCCACGGTGATGCCCATCGCGTAACCGCCGATGATCATGCCTTCGATCAGGATGTGCGGGTTGTAGCGCAGGATGTCGCGGTCCTTGAATGTACCCGGCTCGCCTTCGTCCGAATTGCACACCAGGTATTTCTGCCCCGGAAACTGCCGCGGCATGAAGCTCCACTTCAGGCCCGTCGGGAAACCGGCGCCGCCGCGGCCGCGCAGCGAGGACTTCTTCAGCTCGTTGACGACCTGCTCGGGCGGAATGTTTTCAGCAATGATCTTTTTCAGCGCTGAATAGCCGCCGCGCGCCTCGTAATCCTTGAGACGCCAGTTCGTGCCGTTGATGCCCTTCATGATCACGGCATCCGGCCCGAAAATGTCACCGGCAAAGGGTGGGATCGGCAGGCCCATTATTTCAAATCCTTCAGCAGCTGGTCGATTTTTTCATTGCTCATCGCGCACAGCATTTTCTTGTTGTTCTGGATCAGCACCGGTGCATCGCCGCAGGCGCCCATGCATTCGCCCTCCTTCAGCGTGATGCGGCCGTCCGGAGTGGTTTCGTTGAAACCGATACCCAGGGTCTTTTTCAGATATTCCGCGGTGTTGGTCGCGCCCTGCAGCGCACACGGCAGGTTGGTGCAGATGGTCAGCTTGTATTTGCCCGTCGGCTTGAGGTCGTACATCGTGTAAAACGACGCGACCTCGTACACCGCCACCGGTGGCATGCCGAGATACTGCGCAACAAAATCCATGGTCTCAGTCGACAGCCAGCCCTTCTCGTCCTGGGCAACGGTCAGCGCCGCCATTACCGCTGAATCCTTGCGGTCCGGCGGATACTTGGCGACGGCCTTGTCGATTTTCGCCAGCGAGTCAGGCGATAAGGTCACTGGGGCGTTCATCGATCACTCATCTGTCAATATCACCGAACACGATGTCCTGGGTGCCGATGATCGCCACCACGTCGGCAATCATGTGGCCCTTGGCCATTTCATCCAGAGCCGCCAGATGCGGGAATCCCGGAGCGCGGATCTTCAGCCGGTACGGTTTGTTGGCACCATCGGACACCAGGTAAATGCCGAACTCGCCTTTCGGATGCTCAACGGCGGCATACGCCTCGCCCGGCGGCACGTGCATGCCTTCGGTGAAGAGCTTGAAGTGGTGGATCAGCTCTTCCATATTGGTTTTCATCGCCAAGCGCGACGGCGGCGCCACCTTGTGGCTGTCGGCCATCACCGGCCCCGGATTCTTGCGCAGCCAGTCCACGCACTGCTTGATGATGCGGTTGGCCTGGCGCATCTCCTCGACGCGCACCAGATAACGGTCGTAGCAGTCACCGTTAACGCCGATGGCGACATCAAAATCCATGCGGTCATAGACTTCGTAAGGCTGCTTCTTGCGCAGATCCCAGGCGATGCCCGAACCGCGCAGCATAGGGCCGGTAAAGCCCAGCTGCAGCGCGCGCTCCGGCGACACCACGCCGATACCAACTGTGCGTTGCTTCCAGATGCGGTTGTCAGTCAGCAGAGTTTCGTATTCATCAACGTAGGCCGGGAAGCGGTTGGTGAAGTCCTCGATGAAATCGAGCACCGAACCCTGACGGTTTTCATTCAAGGCTTTCGTTGCCTTTTCATTATGAATACGCGTCGCGGTGTACTGCGGCATCGTGTCCGGCAGGTCCCGGTAAACACCACCTGGACGGTAATACGCCGCGTGCATGCGCGCACCGGATACTGCCTCGTAAACGTCAAACAGGTCTTCGCGTTCGCGGAAGCAATAAAGGAAAATCGTCATCGCGCCGATGTCGAGACCGTGCGCACCAAGCCACAGCAGGTGATTCAGCAGGCGGGTGATCTCGTCGAACATCACGCGGATGTACTGCGCGCGCTCCGGCACCTGGATGCCGAGCAGTTTTTCAATCGCCATCACGTAGGCGTGTTCGTTGGCCATCATCGACATGTAGTCGAGACGGTCCATATACGGCACCGACTGGATGAAGGTCTTGTTCTCGGCGAGCTTTTCGGTTGCACGGTGCAGCAGACCGATATGGGGATCGGCGCGTTCGATGACCTCGCCATCCAGCTCCAGCACCAGGCGCAACACGCCGTGGGCCGCCGGATGCTGCGGCCCGAAGTTCATCGTGTAATTTTTGATTTCAGCCATGCATCAGCCCTTGCGGAAACCTTCGGAGTCCGCGTAGTTTTCCTCGCGTACGATGCGCGGCGTGATGACGCGCGGCTCAATGGTCACCGGCTGGTAGATCACGCGCTGCTGGTCGGGGTCGTAACGCATCTCGACGTTGCCAGAAAGCGGGAAATCCTTGCGGAAAGGGTGACCGACAAAACCGTAGTCGGTCAGGATGCGGCGCAGATCCGGGTGGCCGGTGAACATGATGCCGTAGAGATCGAAAGCCTCGCGTTCGTACCAGTTGGCACAGTCCCAGACACCAATTACCGAGGCCATGACCGGAAAATCATCGTCCGGCGCGTATACGCGGAGGCGCAGGCGCCAGTTGTGTTTGAGGCTCAGCAGATGATAAATCGACGCAAAGCGCGGACCTTCGTAAGCGCCGTCGCCATATTGGCTGTAATCAATTCCGGTAATGTCGATCAGCTGTTCGAAATGCAGTTTCTCGTCGTCACGCAGCGTCGTGCACACCGACACCAGATCTGCGGCCTTGACGACGATGGTCAGTTCTTCAAGTGCGGTCACGACACTGACCAGACGCCCGCCGAGAGTCTCCTGCAGCGAGGCGTTCAGGGTTTCAAGGCTCTTGGACATGAAATCTCGAAATTCTTCCGGAGTCTCAGCGCGAAATCGTATTGGTGCGCTTGATCTTGTTCTGCAGCTGGATGATGCCGTAGAGCAGCGCTTCCGCCGTCGGCGGGCAGCCCGGCACATAGATGTCGACCGGCACGATACGGTCACAGCCGCGCACCACCGAGTACGAGTAATGGTAATAACCGCCACCGTTGGCGCAGGAACCCATCGAAATCACCCAGCGCGGTTCGGCCATCTGGTCATAAACCTTGCGCAGCGCCGGCGCCATCTTGTTGCACAGCGTGCCGGCGACGATCATCACGTCGGACTGGCGCGGGCTCGGGCGGAATACGATGCCGAAACGGTCGAGGTCATAACGCGAAGCGCCGGCGTGCATCATTTCCACGGCGCAGCAGGCGAGACCGAAGGTCATCGGCCACATCGAGCCGGTACGCGTCCAGTTCACCAGCGCGTCTACCGAGGTCAGCATGAAGCCGCGCTCGTTGAGGTTTTCGTTGAGTGTTTCGATGGCACCCATAGTCATTCCCAATCCAGAGCGCCTTTTTTCCACTCGTAGATGAAGCCTACGACGAGGATGGCGAGGAAAATCATCATGGAGACAAAACCGAACATTCCGATTTCTTGGAGCACCACGGCCCACGGAAACAGGAAGGCGATTTCCAGATCAAACAGGATGAACAGAATGGCGACGAGGTAATAACGCACGTCGAAGCGCATGCGCGCGTCTTCGAAGGCCTCAAAGCCGCACTCGTAAGGAGACAGTTTCTGGGCGTCGGGACGGTGCATCCCGACCAGCCGGCTGACAATCCAGCCCGACACAATCGGCGCGATGCCGAAGGCGGCGCCAACGGCAATGAACATCAGAATCGGAAAATAACCTTCCAGCATCTGCTGCCTTCAAAATTTGCGACTCAGAAAACCGCGGCCATTCTAATCGACCGCTCCATTTGCACGGCTTGCTCTAAATCAACAATCCACATTTGACCGGGTTGCTTAACATCAACAATCCAAATCTGCGGACTGGTGTCGACGGAGAGACTCGAACTCTCACGGCTTTCGCCACCGCCCCCTCAAGACGGCGTGTCTACCAATTCCACCACGTCGACCTACCCACTGCACTTCCAACTACCGGCTGCCGGAATGCGGCCGCCGGTAAAAACAGCCTTACTTCGGTATTTCACCGGACTTGGAACCCGCCGGCGAACCCGGAAGACCGGGCACCGGAACCACCGGGGCCGGCGCGGTCAGCGGCGACGCCGGAATCTGCGCCGGCAGCGACTGCGATTGCGCCGGATCAGCCGGCTGCGTCGGCATTTCCTTGCTCATCAACCCCTTTTCAACCGACTTTTTGGAGCCGACAACCGTCAGACCGATACTCGATGCAAAAAAGATCACGGCAAGAATCGCTGTGGTGCGGCTCATGAAGTTGGCCGAACCCGCAGAACCGAAAACGCTGCCCGAAGATCCGCTGCCGAAAGCCGCGCCCATGTCAGCGCCTTTGCCGTGCTGCAGCAACACCAGCC
>JAURHM010000105.1 GCA_030833315.1 Burkholderiales bacterium
ATTATTTAAAAAAACATCACTAAGTCTTTGAAAAAAGATAATTATCGCCGATAATTATAGTAGGTAATTAGGGCGGGACTGAGGGAATTTTGGGTAGCCGTATGTTCAGGATGAACGGCACCGAGGATGATGCTCCAGCAGAGCGATGACCCTGATCAAATCCAAGCGACCAAGCTTTGAATATGTTAATCAATTAACTATTTAAGTTATTGATTTAATTGGTATTCTGGCGGAGGGTGTGAGATTCGAACTCACGAGGACCGTGAGGCCCTGCCGGTTTTCAAGACCGGTGCATTCAACCGCTCTGCCAACCCTCCTTCGGGCGCGCATTGTAACCGCAACGCGCCAAACACTGAAAATAACCTGATATAGCCAAGGCTAATATCATCCATTATCAATTACTTAGCCTTCGATAATCCATACCTTATCTGGCAAAACCAATTGCAACTTTCCTTTGCTTTCAGTAGTCTTACTGCCGACTGATTCAGTCAAACTTTTGGAGAATTAAAAGCTATGCAACCTGACCTGCAAACCGTCTACTCCGCCGGCTCACAGGACATTGCCGCCCAGCAGAACAAGGTGCTGCGGAACACGTACCTGCTGCTCGCCGTCTCCCTGATCCCCACCGTGATCGGTGCGGTGATCGGCACCAACTTCATCAATTTCAGCTTCATGCGGTCCAGCCCGATCATGAGCGTGATCATCATGTTGGCGGTGTTCTACGGCTGGATTTTCATGATCGAGAAAAACCGCGACAGCGCGCTGGGCGTCGGCCTGCTGCTCGGCTTCACCCTTTTCATGGGCCTGCTGCTCGCCCCGCTGCTGCAAACCATCCTGTCGCTGCGCAACGGCGGACAGCTGGTGATGATGGCTGCCGGCGGCACATCAGCCGTGTTCTTCGTGCTTTCCGGCATCGCCTCCACCACTAAACGGGACTTCAGCTTCCTCAACAAGTTCCTGATGATCGGTTTCGTGGTGATCATGCTGGCGGTGCTGGCGCAGATCTTCCTGCAAAGCCCGCTGATGCAACTGGTGCTGTGCGGTGCGTTCATCATTTTCTCGTCCGCGGCGATCCTGTTCCAGATCAACGCCATCGTCCGCGGCGGCGAAACGAATTACGTGTCGGCCACGCTGTCGCTGTATGTGTCGCTATACAACATCTTCACCAGCCTGCTGCAGATTCTCGGCGTGCTGGGCGGTGATCGCGACTGATATTGGCACCTCAGCAATAAAAAAGCGGCCTTCGGGCCGCTTTTTTGTTGCCTGTGTAATTTCAATCCCGTCTCATTCCTTCTCAAACCAGGCGATCGATTCCACGTGGGCGGTATGCGGAAACATGTTGACGATACCCGCCGCCTTCAGGGTATAGCCATGCACCGCTACCAGCACCTCGGCATCCCGCGCCAGCGTCGCCGGGTTGCAGGATACATAAACAATGCGTTTTGGGCCGTCAGCGCCGATCAATTTGACCAACTCCATCGCACCGTCGCGCGGCGGATCAATCAGCAGCTTATCGAAAGGCCCCAGCGCACGCCATTGCGCGGCGTCGATCCTGAACAGATCCATGACCAGAAAACGTGTGTTGCGCGAGAGATCGTTATTCTTCGCATTTTCTTCTGCACGGCTGATGAGCCCCATGGCACCCTCAATACCGGTGACCTGCGCCCCGCTGCGCGCGATCGGCAGTGTGAAATTGCCCAGACCGCAGAACAGGTCTGCAATGCGCTCGCCCGGCCGCGGATCGAGCAACCCCAGCGCACGCCGCACCAATACGCGGTTAATCGAATGGTTAACCTGAGTGAAATCCGTCGGCTTGAAGGACACGCGGACATCAAATTCAGGCAGCGTGTAACTCAGCGTTTCCGCACCCGGCGGATGGAAGGGATGAGCCGTATCCGGGCCGGCTGGCTGCAGCCAGATCGATACGCCCTGCGCGTCGGCAAAGTGGCGGATGCGCTGTTCATCCTCCGGCGTCAGTGACTCCAGATTGCGCAGTACGAGCACATCATTGTCATCGGTCAGCGCAATTTCGATCTGCGGCAAACGGTCATGGATGCTCAGGCTGCCGACCAGTTCGCGCAACAGCGGCAATAAACGTGACATGCGTTTGGGAAGCACCTCGCAGGCGGTCATGTCGGCGACATAGCTGCTGCGCTTTTCATGGAAGCCGACCAGCACGGTGCCCTTCTTCAGCACATTGCGCACGGTCAGCCTTGCACGATGGCGATAGCCCCAGTCGGGTCCGTGGATCGCCGGCATCATCAATTCGGGCTGCACCTTGCCGATATGGCGCAGG
>JAURHM010000085.1 GCA_030833315.1 Burkholderiales bacterium
CGCAAAAAATGCACTTGCGACCCCTCAAAAAGTTGGCCGCACAACTAAAATGACTGTTTTTCCCAATTGCCATAGGTACTTACCTTATACCTATGGTTACGAAACGCCCTAATTACCAATAACAATATTAGTAAGAAAAATTAACATTTTTTCAGCCATGTGGCTAGTGACCTGCCCCCATGAGTAGCTACACAGCCGTGTAGAGTCCGACTATGCCGAAAGGAGTCGGACATGAAGAGGCGTTTTACGGAAGAGCAAATCATCGGGTTCTTGAAAGAAGCCGATGTGGGGGGGGCATACCGTTCTCATCTTTTGATCGCCCTGAGCGCCCTGAGGATCTCCCGAACCTCCCGCCTTAAGGCCCGAGCTTTTTTCGTCTCCCTTCCGTGAATGATTGGCCTGCCTCTTGGGCGGGCAGTTTTATTCAGATTTGGCATTAGCCCCCCTGAAATTTCCAACAATCGCAGTCTGCCCGCCATTGATTTGGACGTGCTGCACGGTCACGACCTGACTGGAGCCGGTTTGCAGCCTTTGTAAGGCTGTGGCAGCGCGGGAGAAGGCATCCATCAGCTTGCTGGCGGTCGCGGCCATCCTGCATTTCTCCACGGAGTCCTGCTGGGCTTCTGATTCAGCCAGAAGCCGCATGGCATGCCGGTGGGCGGCGGCCATCTGGTGGCAGATCATCTTCTGAACCGCCCCCTCGGCTTTGGAACTCTCCGCAGCCTCTATAGCCAGTTCAAACACTCCAGCCTTCTCTGCCAAGTCTGTGCGCTGGATGGTGGCCTCTAGGGACAGCATATCCGGCTTCTGGAGCGCTTCCTCTAGCCCAGCCATGCCCAGAGTCATCGGAGGGCGGATCTCCCCGCCAGAGCCTGTTTTAAGCGGTTTTAGAGGGGTGAGGAGGCTATTGGCTTGATGTTCTAGTGTATTGGCCTCGCCGATATCGCAGGATTCACGGATCGGGTCGTAGGCGGGGGCGAGGAGCCTCTTGCGCTGCGCTGCCTGACGTAACCGAATCGCTTCTTTTGCGGCAGTCATATCATTGTATCTCCGTGATCACCATTATTTTCCTTGAGCTAAAGAAAAGGGGAGGGCTACTCCTTGTGATGTGATTACAAGTAAAAAATTCATAAAAAGATGAGGGGGCAACAAGGTAGATTGGCTCTGATGCAGTTCATCGGAATACACACGATTTTTCTCTTTTAAAGCTACGCTGTTAATCTTTCCGTCATACCTGTCAGGGGTATCAAGCCAGCTTCATTACAAGCTTTTTAGCAGACAGGTGTGTATATCGCTTCAGCATTGAAAGGGTTTTGTGGCCACTGATGCTGGCTACCTCCATGACGCTCAATCCTCTCTCGAAAAATCGGGAAATAGCCTCGTGTCTGAGATCGTGAAAACGTAAATCGTTTATACCTCCACGACGGCATGCTCTAACAAACGCTTGCAGGACTGCATTTTTCGATACTGGAAAGATGCGTCCATCAATGCTTCTGGGCAATGATCGCAAGAGGTCGCGAGCGGTCGTCGACAGGGGAACGGTTCGGGATTCGCCATTCTTGGTTTCTGGAAGAAACATCAGGCCACTGTTTAAATCTATATGGATCCACTTTAGATTCAATAACTCCCCCTGACGCATGCCCGTCTCAATTGCGAGGATTACAAGGGGCCGAATCCAGTGGTTAGTGCATGTCGGGGAAAATTGGCCGTTAATGGCTCTGGGGGCGGCCGAGAGGGCAGCCAAGAGGCGGCGCTCTTCATCGTCCTCTAGGCGACGTGTTCTAGGCCTATTGTGGGATGGTCGTCGTATGAGCGGAACTGGGTTGACCAGCAGTATCCCCCATTCCTTGCGCGCAACATTGATCGCTGCACTAATAAGGTTCAATTCACGATTTACGGTTGACCCGCTTACGTTTTGTAGTCGGCGATCTCGCCACTGCGCAAGGATTTGACTAGACAGCAATGCCATGCGGAATTGAGCAATAGGATCACGCCGCAACGCTGAGATGCAGATCTGTTCGTTTCTGTGGCCCTTGTGGGAGGGGGAAATTTCAGACGCGTAGCGCTCGAGGATGTCTCCAAGCGTGTATCTGCTGGCTTCTGCCTGATGGAGGATGAGACCCTGATCTAGCGCTGATTCGATCTGCCTTGCCCAGATTTGGGCGTCTTTAAGCGTCCTAAATAAGCGGGACGCAGTGGGAAAGCCTTTTCTGCGGACTTGGGCCTGAAACCCGGCGCGCCGACGCGATATTGAAGCCATGAGCAAACCTCACTGTGTAAGGTTTGTGTAACGGCTGATTAAATTCGGCGATTTTTGGGATCAGATGATGGTAAGTATCTGATTCAATTGGTGGGCGGTACTGGGATCGAACCAGTGGCTTCCACCGTGTGAAGGTGGCACTCTACCGCTGAGTTAACCGCCCGAGCCGGCGCGAATTCTACCATTGGAGAGCGCCGGTCGCCAAACCGCTGGCTATAATCGGCTACTCATGCAAACCCGGAACATTACTGTTATTGGTGCCGGTATTGTCGGTATGGCGACCGCCAGTTATCTGCAGCGCGACGGCCATACGGTGACCGTGGTCGATCAGCGGCCGCCCGGTGAATATTGCTCCTTCGGCAACGCCGGCATCCTCAGCCCCGGTTCCTGCGTGCCGATTGCGATGCCCGGGATTCTCTCGCAGGTACCCGGCTATCTGCTGGATCCGCTGGGTCCCCTGTCTTTGCGTCTGTCCTATTTCCCGAAAGCCTTGCCCTGGCTGCTGCGTTTTGTCGCTTCTGCGGACCGTCGCAAGGTCGAACGCATTGCGGACGGCCTGCGTGCCTTGCTGTCGCAGACTTTTGATGCCTACGCACCGCTGGTCAAAAGCGCCGGCGTCGAAGACCTGATCCACAAAAGCGGTTACGTGGTGGTTTATTCCGATCGCAAGGCCTATGAGGCGGATGCCCTCGGCTGGAAACTGCGTCGTGATCGCGGCGTGGTCATCGAGGAACTGGATGCTGAAGGTATCCGCGCCCGTTTGCCGCAGTTGCAGGGTGATTTTCGCATGGGCCTGTTCCTGCATGATCACGGCTGGTGTGCCAATCCGGAGCGGCTGACCAAATCACTGGCTGCGGCATTCGAGAGCAAGGGCGGCAAGTTCTTGCAACGGCGGGTGCTGGGCATTGATATCGGTCCGGACGGTCCGCGGGCGCTGCACACCGATGCGGGATTGCTGCCGGTCGAGGAGCTGGTAATCTGCGCCGGCGCGCATTCCAATGAATTCAGTGCGGCGCTGGGTGATGCGGTGCCACTGGAGGCCGAGCGAGGCTATCACGTGACTTATTCCGATCCGCGGTTTTCATTGCCGATGCCGGTGATGGTGCCCGAGCAAAAATGTTTCGTGACGCCGATGGAGATGGGGCTGCGCATCGCGGGGCAGAGCGAGTTCGCCGGCATCAACGCTGACCCGGATTACCGGCGCTCGGCGGTACTCGGCAAACTGATGCAGCGCATGTTCCCCGGCATCAGCCGGGTCGATTCAACGGAGTGGATGGGGCGGCGGCCTTCGATGCCCGACTCCACGCCGGTGATCGGTCGTGCGACAAAATTCGCGAATGTCTATTACGCCTTCGGGCATGGCCATGTCGGCCTCTGCGGCGGGGCACCGACCGGACGGCTGATTGCCGATCTGGTGGCCGGTCGGCCTTCGCGCATTGACCTGACACCTTACCGTCCTGACCGCTTCTAGACCGGACCCTTTAGGCCGAATCCCTCAGGTCCGACGCTGCGGCCTGACGTAAAATAGCGTTTTTTTCCGGCCTCATCATGGTTAGAACCCGATTCGCTCCCAGTCCGACCGGTTATCTGCATATCGGCGGCGCGCGTACCGCATTGTTTTGCTGGGCTTATGCCAAGCAGCACGGCGGCACTTTCATCCTGCGCGTCGAGGACACTGACCGCGAACGGTCGACCGATGCCTCGGTTCAGGCCATCCTCGACGGCATGAACTGGCTTGGGTTGGATTACGAAGGCCCTTATTTCCAGATGCAGCGTCTGGAGCGCTACAAGGCGGCGGTAGAGCAGCTGCTGCGCGACGGCCATGCTTATCATTGTTACGCCACGCGTGAAGAAATCGACGCCCTGCGCGAGGCGCAGCGTGCGCGCGGCGACAAACCGCGTTATGACGGCCGCTGGCGGCCGGAGAATGCCAAGCGTCTCGGTCTGACGCCCCCTGCGGGTGCGCAGCCGGTGATCCGTTTCCGCACGCCGGACACGGGGGAAGTGACCTTCAACGATCTGGTCAAGGGGCCGATCACGGTGGCGAATGCCGAACTCGATGATCTGGTGATCATGCGCGCTGACGGTATTCCGACCTATAACTTCGGCGTGGTTATCGATGACATCGACATGGACATCACCCATGTCGTGCGTGGTGACGACCATGTCAACAATACCCCGCGGCAGATCAACATCTACCGTGCCCTCGGCGCGAAGCTGCCGCTGTTTGCGCACCTGCCGATGATTCTCGGTGCAGACGGCGAGCGTTTGTCGAAGCGCCATGGCGCCGTCAGCGTGATGCAGTATTTTGAGGATGGTTATCTGCCGGAGGCGCTGAACAACTATCTGGCACGGCTCGGCTGGTCGCATGGTGATGATGAAAAATTCTCGATGCAGCAGCTGGTGGAATGGTTCGACCTGAAGCACATCAGCCGCTCGCCGGCGCGTTTTGATCCGGAGAAACTGGGCTGGCTCAACCAGCAGTACATGAAGGAGACCGATGACGCTCGCCTGGCGCAGCTGATGCTGCCGTTTCTGGAGCGCGACGGCTGTAATGTTTCTGCCGGGCCGAATCCGCAGCGCGTGGTCGCGCTGCTGAAGGAAAGGGTCAGCACGATTGAGGAGCTTGCGGATGCGGCCGTGCTGTTTTATCGCGTGCTGGAGCCCTCGGCTGAACTGCGTGCGCAGCATTACACCGCGGATGTGAGGCCTGCGCTTGATGATCTGCATCGCCGTTTCTCCGGCATTGCCTGGGATCGCGCTGGCATCAGTGCGGCGATGAAGACGGTCGTTGCTGAGCACAAACTGAAATTCCCCAAGCTGGCGATGCCGTTGCGGGTAATGGTCACCGGAGAGCCGCAGACTCCTTCGGTAGATGCGACGCTGGAGTTGATCGGCCGTGAGCAGGTGCTGTCGCGCATGGCTCTTGAATTAAAGGCCTTTCCGGACTGATTTTCAGGTTTACAGCCCGGAAGAGCATCGGTATAATTCGCCGCTCTCGTGGGGGTATAGCTCAGCTGGGAGAGCGCTTGCATGGCATGCAAGAGGTCAGCGGTTCGATCCCGCTTACCTCCACCAGCAGAACACCTCGCTGTAATCAGACGTAGTCCCTATCGTCTAGAGGCCTAGGACATCGCCCTTTCACGGCGGTAACCGGGGTTCGAATCCCCGTGGGGACGCCAGTAAAATCAATGGGTTAGGCAGAAATGCCTAACCCATTTTTCTTTTTTGTCTAAATATTTTGTACAAACAATTATCTAGTGCAGGGCGCCCCGAAGATATCAACACCTTTATAACAATGCGTTCGGCCTATGTCGATGACGCCGTTAAAACCTTCTATGGCCTTGACAAGCAAATCACTTGGGGCAGGCCGCCTGCTCTTCCTTCATCACTGATTCAAGCGATTTACGGAGGCTCTCTATCTTCAAATCATGGGCTTTATGCCCTTCTGCATAACGTTGTTTAATATTTGCTATGCATTTTGCATCTGGTTCCCGCCCCATACCAAAGCCACCTAACGGCCCTTGACAACCGATTAAATCTTTATTCTCTCGTTCTTGATAATTTTTCTTGGCATTAACGGCGTCGTTATATAACCCTCTGATCGCCGTCATTTTTTCCCAAAGTTTTTCGCACATCGCGTTACGAGCGAGTTCTTGAGTATTGAGCACCTTGGCTTCTAGCGCTCGAACACGCTGTTCAAGGCGCGCAAAATCTGCATCGCTAACAGCCAAGGCTGAATTAAATACAACATGGCTTGCAATGAGGCTCAATGCAATAAATGTTGCGGTGGGTTCAACCGATCGACGCAACAGAGGCTGCCAGTTTATCCGCTGGAGTATGAAATCCCAACGTTTTCCTAGGGCGCTCGTTGAGGCGCCGCGCGACCTTGTTTAAATCGGACTGTGAGTATCCGGATAGGTTGGTTCCTTTCGGGAAGTATTGGCGCAACAATCCATTAGTGTTCTCATTCGTGCCGCGCTGCCAAGGGCTTTGCGGGTCACAGAAGTAGACTTGGACCTCGGTAGCAACGGTAAACAGCTTGTGATGCGCCAGTTCGCTTCCGCGATCCCAAGTCAGCGATTGCCGCAATTCGATTGGCAATTTGCGAACTTGCCGGCTCAGTGCGCTCACTACGCTCGCGGTGTCCTTGCCCTTTATCTTCACAAGCATTGTGAAACGCGATTGCCGCTCAACCAGGGTTGCGATATGCGTGTTGTTTGATCCGGTGATGAGATCGCCCTCCCAGTGCCCTGGAACAGCGCGATCTTCGACTTCGGCAGGCCGCTCCCGGATAGAAACGGCATCTATAATTTGCCCGCGGGGCTGGCCTTCAGTGGTGGCAAACTTTGACCGCCGCATCATGCGCCGAATACGCAAATGCGCCATCAGCTCCTTCTTCAGAACCCCTCTCGCCTGAATAAACAGGCTGCGATAGATGGTTTCGTGGGAGAGCCGCATCACGTCATCTTCAGGAAACCGTAGCTTGAGTCCGCCAGAAATCTGTTCCGGTGACCAATCCAGGCTTAGTTTACTTGCAACAAATCGCCTGAGACGATCATTTATTGCCAGCTTACAGGTTTTAGGGCGTCGGGCCTGCTTCCACGCCCGCCCATCCGCGTCGGCGGCACGATAATGGCCGCGCCCTCCATGGCGGTTTAGCTCTCGGCTTACAGTTGAGGCCGCCTTGCCGATGGTGCTAGCGATCTCCCGGACTGATAGATTAGCCGCTATGCCGCGTGAGATTTCTTCACGTTCGGCCAGCGTCAAGGCCAAGCGGGAGCGTCGGCGTTGCACGGGAACGATACCTCCTCGCATTGCCACAACACCGTGAATCGAGGCCGCGTGCTTGCCCAGGGCACGTCCTATCTCGCTCAGTGACTGCCCATTTTTCCAGCGCGCCCACAATTCGGCCTTCTGTACCGCCGAGAGTCCAGGTCTTCCCATTTGTGCCATTCAACATCTCCTCGCAAACACCATTAAAACGCAAAGTGTTGCGTCGATCGGTTGAACTCACCGTGGCCTTTTTTAGGATATCGCGCTCCATCTTCACCCGCGCAAGCTCCTTCTGCAGCCGCTGGTTCTCCCTTGCCAAATCTGCCGCTGATTACGTAGCCTTGGTCAGCTTGGGATTGCTATCGCCCTGAGCCAGACGGATCCACTTGCGTAGCATGTTGCTGTGAATCCCCAGATCCTGCGCCACCTGCGCCTTGGATACCCCCGGCAGCAATGCCTGCCGTACTGCCTCCGCCTTGAACTCCCCCGTAAATCGCCTTCTCTCCATCGGACACCTC
>JAURHM010000069.1 GCA_030833315.1 Burkholderiales bacterium
CTGGCCACAGGCCTCAGCCTTCGCAACCAACTGAGCGCGGGCGCAGTCCTGGTTTCGAAAGATGGTTATTTGTTCACCCGCAACAGCCTGACCTTCCATGCACCGGATTCGGAGTTGCATGGCGTATTGTCCCGACAGCGCGAAATTGAAAGCCTGGATCAGGAGATTACGGGTCGCAAAACGGCAATTGCCGCGTTGCGGACGACCGTTGAAGAGCAGTCTGCAAGGATTGCCAGTGAGAAAGCTGCTCTTGGTGAGTTGCGCAGCGACGTCTCCCGTCTGCAGCAGGAACATCATGCGCTTCAGGTTGAAAATGTTCGTCTGACCGAGCAGACCCAGCGTCTGAACCAGCGCGGCGAGCAGATCGCATCTGAACTGGCCGAAATTGCCGCTCAGGTCGCCATTGAAACCCAGCACCAGGAGGCGACTGCCGGTGCCCTGGAGCATCTAAGCGAAGAAGCCGGTGGATTTGCAGCTGAGCTTGAGAATGCCATGGCGCAGTTCCGCCAGGCGCAATCCGTGCTGGAGGCGCAGCGAATTACCCTTCAGCAGTCTGACCGGGAACTTCAGGAAGCGATTTTCCAGGCCAAAACCTCGATCGGCAAAATCGGTGAAGTTGAGCGCGCGATGGCAGCGGCCAACGAAACCCTGGAGCGCGTCGAACTGGCAATGGCAACCGAGCAGGAGGGTCTTGAGCGTCTCGACGAGTCGCCCTGGCAAAGCCAGTTGCAGATCGCCCTGTCGCTGCGCGGTACCAAGGAAGAGGCGCTGGCTCAGGCCCGCGACGTGCTGGAAGCCACGGAGTCGCAGCTCAAGGCCGTTGAAGAAGAGCGCATGGCCTCGGAACATAAGCTGGGTCCGTTGCGTGACCGTATCAATGAGGTCAAGCTGAAAGAGCAGGAAGCGCGCATCAACGAAGAACAGTATGCGCAGCAGCTGGTGGAGGCCGGTGCAAACGAGGAGGTTCTGGCGCAGAACGTGGAGAAGGGCCAGCGTTCCGGATCCCTGCAGTCAGAGATCAACCGCCTCAACGATGAAATCAAGAGCCTCGGCGCAGTCAACCTTGCTGCGCTGGAAGAACTGGAGGCCGGTCGCGAAAGGAAGACCTATCTGGATGCGCAATCGGCTGACCTGACTTCAGCGATGAACACGCTGGAAGACGCGATTCGCCGTATTGACCGTGAAACGCGCGAACGCCTGCAAACCACCTTTGACGAGGTCAACGCACATTTCTCGCGCATGTTCCCGGTGCTGTTCGGCGGCGGTAATGCGAAACTGACGCTGACCGGCGAAGAGATTCTGGATGCGGGCATTCAGGTCACGGCGCAACCGCCAGGCAAAAAGAACAGCTCGATTCATTTGCTGTCCGGCGGTGAAAAGGCACTGACCGCAATGTCGCTGGTATTCGCGATATTCCAGCTCAACCCCGCGCCGTTCTGCATGCTGGATGAGGTTGACGCACCGCTCGATGACCACAATACGGGCCGTCTGTGCGAACTGGTCAAGCGTATGTCGGAGCAGTCGCAGTTCGTCTTCATTACTCACAACAAGATTACGATGGAAATCGCCAATCAGTTGCTCGGCATCACCATGCAGGAGCCTGGCGTTTCCCGTGTCGTTGCTGTGGACATTGAGGCGGCCATGAAACTCACTGAAGAGGCGGCCTGACGGCCGGACCTGAATGAGCGACCTGCAGATCGCGTTGGCGGTACTCGGAGTCGTCGTCATTGGCGGGGTTTACGCTTACAACCTCTGGCAGGAGCGCAAGCTGCGCCAGCGCCTCGAGCGGGCCTTCGAGGGGCAGCGTGATGATGTGCTGCTCAGCAAGCCTGCTGCAATGCCGGCATCCTCAGTCGCGGATACGGCGCCCCGCATCGAGCCGCGACTGGGTGAGGGGGCTTTGCCTGCTGGTGCTGCCACCGCAAAACATGCCGCAGCTTCTTCGCTGCCGGTGACCGCGGACGGCGCGGACTCCCTGATTGAATTTGCAGCAGATATAGAGTCAGACGGACCGGTTGCCGAATCTGCACTGCATGAGTTGCAAAGCCAGATTGCGACATTCGGCAAGCCGGCACGGGTTCTCGGCCGGGATGAATCCTCCGGTGCGTGGTTGTCATTGGGCCGCGAGGCACACGGTGGTTTCAGGCGTCTGCAGGTTGCCATTCAGCTGGCCAATCGCAGTGGACCTGTGCATGCGCCACAACTTAACGGTTTTTGTGATGCCGTGCACAGCTGGGCTGAACGGCATGCCGCTACCGCGGAAATTCCCGATGTCGCTGCGGGTCTCAAGGCTGCGCAGGAACTTGATGCATTTTGCGGCGATATGGATGTCGCCATCGGACTCAATGTGGTGGCTCAATCCGGGGATGCGTTCAGTGGTGACCAGGTTGCTGCTGCGGCCACAGACGCCGGATTCAGTCTTGAATCAAACGGGGTATTTCACTGGCGTGATGCCGAAGGCAAAACCCTGTTCACCCTGGAAAATCACGAAACCGAAACTTTTGCGGCGGATTGTCTCGAGGCCATGCAGACTTCCGGACTCACGCTGCTGCTGGATGTGCCCAGGGTCGCCAACGCCGGCACTGCACTCGATGATATGGCCCGGATTGGCGGACTGTTGGCGAATGCCCTCGGCGGCTTCCTGGTCGATGATAATCGCGTGGTGCTGCAGGCCGCAGGTTTGGAGCGGATCAAGGCACAGCTGCGCGAAATTCATGACGCGATGGCCGCACGCGATATTCCGGCGGGCGGCCAGCGGGCGCAGCGACTGTTTGCATGACTGCGGACGCGCTGCGGGCGCGAGCCGCGCGCCTGCGCGAGGATATCGAGCAGCACAATTACCGGTATTACGTTCTCGATGATCCGCTGATCTCCGATGCTGACTTTGATCGTCTGTTTCGCGAGCTTCAGAGTCTTGAGGTCGAACATCCCGAACTGCTGACGGCGGATTCCCCGACACAGCGGGTTGGCGGTGCCCCTGCTGCAGAATTTTCGCAGGCAACTCATCGTCAGCCGATGTTGTCATTGAACAATGCCTTCGAAGATTCAGAAGTTGAAGCTTTTGATCGCCGGATCCGCGAGGCGCTGGGGACTGATCTTGTCGAATACGCGGTCGAACCTAAGTTCGATGGTCTTGCGATCAGTCTTGTTTATGAAAAAGGCTTGCTGATACGCGGCGCCACGCGCGGCGATGGTTACACCGGTGAGGACGTCACTGCCAACTTGCGCACGGTGCGTTCCATTCCTTTGCATCTTCCCGAAGGCGCGCCGGAAGTGCTTGAAGTTCGCGGCGAAGTATTGATGCTGCGCGAAGACTTCGAGCAACTGAATCGCAATCAGCAGGCCCACGATGCCAAGTTGTTTGCGAATCCGCGCAATGCAGCGGCTGGATCCCTTCGTCAGCTGGATTCGCGCATTACGGCGGGCCGCAAATTGACCTTTTATGCTTATGGCTTGGGTTATGCCGAGGGTTTTGTTGGATTAGGACTTCATAGTCAAGTAATTGATTATTTTAAGAAAAATAGATTCCTCGTTGCGCCCGAATGCGCGGTCGTCAACGGTCTGGAGGGTCTGCTGGATTACTACCGCAAGATTGGCGGCGCGCGTGAAGGCTTGCCTTACGACATCGACGGTGTGGTCTATAAGGTCAACAGTCTGACAGCGCAGCAGCAACTGGGTTTTGTCTCCCGGGCACCGCGGTTTGCCGTCGCGCACAAATTTCCTGCCGAGGAGGCCACCAGCATCGTGCTGAGTATTGATGTGCAGGTGGGACGCACCGGCGCGCTGACACCGGTGGCCCGACTGCAGCCGGTGTTTGTCGGCGGCGTCAACGTTACCAACGCAACCCTGCATAATGAGGATGAAGTGCGGCGCAAGGATGTGCATGTCGGCGATACGGTGATTGTGCGCCGCGCCGGCGATGTCATTCCGGAGGTGGTTCGGGTATCTGTGCCGGGCTCAAGACGGTCTGAAGACCGTTTTGAAATGCCGGTGCGTTGCCCCGTGTGCAAGTCCCAGGTGGTACGCAGTGAAGGTGAGGCGATCGCACGTTGCAGCGGTGGTTTGTATTGCAGTGCGCAGCGCAAACAGGCTTTACTGCATTTTGCCTCCAGACGGGCAATGGATATTGAAGGGCTGGGCGAGCGTCTGGTCGATCAGCTGGTCGACCTCGATCTGGTGCGTACGCCGGCAGATCTTTATGCGCTGGATGAACAACGCCTCGCCGCTCTCGATCGCATGGCCGAGAAATCAGCGGCCAACACCACGGCAGCCATCGGCAAAAGCAAAAACACCACACTGGCACGGCTGATTTACTCACTCGGCATCCGCAATGTCGGGGAGAGTACTGCACGTGACCTTGCGGCGCATTTCGGCAATCTCGATTCCTTGATGCAGGCGGGAATCGATGATTTGCAGCAGGTGCCGGATGTCGGTCCCGTCGTCGCGGAAAGCGTGGCGCAGTTTTTTGCCGAACCGCATAATCGCGAAGTGATCAGCGGCTTGCTGGCGGCAGGGGTGCATTACGATACGGCTGCGCCGAGGTTGGTGGCGAACGGGGCTGCAGCCGGACGGATTTTTGTGCTGACCGGCACTTTGCCCGGCCTGACCCGTGACGACGCCAAGGCGCTTATCGAGGCCGCAGGCGGACGGGTCACGGGTAGCGTGTCGAAAAAAACGGATTTTGTTGTGGCCGGCGCCGAAGCGGGCAGCAAACTGGAAAAGGCGCTGGAGCTTGGCGTCACCGTACTGGACGAACAGGGTCTGCTGACTTTGCTCGACAAAAAAGATTGAACAGGGGGAGGTCCGTGTTGAAAAAAAGTTCCATCCGCAAGGCGGTTTTCCCGGTTGCAGGGCTGGGCACGCGTTTTTTGCCGGCGACAAAAGCCAGCCCCAAGGAAATGCTGCCGATTGTCGACAAACCGCTCATCCAATACGCCGTTGAGGAAGCTGTGGCTGCCGGGGTAAAGGAGCTGATTTTCGTGACCGGACGCGGCAAGCGCGCGATTGAAGACCATTTCGATCAGGCCGTGGAGTTGGAAATGGCGCTGGCGCGCAGCGGCAAATCGAAGCTGCTGTCTGAAGTGCGAAGCATTCTGCCGCGTGGTGTCAATTGCATTTTTGTCCGGCAGGCTGAGCCTCTCGGGTTGGGGCATGCGGTGCTGTGCGCGCAACCGGCTGTCGGCAATGAGCCTTTTGCCGTGCTGCTGGCCGATGATCTGATTCATGCCCGGGTTCCGGTTCTGACGCAGATGGAGCGCCTGCATCGTGAAAACGGGCAGTCCATGGTCGCTGTGGCAAAAGTTCCCAGAGCTGAAATTTCACGTTACGGCGTGGTTGCCGTGCCGGCGCGATCAAAGTCACCTCATGTGATCAGCGGAATCGTCGAAAAGCCGCCTGTGGCAAAAGCGCCGTCCCTGCTGGGTGTTGTGGGTCGTTATATCCTGACTCCGGGTATTTTCAGTGAGTTGCAGAAGTCCGGCGCCGGCAGCGGCGGGGAGATTCAACTGACCGATGCCATTGCGAGACTGCAACAGCGGGAAACGGTTCTGGCTTACGAATTCGAGGGTCGTCGCTACGATTGCGGCAGCAAGCTGGGGTATCTGGAGGCCAATGTCGAGCTCGGTATGAAGCACCCTGAAATCGGCGACGCGTTTAAGCGTTATCTTCACGGCCTGATTCGCTGAGCCGTGGCGGAACACTATATGATGCTGATCAGGGTTACATTCCGGATTTGCAGGGTTTAACGGATTACCGGCGGCAAAATGGCAAACAAACTGATGATCATCATGGTCAACACCGACCCGAACAGCAGCGCGGAGCTGGGCGCGCCGTTTTTCCAGGCGACGGTGGCGGCTGCCATGGATTATGAGGTTGAAGTCATTCTGACTGCACGCGCCGGTGAGCTGGCAAAAAAAGGCGTTGCTGAAAAACTGCACGTCAAGGAAGGTTCGCTCAAAAACGTTTATGACTTCATGAAGGATGCCCATGAGGCGGGCGTTCAGTTCAAGGTCTGCACGCCGACGCTGGAGCTTTGGGGTGATGACCTGATTCCGGAGATCACTGAAATCGTCGGCGGTGCCTATATCATCGAGCAGGCCATGGATGATGATGTGGTGACGTTCACCTATTGATGGCTGCGTTACCTGCACGCGCCGAATTGCTGTTGGCGCCTCACGCTGTTGCTGCTGCGGTCACCCGGGTGGCCAATGCGCTCAACGCGGCCCTGGCTGCTTCCCCTGAACGTCCCCTGGCTCTCGTAGTCATGCGTGGCGGTCTGATCTTTGCAGGACACCTGCTGCCCCAGTTGGCATTTCCTGTTGATGTCGATTATGTCGATGCTACCCGTTATGGCACGGCCACCCGTGGCGGCGAATTGGCATGGCGCGGCGGAATTCCGGATTCGGTCGCGGGCCGCATTGTATTGCTGATTGACGACATTCTGGATGAGGGACTGACGATCGCCGCCATCAAGAGCAAATTGCTGGAGGCCGGCGCAGTCCGGGTGCTGATTGCCGTTTTTTCCGACAAGGACCTGCAGCGCCAGAAACCGGTTGCAGCGGATTTTATCGGCGTGACGCTGCCGAACCGTTATGTCTTCGGCTTCGGTATGGATGTTCGCGGCCAGTGGCGCAACCTGCCCGCAGTATACGCATTGGCGCCTGATCAACAGGATTGAAACATCATGCTTGGCATTATTGGCGGTAGCGGACTGGATCAATTGTCCGGCCTTGAAATCACCGAAAGGCGGGCTTGTGCCACTCCTTATGGCGAACCTTCAGCGGATCTGGTCTTCTGCACGTTGCGCGGGCAGGCCCTGGTTTTCCTGCCGCGTCATGGTGCCGATCATTCGATAGCGCCGCACCACATCAATTACCGCGCGAATATGTGGGCGCTGCAGGAACAGGGTGCGCGTAACGTCGTCGCGGTTTCTACGGTTGGCGGTATCTCAGGAACTATGGTTGCCGGGGCACTGGTCGTTCCCGATCAGATCATCGACTATACCCATGGCCGTGAAAGCACCTATTTCGACGGCATCAAACAGCCCTTGCAGCATATCGATTTCACGCTGCCGTTCTGTGCCGACATGCGGCGCCGCTTGTTGGCGGCCGGCCGCACTTGCGGATTCGAACTGCTGGACGGCGCGACTTACGGTGCTACCCAGGGGCCGCGACTGGAGACCGCAGCAGAAATCAACCGGATGGAACGTGACGGTGCGGATATCGTCGGCATGACGGGCATGCCGGAGGCGGTCCTCGCCAGGGAACTGGGTCTCGGTTATGCGATGCTGGCCGTAGTCGTCAATCCCGCTGCAGGGAAGGGTAACAATGCCAAGACAGTATCCCTTGATGACATCCTGACGGTATCGGATGCGGCGATGAAAAAAGTGCGTCTGATTCTCGACGCGTTGGGATCGGATCGTGGCGATTAGAACAGTCTTGCGCATGGGCGATCCCCGTCTGCTGGAGCAGTCCAGGCCGGTGGAACGGTTTGATAAGGCAGAGTTGCGCGAACTATTGACCGACATGGAGGACACCATGCATGCCCTCAACGGTGCAGGTCTGGCGGCACCGCAGATCGGTGTCCCTCTTCGGGTGGTCATTTTCGGTATGCAATCGAATCCGCGTTATCCGGATGCGGAGCCGGTGCCGTATACCGTATTGATCAATCCGGTGCTGGAACCACTCGATAATGAACTTGAGGAGGGCTGGGAGGGTTGTCTGTCGGTGCCCGGCATGCGGGGGCTGGTGCCCCGTTACAAGCGGCTGCGTTACCGGGGATTTGATGCTTCAGGTCATGCCATTGACCGTACTGTTGTTGATTTTCATGCGCGTGTCGTGCAGCATGAATGCGATCATCTGGATGGTGTGTTGTATCCGATGCGGGTGCGCAATTTGCGCGATTTCGGGTTTACCGAGGAATTATTTCCGGGCGAAAACCTCGGCGGCGACTGATCCGTATGGCGCGATCAGATCCGTAGTTGATCCAGCAGCTCACTTTCAAAGCGGACCGTTGTTTTCGGGTTGTTCAGTGCGCTACCGCTGACGACAAAAGTATCTTCCGCACGGAAACCTAGGGTGTTGATCTTTGCCGAATGCAGATTGATGTCGAATGCCGTCAGTGTCCGGGAGATGCGAGATAGCAGCCCCGGACGGTCACCCGCGACAATCGACAGCATCCGGTAGTCACCGCGTTCATCGGTCTGGATGATGACTTCCGGTGTGATGGGAAAATGGCGCAGCTGACGGCTGATCCGGGGTTTCGATAACGGCGGCAGTGGCGCGTTATTCGTCAGGCGATCCGTCAGTTCATATTCGATATAGCTGATCAGGTCGCGGTATTCGGACGCTTGCCGTTCCGAGGTGTCCTGGATCTGGAAGGTGTCGAGGGCGTAGCCGTGCTGTGTGGTGTGCACCTTGGCCTCGAAGATGTCGAAGCTGATGCTCTCGAAAAAGCCGCAGATTCTTGAAAAAAGCTCTTTCTGGTCGGCGAGGTAAACCATGACCTGCAGGCCTTCCCCGATTGGCGACAGGCGTGCCCGGACAACTGGCGTCAGTGACTTGAATCGCTGATACAGCTGGCGCGTGTGCCAGGCGATTTCCTGGGGATCGTGGCGAAGGAAGTATCCCGTATCGAGCTGCTGCCAGAATTCCTTGTAGGCATTTTCCGGAATCGCATACAGCAGCAGCGTGGCGATGGCTTCCTCCTGGCGTGCTCGCTGGCCGTCCTGCCTTTCACTGCGTTCGCCGCTCAGCAGCCGTCGCGTGCCGTGAAAAAGATTCTCTAGCAGGCGCGCTTTCCAGGCGTTCCAGACTTTGGGGCTGGTGCCGCGTACGTCGGCGACCGTCAGCAAATACAGTGAAACGAGGTGGCGTTCATCGCCGACCATTTGTGCAAATGAGTTTATGACTTCAGGGTCGGAAAGATCCCGTTTTTGCGCGGTTGCCGACATCACCAGATGCTTCTCAACCAGCCATGCAACGAGATCGCAGTCCGCCGCACTGAGCCCGTGAGCTTTGCAAAAACGGATGGCATCCGGCTTGCCGAGTTCGGAATGGTCGCCGCCACGCCCTTTGGCAATGTCATGGAACAGGCCGGCCAGGTAGAGCAGTTCGGGTCGGTCAAATTCGCTCATCAAGCGGCTGCACAGCGGGAACTCGTGAGCCAGTTCCGGCACGGCAAAGCGCCGCAGGTTCCGTACTACTTTCAGGATATGCTCGTCGACGGTGTAGACATGGTAAAGATCATGCTGCATCTGGCCGACAATGCGGCCGAAAGCCGGGATGTAACGTCCCAGAATGTCGTACTGGTGCATGCGGCGCAGTTCGCGGATCACGCTGGTCGGGCTGCGCAGGATTTCCATGAACTGCTCCCGCATCCGCGGGTCGCGTCGCGCGGCGGGATTGATACGGCGTCGGGCGCGCCATAATGCCCTCAGCGTAAATGCGCCGATGGCTTTTATTTCGCGATGCTTCTGCATCAACGCGAAGACCTCAAGAATGGAGCAGGGGTCGCGTTCAAAAATGGTTTCGTCCGGCGCGGAAAGCAGTTCACCCAGGATGACGAACCGTTCATTCAGCGGCTTTACCTGCCGGTTTCCCGGCGGGGCGATGCGCCGTTCCAGGTTCTGCAGCAATATCGTATTCAACTGCGAAACTGATTTTGCCGTCTGGTAGTAACGCTGCATCAGGCGTTCGCTGGCGCGTTTGCCGGTGCGCTCGGCAAATCCCAGTTGCTTGGCTAATGCTGTTTGATGATCAAACAACAGTCGGTCTTCACGGCGGCCGGCAAGGTAGTGCAGCCGGATGCGCAACATGCCCAGTACCCGTTCATGGCGGCTGATCGCGGCAGCTTCATCCCGGGTAATGAAGCCCCTGCGCGCCAGTTCCAGCCAGGTGCGGCCAAGACCCGCTGCACGGGATATCCACAGGATGGTGTTCAGGTCGCGCAGGCCGCCCGCGCTCTCTTTCAGATTAGGTTCGAGATTGGTTTCCTGGTGCCGCGAATGACGGTCATGCTGCTCAATCATTTTTGCGCGCAGAAACGCGACCGGGTCGATTGACTGCAATAGCCTGCGGGTGAATTTACGGTACAGATCGCGGTTCCCGGATATCAGGCGCGACTCCAGCAGGGTCGTCTGCACTGTGATATCCGTGGCAGCCACTTCGAAACATTCTTCGAGAGTTCGCACGCTGTGACCGGTTTCGAGGCCGATGTCCCAGAAGTGTCCGACCAGCGACTCCAGTTTGGATTTGAGGGCGTCGTCAGGCGACGCCGGCAACAGAATCAAAATGTCGACGTCGGAATACGGGAAAAGTTGTCCGCGGCCATACCCGCCGACTGCAATCAGTGCGGCGCCCGGCGGCATTAGCTGCGCTTTCCATGCTTGCCGCAAATGACGGTCGGTCAGGAGGGCAAGTCCATGTGGCAGATCGTTACCGAGTTGACCTGACTCAAAACGTTCGCGGATGACGCTGCGATCGGCAGATAGCGCAATACGTTGCGCGGCAACTCCGTTTGGCGGGGCGTTCCGGGGACGATGTTCGGACGCGGCTTGCATCGGATCTGGCCTCAGGCCGGCGGGGGCGGACTGCCGGCCGACAGTGTCAGTACTTCAAAGCCGTCTGCGGTGACCAGCACGGTGTGTTCCCATTGCGCCGAAAGGCTGTGGTCTTTGGTGACGATGGTCCAGCCATCAGCCATCTGGCGGATTTCCGGGCGCCCCGCATTGATCATCGGCTCGACTGTGAAAATCATGCCTTCTTCCAGTTTCATGCCCATGCCCGGGCTGCCGTAATGCAGGATCTGCGGATCTTCATGGAATTTCAGGCCGATGCCGTGTCCGCAGAATTCGCGAACGATGCTGCAGCCGTTACGTTCTGCGTGGATCTGGATGGCATGTCCGATATCGCCGAGTGTTTTCCCGGGTTTGATCACGCGGATGCCGCGCCACATGCAGTCATAAGTCAGTTCAACCAGCCGGCGTGCCTGGATCGAGGGCGGGCCGACGTAGAACATGCGACTGGTATCGCCGTGGTAGCCATCCTTGATCACGGTGATGTCCAGATTCACGATATCGCCGTTTTTCAGGCGTTTTTCTCCGGGCACGCCGTGGCAGACCACGTGATTGACCGAGGTACAGATCGATTTGGGGTAGGGCGTGTAACCCGGCGGGGTGTAGTTCAACGGCGCCGGGATTGTGCCCTGCTGGTTCACCATATAGTCGTGGCATAACCGGTCCAGGTCGCCCGTAGTTATGCCGGGCTGAACATGGGGGGTAATGAAATCCAGGACTTCGGAGGCGAGGCGGCCGGCCACTCGCATGTGTTCAATGTCTTTGGGGGTCTTGAGTTCAACGGCCATGACGGCGCTTTCGATGCGCGCCATGCGGGGCTGCGCGGGGTTGCAGTAAAAAGGCAGGTGACGATTCTAACAGGTTGTAACCATTCAAAAAATTCGCCCTGGAGCCTCGGAATTGCCGGCCGGGCAGGCGGTTACCGGTGTTAAATCCGCAGCTTGAGAAAAGATGGCTTTACGTGCTAAAATAACAAGTTAGCTCGATCGACTGAACTTTTTTTGATCGGGTATTACACACACCTGCCGACGTTAAGGGTGCCCGGATACTCCGGGTTCGTTTCGGGCAGGTGGCGGATTAACCCTAACAGGAGAAATACCATCATGTCAGTCACCATGCGTGAAATGCTGGAAGCCGGCGTCCACTTCGGCCACCAGACCCGTCACTGGAGCCCGAAAATGGCACCTTATATTTTCGGTCACCGTAACAAGATTCACACCGTCAATCTGGAAAAGACGATGGCAATGTACCTGGACGCGCTGAAATTCGTGCGCCAGATCACTTCCAACAAAGGCACC
>JAURHM010000099.1 GCA_030833315.1 Burkholderiales bacterium
GACCAGCACAGGATGGTGATCTGCTTGCCCGGGTAGGACTGCGCCTGTGCCAGACCGGCTAATCCGGCCAGCGCCAGCGATGCAACAATCTGTTTCAGCTTCATGCGGCCTCCCCTCCAACATTCCAGTCCGGATGTTTCTGCAGAAACGGAATCAGTCCGCCCGCCTCCAGTAACGTTCTCACCGTTGCCGGCAAGGGCGGCACGGCGCGCGTGATGTTTTTCGCAGTAACGGCAATACGTCCCGCAACCAGATCAATCTCCAGCGCATCACCGGCAACAATACCGCTGATGTCGCATTCGATCACCGGCAGACCGTTGTTGATCGCATTGCGGTAGAACTGGCGGCCAAAACTCGTCGCGATGATCGCCGACACGCCCATCCGGTGCATCACATGCACCGCCTGTTCGCGCGAAGAATTGATGCCGAAGTGTTTCCCGGCAACGATGACATCACCCTTGTTGAACGCCTTCGCAAACCCCGGTGCGACCTGCTCGAAAGCCACGGTAGCGATGTAGGTCGCATCCTTACCTGGCAGGTATTTGCTCGAACAATGAATATCGGTGCTGACCTCATCGCCGATGATCCGTGCACTGCCTTTGATGATGTTCATGGTTGCCTTCAGGCTGCCGCTCGCCAGTCACCGCCGGCGACCGTACGCGCATCGGTCACCACGCCGGTCAGCGCAGATGCGGCAACCGTCGCTGCCGAGCCGATCCAGATTTCCGACTTCGGATTGCCAAGCCGGCCCTTGAAATTGCGGTTGGCGCTGGAAATCACCACCTGATCATCCGCCGCGATGTAGTGGCCGGTGATGTTGACGCAGGTACCGCAGCCCGCCGCCTCCACCGAAGCGCCCGCCGCGGTGAGGATTTCGAACAGTCCCTCGCGCATCGCCGCCAGATAAATCGCTCGCGACGCCGGGGTAATGATCATGCGCACGCCCTTCGCCAGTTTCTTGCCCTTGAGGATGGCCGCGGCCTGACGGATGTCGTCGAGACGGCCGTTGGTGCAGGTGCCGATCAATGCAACATGGATTTTCTGGCCGGCAACATCCGGCACCGCCACCACATCGTCGATGTTGTGCTGACGGGCGACCTGCGGTGCCAGCGTTGCAGTATCAATCACGATCCGTTGTGCATAAATCGCATCGGCATCGGCCTTGACCGGCTTCGGTGCAGCTGCGCCGTGCGCCTTCAGCCAGGCAAAGGTTTTTTCATCAGCTTCGAGCAAGGCCGCTTTCGCGCCCAGTTCCGCAGCGTGATTGGACAGTGTCATGCGGTCATCAATCGCCATCGCCGACACGCCGCTGCCGCAATACTCCAGCGCGCGGTAGTTCGCCCCTTCGGCGCCCAGCTTGCCGAGCATGGTCAGCGTGACATCCTTGGCCCAGACACCGGGCTGCAATGGCCCTTTTAATTCAATGCGGATGGTCTCCGGCACGCGGAACCACAGCTTGCCGGTCATCATCACTGCCGATACGTCCGTGCCTTCGACGCCGGTGCCGAAGGCGTTGAATGCGCCGTAGGTTGTCGAATGGGTATCGGTGCCGACAACCAGATCTCCGCAGGTCAGATGCCCGCCTTCGGGCAGCACCTGGTGGCAGATGCCGTCACCGACGTCGTACAGCGGAGAACCATGTTTGTCGGCAAAGGCGCGCATCGCGACATGCGTATTGGCGGCCTCCATATTGGGCGGCGGGGAATAATGATCCAGCACCAGTGCGGTGCGCTTCACATGCGGAAGCGATTTTGCGCCGAGCTTTTCGATCATCTTCAGTGCATTGCCGGCGCGTGCATCGTGAATCATTGCAAAATCGACACCCGCAACGACAATCTCACCGGCTTTGGCCGGCTTGCCGTCTGCGTGTTGGCCAAGTATTTTCTCGGCGATGGTGTGGCCCATCGAATGTCCTCCAGAGGGAATCCGCCGCAGACCAGGCTAAGCAGCAGAACAGGAGAATTTTAACCTACGCCCGGAGCCGTAAGCAGCGGATGGTTCACCATATGAGAGTTCAGCACGTACGGCAATGGATCCAAATGATCCGCCCCGTCCGCATGGTGTCAGCGCACGGGCAACGACAACTCGGCCAAACGGGTTAAGGCCCCCGCCAGATCACGCCATAGAGATCGTGCCGGCGGTCGCGCAGGTTGCGCACGGTGCCGTTATTGCGCGCAGTGATCAGAGTATCCGGCCGCAGATCAGCGATCGCCACCGTTTCCACGTTCGGCGTGGTGTCAGCCGCAATGCCGTCGCGTGCAAACGGGAAATCGCAGGGTGTCAGCACGCAGCTTTGCGCATACTGGATATCCATGTTGGTCACATTGGGCAGGTTGCCGACATTTCCCGACATCACCACATAAATCTGGTTTTCGACCGCGCGCGCATGACAGCAATAACGTACCCGCAGAAAGCTCTGTCGCTCGTCGGTACAGAACGGCACGAACAGCATGTGAATGCCCTGATCGGTAAGATGACGCACCAGCTCCGGGAACTCGGAGTCGTAACAGATCAGGACACCGATCGGCCCACAATCGGTCTCAATGGCAGCAACCTTGTTGCCACCCTCAATATTCCACCATGCCACTTCGTTGGGCGTCGGGTGTATTTTCGCCTGTTCAAAAATGCTGCCATCGCGCAGAAATACATAGGAGATGTTTTCCACCCGCCCGTTCGCGACCCTGGTCGGGTGTGATCCGCCAATGATGTTGATATTGTGTTTCAGCGCCAGATTGCGCATCGCTTCACGGAATCTCGGCGTGTATTCAGTCAGCGCCTCGATGGCTTCGGCTGGAGGCATTTCCCGATTCTCGATCGACAACAGCTGCAGCGTGAAAAGTTCGGGGAAAACGACAAAATCACCGTTGTAGGTCGCAACCACATCTACAAAATATTCGACAAACTTGATGAACTCCTCGAAGGAATGCACACGACGCAACATGTATTGAACGGTGCCCACGCGCACAGAGTCCGCCAGCCGTCCGCCGGAATACGATTTCTTCGGTTTTTGCACATCCTCAGTGATTTTGGGATTTTTCCAGCAAAGATGCACCCCGTAGCCCATCGACTGCTGATCATTCGCGATGTAGCCCTTGAAAACGCCAAGAATCTCAAA